>JAEWOP010000144.1 GCA_023399635.1 Pseudomonadota bacterium
TCACGATCGTCTGCCAGTCGGAGTGACCGAACGGCGTGTAGTTGATCATGATGTCTTCCTCGGCCACGCCCTTCGACATCAGGTAGGCCTTGAGGATCTTGTTGGTGGTCTGCGGGTAGACGTAGTCGGTGCCGGCGAGAACCCAACGCTCGACGCCTTCGGTCTCGGCAAGATAGTCGACAGCGGGAATGGCCTGCTGGTTTGGCGCGGCACCCGTGTAAAAGATGTTGCGCGAAGACTCCTCACCCTCATACTGGACCGGGTAGAACAGGATCGAGTTCAGCTCCTCGAACACCGGCAACACGGATTTGCGCGAGGACGACGTCCAGCAACCGAATACTGCGGCCACCTTGTCCTGTGAAATCAGCTGGCGAGCCTTTTCGGCAAACAGCGGCCAGTCCGATGCCGGATCGACAACAACGGCTTCGAGCTTCTTGCCAAGCACCCCGCCCTTCTTGTTCTGCTCTTCCACCAGCATCAGCATGGCGTCCTTGAGCGTCGTTTCGGAAATGGCCATGGTGCCGGAGAGCGAATGCAGCACCCCGATCTTGATCGTGTCTTCCTGCGCCAGGGCACTGTGGAAGGCTGTCGTGGACAGCGCGGCGGCAAGCAATGCGCCGCCAAGTCTTGCGGAAATCTTCATGATGAAACCCCTCTTCTTGTTCCTTGGCAGCGGAAGTAAAAGTCTTAACCGTTGCTGAACGGGACTATCGGGTGCTGCACCGCAAAACCGTATACGTCGAATGACGTATCGGAGGGGGAGAAGGGGGAAAGAGGCGCCAGGATCGAACTGTAGCCTACGGCGCCATGTGACGGCGTTCATGCGTGATCCTGCTTCCGTAGGGCTTGCAAATAATTCGTTCAAACAGGATGGTGCCCATTCTGCAGTCACATCAAAATGAGCGCTAGATAATAGGCATGGCCGCACGGCAACGCATCATTCCGGTCCGTCGCGAGTATAACCGCTGGGTGGCTGACCAGACGCTGGAAGATTATGCGCTCCGCTTTACGGCGAAGAGCGCCCGGCGTTTTTCGTCAAGCAGGATCTCGCACACCGCGATCGGCGCGATTTCCTTCCTGGCGCTGGAAGCGATCGGCGGCACGATAACCCTGTCCTACGGCACCACAAACGCCTTCTACGCGATTATCGTGGCGGCCGTCGCCATGCTTGTTGTGGGCCTGCCGATCAGCCGCTATGCAATCCGCCACGGCGTCGACATCGATCTTCTCACCCGCGGCGCGAGCTTCGGCTATATCGGCTCCACGATCACGTCGCTGATCTATGCAAGCTTCACCTTCATGCTGTTTGCAATCGAGGCATCGATCATGACCGGCGCGCTGGAGCTAGCCTTCGGCATCCCTCCCTGGATCGGCTACATCATCAGCGCCATCGTGGTCATTCCACTGGTGATCTACGGCGTCCGGCTGATTTCCCGCTTTCAGCTGGTCACACAGCCTTTCTGGATCGTCCTCAACATCCTTCCCTTCATCTTCATCGCCTTCCTCGACTGGGAGAAATTCGATCTTTGGCGGGCATTCGCCGGCATTGACCACTCCAATGGCGAGGTTGGAGGTTCCGCTCCCTTCAATCTTCTTGAGTTCGGCGCTGCCTCCGCCGTCATCCTGGCGCTGATGCCGCAGATTGGCGAACAGGTCGATTTCCTGCGCTTCCTGCCCGCGGAAGGTCAAAGGAAGTGGCGCCACCGGCTGGCCGTCTTCCTTGCTGGGCCGGGATGGGTTGTGGTCGGCGTTCCAAAGCTGCTGGCGGGCTCGTTTCTGGCAGTGCTTACGCTTTCCACCGGCGTGCCGGTGGGGGAAGCCGCAGATCCCGCGCACATGTATCTGGCAGCCTTCGGCTACATGATCCCGAACGAGACGGCAGCGCTGCTATTGATGGCGGCATTCGTGGTCGTGTCGCAGTTGAAGATTAACGTGATGAATGCCTATGCCGGCTCGCTTGCCTGGTCGAACTTCTTTTCTCGCCTCACGCACAGCCATCCCGGCCGGGTGGTCTGGCTGATCTTCAACGTCGCCATCGCTCTTTTGCTGATGGAACTGGGCATCTACCGGCTGCTGGAAGAGACACTTGGTATCTTCTCCATCATCGCTATGTCCTGGCTCTGCGCGATTTCGGCCGACCTCTTCATCAACAAGCCGCTCGGCCTTTCACCCCCTGGGATCGAGTTCAAGCGGGCGCATCTCTATGACATCAATCCCGTCGGACTCGGCGCCATGGGAGGATCCGCGGCTCTCGCGCTGGCTGCGCATTTCGGGCTCTTTGGCTCCGTCATGGCCTCGCTTTCCACTTATCTGACGCTGATCGCCTTCCTGCTGTCGCCGGCGCTGGCCTTTGCCACCAAGGGCAAGTTCTACCTCGCTCGCAAGCCACGCCACAGCTGGAAGAACCTCACCTCGATCACCTGCTCGATCTGCGAGCACCCCTTCGAGCCAGAAGACATGGCATGGTGCCCGGCTTATGCCGCGCCGATCTGCTCGCTCTGCTGCTCGCTCGACAGCCGTTGCCATGACATGTGCAAACCCAAGGCAAAGCTTCATGCACAGGTCGGCGCCGTAGCAAAGACCGTGCTTCCGCGAACGGTCGTTGAAAGCCTCACCACCCGACTCGGCCGATACGCAACCGCGGCCCTGCTGTCGATCTCCGTCATCGGCATTATCCTGAGCATGATCGCCTATCAGGCTGGCCTTGCCGCGCCGGCCAATGCCGAGGTGATCTACAGCACGATCTTCATCGTCTTCTTCGTCTTCGCCGTCATCGCCGGCATTGTGTGCTGGTTCTATGTGCTCGCCCATGACAGCCGGGTCGTCGCGGAAGAAGAATCCTCCCGACAGAACACCTTGCTGCTCCGAGAGATCGCCGCCCACAAGAAGACCGATGCGGCGCTTCAACAGGCCAAGGAAACTGCGGAAGCAGCGAACCGCGCCAAGAGCCGCTATGTGGTCGGGCTATCGCACGAACTACGCACTCCGCTCAACGCCGTGATGGGCTATGCCCAGATCCTGGAACGCGACGCGAGCATCCCGGCGCCCCGGCAGTCGGCGATCAAGGTCATCAGGCGCTCAGCCGATCACCTGTCCGGGCTGATCGACGGGCTCCTCGACATTTCCAAGATCGAGGCCGGGCGCTTGCAGGTGTACTCGAACGAGATCAACATCCAGGATTTCCTCGACCAGATCGTCGAGATGTTCGGCCTTCAGGCGCAGGCCAAGGGGTTGCAGTTCGAGCATGAGCGAGCCCGTTCACTGCCGCAATATGTGCGGACCGACGAGAAACGCCTGCGCCAAATCCTCGTCAATCTCCTTTCCAACGCCATCAAGTTTACGGACGCCGGGATGGTGCGCTTCGACGTCGGCTACCGCAGTCAGGTTGCCACGTTTACGATCGGCGATACCGGCCGCGGCATCGCCGAAAAAGACCTTGGACGGATCTATGAGCCGTTTCAGCGTGGCGAGGCGGAGACCGTCCGCCCCATGCCGGGCCTCGGGCTTGGGCTGACGATCACCCGGCTTTTGACGAACACGCTTGGCGGCGACATCTCCGTTTCCAGCGTCAAGGATGAGGGATCGACCTTTCGGGTGCGGCTGATGCTGTCAGCGGTCGACCGGCCGAGTACGGCACCCGCACCCGAACGGCGGATCGTTTCCTATAGCGGCCCCCGGCGCACGCTCATGGTGGTTGACGACAACGAGGATCATCGCGACCTGATGCAGGAAGCACTGGCGCCGATGGACTTCGTGGTGCTGACTGCCAACAGCGGCCCGGACTGCCTGACCTTGATCGAGGGCGTGCGGCCGGACCTGTTTCTGATCGATATCTCCATGCCCGGCATGAGCGGCTGGGATCTCGTGACGCGGCTGCGGGACGCTGGGCACACTGCGCCGATCATCATGCTGTCCGCCAATATCGGCGACGGTTCGGCGGCCAAGGCGGAAGGGCACAATGATGCTATCGGAAAGCCTGTCGATATGCGTCAGCTGAGTGATCGGCTGGCGGTTCATCTCGGGCTGACCTGGATCTACGAAGACGAACTGCAGGCAAGGGCTGAGCCGGCCGCAGCCCCACCGGTTGTCATTCCTGATGAAAATCATCTGCAGGACCTGTTGCGGCTCGGCGAGATCGGCTACGTCCGGGGCATCGAATCCAAGCTCGCCGATCTTGCACAGACACAACAATACCAAGCCTTCGTTGCCGAACTGTCTGCCCATGTGCAAGCCTTCGACTTGGATGGCTACATGACCCTTCTCAACCGCTTCATTGGAGAAACTGCCGCCGATGGCTGAAGCTCCCTCCCCTCGTGACATCGTCCTTCTCGTTGACGACAGTCCCGAAGCTCTCGGTTTCCTGACCGAAGCCCTGGAGCAGTCCGGTTTTTCCGTGTTGATCGCAACATCGGGTCGCGCGGCATTGAACATCGTTGATCGCATCACACCGGACCTCATCCTCCTCGATGCGGTGATGCCAGCCATGGACGGTTTTGAGACATGCCGGAAGCTGAAAGGCAATGCAGCCGTATCGCAGGTTCCGGTCATCTTCATGACCGGGCTGACGGAGACGGAGCATGTGGTGAATGCCCTGAATTCTGGCGGCGTGGATTACCTGACGAAGCCGATCAACATCGATGAGTTGCGGGCGCGGATACGGGTTCATCTTGCCAATGCGAGGTCGGCGCAGAGCGCCCGCGTGGCGCTGGATGCCGCAGGGCGACATCTGCTGGCCGTCAGGGGCGACGGCGGCATCCACTGGTCGACGCCGCAGGCGACGCGGCTGGTCAACGCAGCAACGGGCAGCGACGACGGATTGGAGGCCGTGGCTAGCCGTATCGCTGCGTGGCTGGCAAGCGCGCAAGCGAGTAGTACCACTCGCGAGGGCAGCTTCTCTCTCATGCTGAGGGCTGACGCCACCCTCCACGTCACCTATCTTGGCGCAATCGGAGCAGACGAATACCTGTTCCGGTTGACGGGTTCTGGCCAACGCGGCGGCCCTGAGGTGCTGCGCCAGCACTTCGCGCTGACCCTGCGGGAGTCGGAAGTGCTGGAGTGGATCGCCAAGGGCAAATCGAACCGCGACATCGGCGATATTCTCGGCCTTTCCGCGCGCACGGTGAACAAGCACCTCGAGCAGATCTATGTGAAGCTTGGCGTGGAAAATCGCGCCTCCGCAGCAGTGAAAGCAGCGCAAGTGATGTACGAGGCCTAAGCCTCACTAGACCCAATTCGCGCGCTCGACACGGAATTGCCCTGGTAGCCTCACGGGGACCCCGGCTCAAACGAAAAAGCCCGGCCGAAGCCGGGCTTTCCGATCCTATTGCGCCTTCTGGCACACTTATCAGTCTTCCTTCTGGAAGTAGCTGAAGTTGCCGTCTTCGCCCTTCTTCCACTCGTACATGACGTAGCCTGGAAGCTTCGGGTCGCCCTTTTCGTCGAAGCCCATGTCGCCGAGAGCGGTTGGGAAGCTGTTTGCCTTCATCGCTTCGGCAATGGCTTCCGGCTCGTTGGAGCCGGCGGCCTTGGCTGCGCCTGCGATCACCTGCATGGCGGCATAGGAGTAGAGAGTATAGGCTTCCGGTTCGAAGCCCGAAGCACGGAACTTCTCAACCAGTTCCTTGTTCTGCGGAGCCAGACGCGGGTCGGGACCGAAGGTGTTGAGCGTGCCTTCAACGGCATCACCAGCAATCGAAGCAAGTTCGTTGGAAACGATGCCGTCACCCGAAACAAGCGTGGCGTCGAGGCCCTGGTCAGCCGCCTGGCGGATGATCAGGCCAGCTTCCGTGTGAAGGCCGCCCCAGTAGATGATCGTAACGCCGGCTTCCTTCATCTTGGCGATGAGAGCGGAGAAGTCCTTGTCACCGGTGTTGACGCCTTCGCGGACAACTTCCGTCACGCCGGCAGCGTTCATTGCCTTCTTTGTCTCTTCGGCAAGACCCTGACCATAGGGGGTCTTGTCGTCGATGATCGCGATCTTCGCGTCCTTGAACTTGTCGGCGAGGTAGGCGCCAGCGATCGAGCCCTGCTGGTCGTCACGACCGCAGGTGCGGAAGGTGTTCCACAGGCCACGCTCGGTGAAGGTCGGGTTGGTGGAAGCCGGCGAAACCTGCAGGATGCCGTTTTCGGCATAGACCTCCGAAGCCGGGATCGAGACGCCCGAGTTGAAGTGACCGACGACGAACTTCACGCCATCAGCAACGAACTTGTTGGCAACCGAGATGCCCTGCTTCGGGTCAGATACGTCGTCGCCGAGGACGATGCGAACCTGTTCGCCATTGAGGCCGCCGGCAGCGTTGATTTCTGCAGCCGCCGCCTCAGCCCCCTTCTGGAGCTGTGCACCGAAGGCAGCGTTCGGACCGGTCATCGGGCCACCGACGCCGATCAGAACATCGGCCCAGGCGGAGCCGCCGAAGGCCATGACTGCAGTCAGTGCGACGGCCGAAAGAAGAGACTTCTTCATTATGTTACTCCCAGTTTTTATAAGCGGGTTGGATTAAGAGCCGAGCGCGATACCCACCATTATCGCGCCGGAAACTGTTCCACTCTAAGGTTGTCGAGTTTCACCTTTGCCCCAATCTGAGGCCAGATTTTCGCGACTGTCAATCTTTCTTCTTCCATGAGAAAGCAGAGGTTTGGTCGTAAAGCCAGTAGTAGTTGTCCACCATTTGCCGCGTCCTGCGCATCCTGAATCCGATAGTGGAAAGCACCAGCAGGACTACAAAATCCACGAGGTAATAGAACGGGCTGATGAACGGCCCTTCAAACAGCGAAAAGTGCAGGAAGCGCATCATCACTGCCAGGAGTGCCGTGTAGACCACGACGGTGACATAGCCATCCCAGCCTTCGGCAACAGCCTTGCCCGTGCGCCATGCGGTCCACAGGCCGATCAGCAACACGAGCCCGCGCAGAATATAACGGACGCCTGTGTCGGTTTCGAAAAATAGCCCTTGCATCTCAATCTCTCCCTGACGCGCGGCTCAATGCCGGCCCCCTTCGAGGTAGGCGGCGCGCACTTCCGGATTTGTCAGCAGTTCCCTGCCCGAGCCCGTCATCGTCACCTTGCCATTGACCATCACATAGGCGCGGTCGGAAAGCCGCAGGGCGGCGAATGCGTTCTGCTCGACGAGGAAGACGGTCAACCCCTCCTCCTGATTGAGCTTCTTGATTGCCTCGAAGATCCCCTTGACGATCAACGGCGCAAGGCCGAGTGACGGCTCATCCAGCAAAAGCAGCTTTGGCCGCGCCATCAGGGCGCGCCCGATTGACAGCATCTGCTGCTCCCCACCGGAAAGCGTACCGCCGCGCTGGGCTTGACGCTCCTTCAGGCGCGGAAACAGCGTGAAGATCTTTTCGACGTCCTCATTGAAGTATTTGAGGTTGTCGAGGCCGGCGCCCATTTGCAGGTTCTCAAAGACGGTCATGCGCGGGAAGATGCGGCGACCTTCCGGGGACTGCGCAATGCGACGCCGTGCAATGAGATGCGTCGGCTGCTGCGTGATGTCCTCGCCGTCGAAGATGATGGAGCCGTGGCGAGCCTGGGGGCTGCCGCAGATGGTCATCATCAGCGTCGACTTGCCGGCCCCGTTCGCCCCGATGAGGCTCACGATTTCGCCGCGGTTGACATGAATATCCACCCCATCGAGGGCGCGGATATTGCCGTAAAAGGTTTGCACCCCCTGGACTTTGAGAAGAGGTTCAGTGGACATCAGATCCTCCCCTCATCCAGTTGTTCCTCGATCTGTTCAACTTCATCATCCTCGACGCCGAGATAGGCTGCAATCACCTTCGGGTCGTTCTTCACGTGGTCAGGCGTGCCATCCGAAATCTTCTGGCCATATTCCAGCACCACGACATGATCCGAAATTTCCATCACGACCGACATGTCGTGCTCAATCAGGAGGATCGAGGCGCCATCGTCGCGGATGGAGTGCAGGAGCGTGTTGAGCGCCGCCGATTCGCGCGGGTTGAGACCCGCTGCCGGCTCGTCGAGGCACAGAAGCTCCGGGCCGGTGCACATGGCCCGCGCAATTTCAAGACGGCGTTGCGCACCATAAGGCAGGTCGCCGGCCGGATCGTCGGCACGGTCGGTGAGGTCCGCCTTGTCCAGCCAGTACTTCGCCTTCTCGATCGCTGCGGCCGACGCCCTTGTATAGGCAGGCAGCCCCAGAAGACCGAGAACAGTGTAGCCGGAGGCCTTCATCAGCGCGTTGTGTTGCGCGACGAGCAGGTTTTCCAGAACAGTCAGACCGGAGAACAGGCGGATGTTCTGAAACGTCCGTGAGACCTTCGCAAGCTTGGTGATCTCGAAGTCGCGAAGCCGCTCGAGCAAGTAGTGCTTGCCGTCTCTCTGCGTCATCGTGATCATGCCCATCGTGGGCTTGTAGAAGCCGGTGATGCAGTTGAAGACGGTCGTCTTGCCCGCACCGTTCGGCCCGATCAACGCGGTGATCTCGCCGCGCTTGGCTTCGAACGAGAAGTCGTTGATGGCCATCAAGCCACCGAACCGCATCGACAGATGCTCGACCTTCAGGATGGTGTCGCTGTTCATGTTATTCATCTCGAGGGTCATCAGCCGTGGCCCTCCTTGGTGAAGCTGCCGGAAACCGCTTTCCGCTCTTTGAGGAAGGCCGTCGGTGCACGCGATCCAACAAAGCCACGTGGCTTGAAGACCATGACCACGATCATCGCCAGACCGAACAGCAGCATGCGGTAAAGTTCAGGCGTGAAATCGGGCCCGAAGAGATGCTTCAGGAATTCCATTTCGCGCAGCAACTCCGTACCGCCGACCATGACGATCGCCGCGATCGCAATACCGGTGAGCGAGCCCATGCCGCCAAGGACCACGACGGCGAGGATGACAGCCGATTCAAGGAAAACGAAGCTTTCAGGCGAGACGAATCCCTGACGCGTTGCAAAGAACGCCCCTGCGAAACCGCCAAACATGGCGCCGATAGCAAAGGCCGTCAGCTTGGTGGTTACCGTATTGATGCCGAGCGAACGGCAAGCAATCTCATCTTCACGCAAGGCTTCCCAGGCGCGGCCGATCGGCATGCGACGAAGTTTGATCGTCACATAGGCAGTCAGCATGCAGAGCGCCAAGATCAGGTAGAAAAGGAAGATCTTGTAATAAGCCGAGGACATGGAGAGCCCCCAGGCCTTGGTGAAGTTGTTCGCGGCACCGACATCAAAGGACCAGATGCCGAAGAACGACGCCTTCGGGATCCCGGAAATACCGAAGGTACCCTTGGTAACGGCAGTCCAGTTGATCAGCACCAGACGAATGATCTCGCCGAAGGCAAGCGTCACGATGGCGAGATAGTCGCCCCGCAGGCGCAGTACAGGAAAGCCAAGGATGATGCCCCAGAAGGCTGCAAGAATGCCTGACAGCGGCAGGAGGACCCAGAAAGACAGGCCGAACTGCTGTGACAGTAGCGCATAGGAATAGGCGCCGACCGCATAAAAGGCGACATAACCGAGATCGAGGAGACCAGCGAGGCCCACAACGATGTTCAGGCCCCAGGCGAGCATCACGTAGATCAGGATCTGGATGCCGAAGTTATCGACGAACTTCAGCGAGCCTTGGGTCCCGGCCAGCATCACAGACAGCGGCGGATAGATCAGCAGAACAACCAGCGCAATCTTCAAGAAGTGCTTGTGGAAGAAACCCTTCTCGTCGGAGACCTCCAGAATGCCGGCTTTCGCCTTGGCCCGCTTTCGCCCGTCGAGATGCGGCTTGATGAAGCCGACAACGAGGAACCGGCTGACAGCTGCGACGACGACGAAGACCGCGAGCAACCCCGAACGGGTGCGCCAGACAAGCTGATTGTTGATGTTCTGATAGGTTTCAATACCGACATATAGGAGGAACAGGCCGAAGGCGACGGCGCCTGCGAGCAATGCTTCCTTGGCGGCCTGAGCCATCAGGCCGTTGTTTTCCGAAGCAGGATACTGCGCCATATCAGACTTTCTCCACTTCCGGACGGCCCAGAATGCCGGTGGGCTTGAAGATCAAGACGAAGGCAAGCAACGCAAATGTCGCAACGTCCTTGTAGGCGATCGTGAAATAAGCCGACCAGAGCGATTCGATGAGGCCAATCAGCAGGCCGCCGAGAACGGCACCCGGAAGAGATCCGATACCGCCAAGAACCGCCGCGGTGAAGGCCTTGACGCCCGGGATGAAGCCATCGTTGAAGCTCGCGACACCGTAGTACATCAGGTACATGGTGCCCGCGACGGCCGCCAGGGCCGCGCCCATCACGAACGTAACAGAGATGGTGCGATCAACGTCAACACCAAGAAGCGCCGCCATCTTCCGATCTTGCTCCGTAGCACGCTGAGCACGACCGAGTGGGGTCTTGTTGACGATATACCAGAAGATAGACAGCAGCACGGCCGTGATCGCGATGATGACGATCTGCTTCAACGAAATAGTGATGGCGCCGAAGTGGTAGACATCGGTGACCAGCGACGGGATCGGCTTGTTGCGAGGACCCTGCGTCACCTGGATGAAGTTCGACAGCACGATCGACATGCCGATGGCGGTGATAAGTGGCGCAAGGCGGAACGAACCGCGCAGCGGCCGGTAGGCCACGCGCTCGATCGTCCAGTTCCACAGGCTCGTCATCAGCATCGCGACGATCAGCATGACCAGAAGCGCCAGAGCGACCGGAATGCCTGCAAAAAAGGATGTCAGGATGAGGAAGGCGATCAATGCGGCAAAGGCGCCGAGCATAAAGATGTCACCATGGGCAAAATTGATCATGCCGATGATGCCGTAAACCATCGTATAGCCGATTGCGATGAGGCCGTAGATGGATCCAAGCGTCAGCCCGTTTATGAGCTGCTGGACGAAGTACTCCATATATTTTCCCCCGGACACGGTCCCCGTCGGCCGCATCTCTTGTCTTGTCGATCCTCTCGGATCTCTTTCACTTCCGGCGCATCCATACCGTTTTCGGCAGAAATGTGAAGACAAAAAGCCGAGAGAGTGGCGAAGACCATCAGGTTCTCAACAGCCTGCACAGAGAAGATGCGGAGCTTCAAAAAAGAAGCAGTGACCTGCAACATTCTGCGGCAGCTTCATGAGGACGCCCGGCCGAGACGTTGGGGGAGGACGGGCTCGAGACGCGGGAAATCTTCTGCTTGAAGGGCACGAACGCGGCAGATGTGCCCGCATTCGGGAGAAAACAATCCCGCCGCTTCAACGAATACAGGCAGTTAACTGGATCCAGATTCACCCACGAGAAATACGGCGTCTACTTTCCAAAAAGGAGAGAGACCATGAACAACCAGACGCCAAACCTGAAACTGCCGTTTATTCTTCCTTCGCAAGCCCAGAAGCACGTAACCCACAACGAGGCTTTGCTGACACTGGACGCACTTGTCCATCTCACTCTTGCAGCTGAACTCTCCGAGCCCCCGGCCACACCGGAAGATGGAGCAGTATTCGCCGTTGGCGCGAATCCGGCTGGCCAATGGAGCGGAAAGCAGGGTGCCGTGGCGGCATGGCAGGACGGCGCCTGGCAATTCATTATGCCGCGCGAAGGATGGCGCGCCTGGTTCGTGTCCGAGCTGGCGCTGAAGGTGTTTGCCGATGGTGAATGGCGCAGCCTTCTTCCCACTACCGCGAGCTTCGCGCGACTAGGGATATCGGCATCCTCTGACGAGACAAACCGGCTTGCCGTCGCCTCCCCCGCCAGTCTTTTCACCCATGCCGGGAGTGGGCACCAGCTCAAGATCAACAAGCAGCAGGCAAGCGACAGTGCGACCCTGCTCTTTCAATCGAACTGGACTGGTCACGCAGAGATCGGACTAGCAGGTGAAAACATTCTGTCATTCAAGGTCAGCGACGGCAACATATGGCGGAATGCACTATCGATCGATCCCACGGGACGAGTCTTCCGGCCGCACCAGCCCATGGCACGCGTGTTCCGCACCGGAAGCACCTTTTCACCGGCTTCGGGCCAGCAAAGCGGGTTTACGGATTTCGGGGTCCTGCAGGGTGACTTTTCATTCGGCAGCACCCTTGCCGGTGGCGGGCAAGGCCTTGTCGTTCCCAATTCCGGTAATTTTCTCGTCTGCCTGAATACCTCGGTTGCCTCCTCCAGCGGTCATGTCACGAACCTTCTGATCAACGGCACCGCACCTCTGCTCGCGCTGCCGGGCAGCGTTGGGGTGCAATCCGGCACGACGATCGCGTCTTTGGCAGCAGGAGACGTGCTCACGCTCGGACACAGTGGGACCGCGCAATTAAATCTGGGGCCAGCGATGACGGAACTCTCTGTCCTCCTCCTGTAAGCGGCTGCCTCAAGAAGGGGAAAATGATGGCGGAGCTGTCTGTAGATCAACCGCCAGGCTGGGACGCAGTCGCGTCGAAAGCATCCACTTTGAGATTTGGAACAAATGCTTCGCCACATTTAGGTAAATGTTAAATCTGCGGCGGTAGCCTTCGCGACGTGGTCTTGTGTTTGTGTAGAGAGTTCCATGACCGAAATGATACGACCCCGAGTTAAGTATGTCATCGGCCCCGATGGCAGTCCGTTGACCATCGCCGATCTTCCGCCGGCCAATACCCGCCGCTGGGTAATTCGCCGCAAAGCCGAGGTGGTCGCCGCCGTTCGCGGAGGACTTCTGAGCTTGGAAGAAGCGTGCGAACGCTACACCCTCACCGTCGAGGAATTCCTCTCCTGGCAGTCGTCGATCAATGATCACGGCCTGGCGGGGCTGCGCACAACGCGCATCCAGCAGTACCGCCACTGACGCTCTACTGAAAAACCAGCCATTGCCTCAGGCGCCGCTCGGGAGACCACACCGCGGCGCCTTTTGGCTATGCGAGGTGCCGCAAGGCCTTGTTGCTGAATAGCGCCAGACAACAGGCCGCCAACTGCAGGCCTTTCCCGGCCTTCCCTCACGGTCGAATCTTGCTATCGGCCGAACATGCACTAGCTGTCGAACACAGCAAGGCGGAGGGCCGGCATGGACATTGAGCATCAGAAGACAAAGTCAGGGGGACGTTACGTCACCACCCTGGACGGGCACAAAGCGGAACTCACCTATTCCCGCACCTCTGATAAGCTGATCATCGTTGATCATACAGGTGTACCGGACGCGCTGCGCGGTCGCGGCGTCGGGCAGGAGCTTGCCGCGCACGCCGTCGAAGATGCCCGACGCGGCGGATGGAAGATCATTCCGCTCTGCCCCTTCTTCAAGGCGCAGGCCACCCGACACTCCGACTGGCGGGACGTGATCAGCGGCTAAGGCGGCGCCTGAGCTTGCTTCAAACAAGTGAAAGCCGCAGGGTCGAAACGATGCGGCACTCCCGTTTGTTCGGCAGCCTCAGGCTCGGGCGCGCATTGCCCCGTCCCGCTCCTCGAGCGCCGTGGCCTTGGCAAATTCCGCTTGTGCCTCCTCGACAGCAAACTCAGCCGCCTCCTGCTGGACTCGAAGGTCCCGGATGGACACTTGCAGATTGTCGGCCCGTTGACGCGCCGCCTTTGCAAAGGTCGGATAGGCGAAATGATTCGGGTCGCTGATCCCCGACTTCTTTTCCTCGAGTCCGATCTGATATTCGAGCTCTTTCGCCATCCGCTCGAATTCGGCCATCATCATCTGCAATTGCTGCAGCTGACGACGCTTCTCGTTGACCTGAAACTCTTTCAGGCGAACCAAGCTGTCACGCGACTTCATACGCAATACTCCATGGTAGCGGCACCAGCCCGCTGTGACCCGTTTGGTACACCGAGGGTTAAAAAAAACGCCTGTGCGTTAATCAAACCGTTTCCGCGTTAACCTTTCGTTTACGGGCATCATTAACAATAAGCCTGATCATTTAAGGGTCGGTAAATGCCAAGGCCTAATTGGCGCGACAATGTCAGAGTCGCATGAATCACTTACGGGATTTTCCTCACGTAATTGTTCAAGTCAGGCGATGGCCAATCCTGATGGAAAATCAACCGGGTGCCTACTTATGCTTAATAATGACGATACACCTTTGCTAAGTGAATCAGAATTTGTTAACCATTTGGTGGCAGCTTCCAAATCAGGCACAGTCTGGATCCGTAACGCGTAGGGCCACGGACTACCTAGCGGCGGTAAAGGGGAAAAATATGCGGGTTCTACTCATCGAAGATGACAGCGCGACAGCGCAGAGCATCGAGCTGATGCTGAAGTCGGAGAGCTTCAACGTCTACACCACCGATCTGGGGGAAGAAGGCGTCGATCTCGGCAAGCTTTACGACTACGACATCATCCTTCTGGACCTGAACCTGCCCGACATGTCGGGATATGAGGTTCTCCGGACGCTGCGCCTATCGAAGGTCAAGACGCCGATCCTCATCCTTTCCGGGATGGCGGGTATCGAGGACAAGGTTCGCGGTCTCGGCTTCGGCGCCGACGACTACATGACCAAGCCCTTCCACAAGGACGAACTGGTCGCTCGCATCCATGCAATCGTTCGCCGTTCCAAGGGCCACGCCCAGTCGATCATCATCACCGGTGAACTGATCGTCAACCTGGACGCCAAGACGGTCGAAGTCGGTGGCCAGCGCGTTCACCTGACGGGCAAAGAATACCAGATGCTCGAGCTGCTTTCGCTGCGCAAGGGCACGACGCTGACAAAGGAAATGTTCCTCAACCACCTCTACGGAGGCATGGATGAGCCGGAATTGAAGATCATCGACGTTTTCATCTGCAAGCTGCGCAAGAAGCTGGCGAATGCCGCAGGCGGAGCAAACTACATCGAAACCGTCTGGGGCCGTGGCTATGTGCTGCGCGAGCCCGAAGGCAACCACTACGCCGAGAGCGCCTGATCCAGGCATCCCTCCCCTTTCTCCAACGCCCGCGGATTTCCGCGGGCGTTTCTCGTTTCTCGTTTGCCTGGGCGTTGTCCGCGGCATGCCACACAACGCGGCAGGCGCAATCACGCCTATGCTAAGCTCTTAGGTGGTGCTGAGTTCGACCGTCAGGCTGCTACGGAAAGTCCGGCAAAGACGGAGGTGAGGATCTTGCGGTCGAACGGCTTCAACAGGAAGTCGTTGGCGCCGGCGCGCTTGCCAAGCATCATCTTTTTCAGATCGGCCTCGATCACGCAGTAGTAGATCCGCACGCGGTTGCCGTTCGGCAGCGCCCGCACATTCTGGATGAGCTCCAGTGCGCCTTCAAGTCCAGCATCCACGATCAACAGCGCCGGAAGCTCAGCTTGGCAGCGCTTCAAAGCCTCCGCCGACGAGTCGGCTTCGGCCACCAGGAAACCGAGCTCCGTCAAAATGCGTTTGCCCACCTTCCGGACGACATCCGATCCGTCGGCAATCATCAGACGCTGCATGGCCTCTCCCCTGATCACGCGCCTCTCCCAGATGGAGGGACGATATTCAGGGTAGAGCCAAGCCCGCTAAGGAATGGTTACTGAATCAGGCGGCATTTCGGCAGTGAAGACGATCTTATCTTCCGAGACGACGTATCTTAGTTCCATGCCGCATTCTTCCGCCAGCAGAACTGTGTAGTAGGGCTGGATGGAATGCGCATCGACGGCTTCGTCCATCGTGCCGGAGCAAATCTCGATGAACTTCGGCGGCACGCGCATCATCTTGCCGCGAATGGTGAGGATAAACCGGGCGTCGAATTCCGGATTTTCCAGCGTGACGTCGATGGATCCGCCGCGCGGAATGCCACCATAGGCTACCAGAAACAGGTTGAGCAGCAGCTTCACCCGGTTCTTCGCGACGATGGCACGAGGGCCATTCCAGGTAACTTCGGTTTTCTTCTCTGCCGCTGCGAAGTCCTTTGCAGCCTTTTCCGCCTCACCGGTATCGATCGATGCACCGACTGAGCCCGATGCACCAAACGAAAGGCGGGCGAATTTGAGCCGAACGGCGGCATTGAGCGCCGATGTGCGGATCAGGTCGAGCGCATCCGCATCCGAGCCCCCCTCATCAAGGAGCTCCAGGCCATTGTTGATGGCACCGACAGGTGAAATCACGTCGTGGCAGACACGGCTGCACAGCAATGCCGCAAGATCTGGCCCATCGAGGGTGAGATTAGGATTCTTGGGCATGTGTTTCTCCTGCGGTTCGGTGCCAGCACATCGCCGTTTAACGCTCACGATGCGGTGCCGGATTTGCCGTCATAATGACACCATATTTGGTAAACCGATTGTTAAGGCGACCCCCGCAATATGGAAGTCCACCCGTACGACAGACAAGACGGATCCGATAGATGCGCTTTTACCCGACCCTACCTTTCGCCTGCCTTGCGGTCATCGCCGCTGCCCTGCTGACGCTGGGGGTCACCGGGCTGGTCAGTCCGGCACGTGCGCAAAATGCACAATACAGCGCGCAGGAGGTTGTTGATGCCGGCCATAACTTCTTCGGCAACACCAGCGGCGGGTTGGCAAAGGTCGTGGAGAAGGCCTTCGAACAATACGGCCTGCCGAATGGATACATCCTCGGCCAGGAAGGATCCGGCGCGTTCATCGCCGGTCTCACCTATGGCGAGGGACAACTTTATACGAAGAACGCAGGACAGCATCCCGTCTACTGGCAAGGGCCGTCTCTCGGCATCGATTACGGCGGGCAAGGCTCCCGTGCCATGATGCTGGTCTACGACCTGCCGTCGGTGCAAAGCCTATACGCGCGGTTCGGTGGCGTCTCCGGTTCCGCCTTCGTTGTCGCAGGCGTGGGAATGACCGTGCTGCGACATCAGGACGTCGTTCTTGTTCCGATCCGCACGGGTGTTGGTGCCCGTCTGGGGATCAATATCGGTTATCTCAAGCTGACATCCAGCCCCACCTGGAACCCTTTCTGACCGTTTGAATTCTAGTCCCCAATGGAATGAGTGGGGGCATGCGTGACGAACTTGATCAATCGGCTTTGCAGCATCGCTTGCTGCGACAGGGCGTGTGTGCTTAAACATCTCACCGCCCAATCCTGCGTCCAATCCGGCGAGATGGCCCTGTCGTGATCCAATTCGTGCTTCTTTTTGGACTGGGCTTCCTCAGTGCCGCATTGCTGGTCATGCTGATTGCCCCGGCAATCCATCGCCGCATCGTTCGCTATACCGAAAACCGCATCACGGCCACGCTCCCGATCAGCCCTCAGGAAGTGCGTGCTCAACGTGACATGGCAAGGGCCGTCTATGCGGCGGAAAATGCCCGGACGAAACAGGAGCTTGTCCAGGAGAAGGACAAGGCCGTCGCGCTGAGACTGCAATACGACAAACTGGCCGACGAAGCGCGTCGGCTACAGTCGGGCCATCACGACCTGCAAATGCAAATTGCCGATATGGATGTGGAAGCGGCCGACCTTCGTTCGCGCCTGCGCCAGGAAGACAGCTACATCCAGCAACTGAAAGCCGCCATCGAAGCTGCCGAAGAGGCAGACGCCGCGAAGGGTGTGCAGATCGAGGAGCTGCAGCGCCGGGTGTCGAAGCTCACAGCAGACGCAGACAACCTGCGCATCGATCTTTCCGCTCGAGATACCGAGGTGGAGAATCTGAAATTTCGCCTTTCTGCGCTTCGCGACGAGCGCGAAACGCTCCGGACGGATATCAAGCTGCAAACGACCCGGGCCAAGGACGCAGAGACCAGACTTGCTCAGGAAGAGCATCGCGCGTTGCGGCTCGAGGACAAGCTTGCCCGCGAGATTGCGCTGCGCACCGACAAGGAGAACGCGCTTGAAAGACGCATCGAGGAAGTTGCCAGGCTGAAGGAAAGGATCAAGTCATCGGCAGCGGAAGCGCGGAACGCATCGCGATCGTCACAAACAATGCCGACAAAGGATGCACCGGAAACGCAGACCTCAAGCGAATCTACCATGCTGGAAAGCCAGGGCGCACCTGTCGTGCCGGATATCGCCGCAGCCATCGCGGCCTCTCCGGAGCTTTCAGAGCTCGCAGACGACGTTCATCACCGGGCAACAGCACTTTCCGAGCGTTTGTTGAAAGCGAAGACTGACGCCAACGACGAAGCGATCCGGGAAGAACTTGCGTCGATTGCGGCAGCCATGGTCTCGCTCACGGCTCAGGCTGAAGGCGAAGCTTCGCCGATCTATGCGATCCTTGACGGCGCGAAGGCATCCGACACGCTATCACGCGAAAGTCTGGCTGTACGCGCTCAGACGGCACTGCAGTCGTCGCGAGAAGCGGCAACAGGCCTGGCCTAAAGGCGTCCCTGCGCACTGGCCATCTCATAGAGAGCGATACCGGTCGCGGTTGCGGCGTTGAGGCTATCGAAGCCTGGCGCCTGAGCGATTCGCGCTGTGTTGAACTTCTCCAGGATGGCAGCCGGAAGTCCCGCCCCTTCCGTTCCCGTAACGAGCGCCATGCGTGGCGCTGCGGCGATGCTGCGGAGCTCGGTCACTCCGGACGGAGAAAGAGCCCAGATCTGGAAGCCCCGCGCGAGCAGAAGCGAGAGAGTGTCGTCTATGCTTCCGCCCCGGGCATAGGGCACCTGCAGCACGGCGCCTACCGACACCCGCAACGCTTTGCGATAAAGGGGATCGCAGCAGGTCTCGTCCAGGAGAATCGCATCAGCGCCAAAGGCTGCCGCGTTCCGGAAGATTGAGCCGATATTGTCGTGGTTGGAGATCCCTGCCGCCACCACCACCAGACCGGTTTGCGGCAGTGTCTCGATCAGCGCGCCAGCCTCCGCCTGCCGGCGCCGATGCCCTAACGCGAGGACCCCTCGGTGGAGGTGGAAGCCGGCAACGGCATCAAGAACCGCAGCACCCGCAACATAGACCGGAACATCCGCTGGAAAAGCGGCCAGTTCATCTGCAAGTCCGGACACGCGGTTTTCCAGAAGCAGGATCTTTTCGGCAACGAAATCGCCGCCTCGCGCATGGGCCGCGGAAAGCATGCGCAGGACCACAGTCCCTTCTGCAATGAAGCGACCCTGCCGTCCGGTGAGGTCGCGTTCACGAATGCCTTGGAACTCCGCCACCCGTGGATCATCGGCATCGTCGATCCTGATGAGGCTTGCGCTCATCCCGGTCAGGGAGCCGTACCAACCGCAACGTCGGCGACGATACGACCAACGGTGAGATCGAAGACCAGGGCTTTCTGCTGGCCGCCGATCACGCCGTAAAACAGCATCTGGCTGCCTGAGAGAGACACAGACTGCACCTGAAAGCCTTGTGGCAAGGTTACCGACGATGCAAGCGGTTGATCGGCGGGAACGGCGAGGCCGCTGGAGGCGACTGGCGCGACATCGGGCCGTTGCGAGACCTTGTAGACAACCGCCGCAAGGACCGCCATAAAGCACACAAACAAAATCCCGCCCGAAACGAGCTGCAGCAGCACCATCTTCCGGCGGATTCTTTCCATTGCCGGATCAAGCGGTTCTTCCTGTTCTTCGAGATCAGGATTTGCCATTGCTGAGTGTCCTTGCTGCTGTCGGGTCCATTGAATGAACGATCCCTTTAAACAAGCGGAGCTGCCAAGGAAAGTGCTGGTGGCAGGAGAGGACGCGCAAGGGCGGCTCGATGCCTGGCTAACCGCTGCCCTGGAAGGCGAGCTTTCCCGCAGTCGCATCAAGAGCCTCATCGAGCAGGGCGCCGTGTTCTTCAAGGGTGCGGTCTGCACCGAACCGAAGAAGAAAGTAACTCCGGGAGACGAAGTCGAAATCGTACTGCCCGAACCGGAAGATCCTGAGCCCAGGGGCGAGAACATCCCGCTAGAGATCCTTTACGAGGATGCCGACGTCATCGTGATCGCAAAACCCGCAGGTCTCGTCGTGCATCCTGGTGCGGGCAACTGGACTGGAACACTTGTCAATGCCCTTATCCACCATTGTGGCGACAGTCTTTCCGGCATCGGCGGCGTGCGCAGACCTGGGATCGTCCATCGGCTGGACAAGGAGACCACAGGTGTATTGGTCGCGGCCAAGAATGATGCGGCTCACCGACATCTGGCTGCGCAGTTCGCGGATCATGGACGCACCGGACCGTTGGAGCGTGCCTATCAGGCCGTCGTCTGGAGCCGGCCGCAGCAGCTGCGCGGTACAATCGATGCGCCGCTTGGGCGCTCGGGCGACCGCACCAAGCGGGCGGTTAAGAAAGAAGGCAGCAACGACGCGCGGGAAGCTGTCACGCATTATGAGGTTCTCGAACGCTTTCATGAGCAGGCTGACGCGACGGCGCTGGCATCGCTGGTGGAATGCCAACTGGAAACCGGGCGCACGCACCAGATCCGCGTTCATATGGCCCATATAGGATGCCCCTTGGTTGGCGACCCCGATTACAGTGCCGGTTTTCGCACCAAGGTGAACCTTCTGCCCGAGCCGGCGAAGACTGTGGTCAAGACCTTCCATCGCCAGGCCTTGCACGCCTATCTTCTGGCCTTCGAACACCCGCGCACCGGTGAAGTGTTGGAGTTCGAGGCGCCGGTGCCGAGCGACATGCACGAGCTGATCGAGGCGTTCCGGGAGGGTTAGTGGGCTTCACCGCATTACCAACTTGTAATGATGTAACGCTGCTGTGAAGTCTTGAATCACTGTTCCGCCGCACTTATCTGGCAAATGGGTCGGTGTGGGGTCGAGATGACCTGCGCCGTTTGGCTCGCCTCAGCGCCTGTCGCTCGTGAAGAGGGAGCCAGGAATCTAGATCAGAAGGGGGTGCTTTATGGCCCGGAATACACTGCCGTCGATTACCGCCGGGGAAGGCGGTCTCAACCGCTATCTCGACGAATTCCGTAAATTTCCAATGCTTGCGCCGCAGCAGGAATACATGCTCGCCAAGCGTTATGCCGAACACGGGGACCGTGACGCGGCGCATCAGATGGTCACAAGCCACCTTCGGCTCGTGGCAAAGATCGCCATGGGCTATCGTGGATATGGTCTGCCAATCGGCGAGGTCGTGTCCGAAGGCAATGTTGGCTTGATGCAGGCGGTCAAGAAGTTCGATCCGGAGCGCGGCTTCCGCCTCGCGACCTACGCAATGTGGTGGATCAAGGCGTCCATCCAGGAGTACATCCTGCGTTCGTGGTCGCTGGTGAAGATGGGCACCACTGCCAATCAGAAGCGCTTGTTCTTCAACCTCCGCCGCATGAAGGGCAAGATCCAGGCCATCGACGAAGGCGATTTGAAGCCGGACCAGGTGGCAGAGATCGCGACCAAGCTGAACGTATCGGAAGAGGAAGTGGTTTCCATGAACCGCCGCCTTTCCGGAGACGCGTCACTGAATGCTCCAATCCGTGCTACGGAGGGTGAATCCGGCCAATGGCAGGATTGGCTCGTCGATGAGCACGAAAGCCAGGAGCAGGTGCTTATCGAGCAGGACGAACTGGACACCCGCCGGCGCATGCTGGCGAAGGCCATGGGCGTTCTCAATGAGCGCGAGCGACGGATCTTTGAAGCACGGCGGCTGGCCGATAACCCGATCACGCTGGAAGAACTCTCGGCCGAGTTCGACATCAGCCGCGAAAGGGTGCGCCAGATCGAGGTAAGAGCCTTCGAAAAGGTCCAGGATGCCGTTCAGAAGGAAGCTTTGGCACAAGCCCAGGCCCTCCGCGTCGTTGACGCGTAACGGCAGATCGCAGAGCAAAGAATTGAAAGCCGGCGGTAATTCCCGCCGGCTTTTGTTTATTGACCGTTATTCCCGTTGCTGCTCAAGGCCTGCCACTCGCGGATGGCGTCATTGAAGGCCCGCATTCCCTCCTCGCCCTTCTGCAGGGTAAGAAGCGCCCGGCGCCCATTGCGGTAGGCGAGCGGAACATCCATCCAGTTGCGGCTGCGCAGAAGCTCAAGGTTCGTGGTGCGAGCATCCGGGAAGTCATTGAGCGCGATCATGTGGAAATCGTCCGTGATCTTGGCGGGAACTGCGATCAGTGCATCCCCCCGATCCTGCTCGGTCTGCTTCATCGCAATCCGCTGAACGCTATCAATGGCACCACCCTCGAAGCCTGGGGGCACGGCAAAGACGATCTCGATCAGATGGCTTGCCGGAAGCGAGGCATCGGTGTTGCGCTTGAAGGTGATCAGTGCGGTCAAGCCGCGACCAGGAACATTGACCCGTCCCTGCACAACCGGTTCCTGAGCACCGCCAGCACTTGCCTCACGCTGCAGCGACCATGCCACGGCGCCTTCAATCGCTGTCGGTGCCGTCTGCCCCACACGCTCCTCGTAGAGGAACATCTTCTCGCCCGCGAGAGCGGCTGCATCTGCCGGTGTTGCTGATGGTTCGGCGGGTCCTGCCGGCGCCGCTCCCGCTTCAGCGCCGTTTTCTGCCGGCGTGGCAGGCGGAGCATTCAGTTGCGCCACCGATTGACCGGCTCCCGCGGCTTCAGCAGGTCCAGCCCCCTCGTCGACCTCAGTGCCGTTCGCCAGCAGGCGCTGGGTGAACTTCGGGGTGCTCGCGACCTCTTCCGCGGCGGGTGCTGCTGCCCCGCCGTCAGGAGCTGGTTCCGCCGGAACTGGCGCTTCGGCTTCGGGCGCCTGCGCAGTTTCGGCCGGAGCCTGCGGCGTGTCCGTGGCAGGAGCAGTCGCCTCCGAGGGCTCAGCAAAACCAACAAGCTCAGTCAGCGAGTCCCGATTGAGCCACAGGCCGTATCCGCCCGCAGCCACGATGATGAGGCCAATCAGCGCCAGGATAGGCGCGGTATAGTTGCGTTTCTTCGGTGCAACACGATAAGGCCGGGGCGGTGGTGGCATCATATCACCATCCGCATCCATATCGGCCGCTGCCTGGCCCTGATGACCGGCGGGCATGGCGTTCTGGTTATAGCCGATCAGCCCTTCGATATCTTCCCAAGGATCCTTGGCGGCGTCCGACGCGGCGGAACTGCCTGCGGCACCGACTCCAACAGGATTGTGCAGTTCATCGTCGAATGTTTGATGTGCGGAGGCCTGCTCCTCCTCTGCCGCAACCACGTGATCGAAAGGCGGAAAATCTTCCGTCGACGGCATTCGGACAGATGATGCGCCAGCATAGGTCTGTTCTTCGAAGTGAGCTTCAACGGAATCGGGCGCAGTTGTGCTGCCGGCCTCCCCCGGCAGGTCAGGAACGCCTTGCCAGCTCTCCTGCGGCTGCTGCGGTACCTCCTCCGGCCACTGCCAGGCATCCTCGTTGACAGGAGGGGCGGCAACGGGCTCACTCGCCCAAGACGTCTGAGCCGCCTCAATGGGCTCGGGATCGGGCTCGGGTGAAACCCAGTTCGTATCGTCCTTGGCCGCGTAGGGCTCGAGCGCCGCGTCGGGTTCGGGCTGCTCCGCTTCAGGTGAAGGCCAGAGACCTATAGGCTCCGGAGAGGCCTGAGCCTCCGCGGCCGTGTCCTCCGGGTAATGGTGGAGGGGCTCGGGCTCCTCGTAGTTCCTGTTTTCGTCGCCAGCGCGCCAGGGCTCTTCAACGTGATCTACATCGGCAGATGGCTGGTAACTCTGGTCATCTGCGCGCTCGTCGACGGCATGGACCTGCTCATATTGCTGATCTCCCGCGCCATCGAACGGCCGCTCCTCGTCAAGAGCTGCGCTATCCTGACGGGCGACATCCGGTTCTTCCGCTGGAACGTAGGCGTCTTCCACCACAGCGGGAGCAGCAGACGCCTCCTCCGGCCATTGTGCGGGAACAACAGCTTCAGGCTCATAGACTTCCGGTTCCGTCGGCTCCGCAACCGGCACCTCGTCGTAAACGGGTTCAGGCGCAAAGGCGGGAGCCGCGACCGCTTCTTCAGCCGGAAGCGCCTCGGCATGCTCGGCCTCGACCGAAAGAATCGCGGCCTCAAGCTTGTCCATCTGTCGATGGATCATCGTCTCCGGCGGTGCCGGCTTCATATTTTCGAGCTGCCGCCGAACCGCGCCACGTGCTTTTTCGTACACTTTTTCGCGCATTTCTGGCGTATTCTTCGCCAGACCGTCGACGGCGCGGCGGATCACCGCAACAAAATCTGCCATCAGCACTTTCTCATGATCGTTGATCGTTCAGCGATGGATAATTAATCAATCGTGAACACTAGTCCTCAAACGGGTCGGTCACAAGTATGGTGTCATCCCGCTCCGGGCTCGTGGAAAGTAGGGCTACCGGCGCACCGATCAACTCCTCGACCTGGCGGACATACTTGATCGCCTGAGCCGGGAGGTCCGCCCACTTACGAGCTCCGACCGTGGACTCTTTCCAGCCCTCCAGCGTGAGATAGATGGGTTCGACGCGGGCTTGCGCAGCCTGGCTGGCCGGAAGATGATCGATCTCCTGACCGTCGAGCTTGTAGCCGACGCAAATCTTCAGCTCGTCCAGACCGTCGAGCACGTCGAGCTTCGTCAGCGCAATGCCGGTGATCCCGTTGGTTGCAACCGACTGGCGAACGAGAGCTGCATCGAACCAGCCGCAGCGGCGCTTGCGCCCCGTGACGGTGCCGAACTCGTGACCTTTTTCGCCAAGAAACTGCCCGATCTCATCATGCAGCTCCGTCGGAAACGGGCCTTCACCCACGCGGGTGGTATAGGCCTTGGTGATGCCGAGGATATAGCCGAGAGCGCCCGGCCCCATGCCGGAGCCGGCAGCCGCCTGGCCGGCGACGGTATTGGACGAGGTCACAAACGGGTACGTGCCGTGGTCTATGTCGAGAAGCGAACCCTGCGCACCTTCAAACAGGATGCGCGCACCCTTGCGACGCTCCTTGTCGAGCAACAACCAGACAGTCTCGCGGAACGGCAGGATGCGGTCGGCAACCGACGTCAGCTCCTCCATGATCGCCTCATAGGAGACTTCCGGAGCACCAAGGCCGCGGCGGATGGCGTTGTGGTGCGTCAAGATCCGGTCAACCTTGCCGCCAAGGGTGTCGAGGTCGGCGAGGTCCATGACGCGGATCGCGCGACGACCAACCTTGTCCTCATAAGCCGGCCCGATGCCACGGCGGGTCGTGCCGATCTTGGTACCGCTGTTGGACGCCGCGTCCTCGCGCATTCCGTCGAGCTCCCGGTGGAGCGACAGGATGAGCGTTGCATTGTCGGCCACGCGCAGGTTTTCCGGCGTGATGGTCACACCCTGCTTGGCGAGCTTCTCGATCTCGGCAATCAGCGCATGCGGATCCACCACCACGCCATTGCCGATCACGGCCATCTTGCCTGGGCGCACGACTCCAGAGGGTAGCAGCGAAAGCTTGTAGGATACGCCGTCGATGACGAGCGTATGGCCTGCATTGTGACCGCCCTGAAACCGAACGACGATGTCGGCGCGCTCGGACAGCCAGTCAACAATCTTGCCCTTGCCCTCGTCGCCCCATTGGGAACCGACCACCACGACGTTCGTCATCTCTTCGCTTTCCTATTTCCGCGCAAGCTTTTGCGCCACTCAAACCGGCGCATCTATAAAGCCAAGATCAGAGGAAAGCGAACCGTTTGTCGCGACAAAAGCGGTTTTTGCGTGACAAACCACAAATCTGCGGTCTATCAGCCTTCGACCTGATCTGCCCTTCCCCGTTCCCGATGGAGTCTCCCTTGCACAAGAAGGCCTATCTGTGTCTCGTCATAGCGACACTGTCCTGGGGCGGGAATGCAGTGGCCGGCAAACTGGCGCTCGGCCATGTCAGCCCGATGATGCTGACCTTCTGGCGCTGGGCGATCGCAGTGGCGATCATTTTCGCCATTTCCGTTCCCCAGCTCGTCAAGGACTGGCCGGTCGTCAATAAACGCCTTCCGATCCTGATCTTCTACGGCATCATCGGATACACGACCTTCAACGCGACCCTCTATACAGCGCTGAAGTACACCACGGCGATCAACGTGGCGATCGAGCAGGCCGGCATCCCGATGCTGATCTTCATCATCAACTTCATCCTGTTCCGGATGCGTGTCTCGCTTGCCCAGATCTTCGGCTTCTCGATGACGCTTGTCGGCGTTGCCTTGACGGCAGCCCATGGCGATCTCGCCTCCCTTCTCGAGCTTACCGTCAACTATGGCGATGCCTTGATGCTGATCGCCGTGGTGGCTTACGCGATCTACACAGTCTCGCTGCGGTGGAAGCCTGCCATCGACTGGCGCACATTAATGGCCATTCCTGCGCTCTTTGCTCTTCTCACGACCGTCCCGCTCGCTCTTTGGGAGCATGCCGACAATGCGTCGATCTGGCCTGACGTTCAGGGTTGGGTGATCGTCATGTACACCGCCCTCTTCGCCTCGCTGCTTGCCCAGGTCCTCTACATCAAAGGGGTGGAGGGGATCGGCCCAAACCGCGCGAGCCTGTTCATCAACCTGATCCCGGTCTTCGGTACGCTGCTCTCGGTCGCAATCATCGGCGAAGATTTGCAGATGTTTCATGTTGCTGCTCTGGTGCTTGCGCTGGGGGGGATTGCAATCGCGGAGTGGGGAAAACCCGCCTCCTCCTGAGCCGGCCCAGTAATTTAAACTCTCGTTAAATTTTACCCGCCATGACTCTCTTCAACCAAGAGGTCTAGCGATGCGTATTGCGTTCTCCATCGCGCTCCTGCTGTTACTCTCAGCCTGCGCGTCAGCTCCCAATCGGATTAACAATGCCTGCGCGATCTTCGAGCAGCGCGACGGCCTGTTCAACAACTGGTCGCGGGAGGCACGGAAGGTCGAGCAAGAATTCGGCGTCCCCGTCCCGATCCTGATGGCGACGATCTACACTGAATCCGGCTTCAGGGCGAACGCGCGTCCACCGCGCACGAAGCTCCTTGGCTTCATCCCCTGGAAACGCCAATCATCGGCCTATGGCTACGCGCAGGCACTGGACGGGACCTGGGTGGAGTATCAGCGAGCCACCGGACGCTGGTCCGCCCGCCGCAGTGATTTCGGCGACGCCATCCATTTTGTCGGCTGGTACCACAACCGCAGCAGCGTCAAGAACGGCATCCCGCGAAACGACAGCTATAACCTTTATCTCGCCTATTACACCGGCCACGCCGGCTATTCGCGCGGATCCTTTACCTCGACCGCCCGCAAGGGCGCACAGCGTTCAGCCGCTATTGCACAGAAATACGAAGCGCAGCTCCGCTCCTGCGGCTACTGACGAGAAGCCGCCGGGCAAGTAGCACGGCGGCTTCTTCGCAAGCTCCAGTCGATCAGTAGATGTCGAAGGGGAAGTAGTTGGCGACAATCTTGCCGTAGGTGCCGTTCGCGACGATGGCGTCGATCGCCTTGTTGAAGCGCTCCTTCAACTCGTCCTCTCCCTTGCGGATGCCAATACCAGCCTCCGTTTCCGTGCCAGGAACGTCACCGATCATGACGCAGCAATCCTTTCCGTCGTTGTTCAGCCAGTCGGCGACAACGAACTTGTCCGAAATCAGCGCGTCGATACGACCATTCTGCAGGTCTGATGCCGCTTCTTCCTGCGTCGGATAAAGCTTCACGTCGATACCGGCCTTTTCGTAGACGTCCGTGGCGTAATTGGCCTGGGTGGTCGATGCCTGTGCGCCAACCGACTTGCCCTCCAGATCTTCGACGGAAACGCCTTTCAAGCCTGCGTCCTTTGGCGCGACCACAGCAAGCGGAGTGGTGTAGTATTTGTTGGTGAAGTCGATCTGCTGCTTGCGTTCTTCCGTGATGCTCATGGAAGCGATGATGGCGTCATACTTGTTGGCCATCAAACCGGGGATGATGCCATCCCAATCCTGCGCCACAATCGCACACTTGGCCTTCATCTCCTCGCAAAGCGCGTTGGCGATATCGACGTCGAAGCCTTTCAGCGATCCGTCCGTGTCCGTAAAGTTGAAGGGAGGATACGCCCCTTCGGTCGCTATGCGGATCTCCGCGTCCTGCGCCTGGGCGAAGGATGAGACTACGACGATGGTGGCGAAAGCAGTCGATGCAAGCAGTGTTTTCATTGGTAACCCCTCTGTAGCGGCCATACGGCAGCCTAGCTTAGAGCAATCCGACTTGACCTGAGAAGGGGCTATCGATCTGACGCTTCGAAGGAGGGGGCAGTGATGCAAGCTGCACCAAAGCTCGCCCTCAGCGCTTTAAGAGGAAGGATGGCAAAAGTGTCCCGGAACGGAAGACAGGGCCCGCACCAGGTGCAGGCCCACTTGCTCGGCAGCCGGACGCAGTGCCTCTCTTATCCTGCGTACCGGCTCAGGAACTTCTTGGCGGCTTCTATCTCGTTAGCCCGCAATTCGTGCCCGCCGGGGTGCCATTCGAGTTCCACCTCATCATCCCGCCGGCGGAAGTAGTCGGCAAGCTGATTGGTTAATTCCACCGGACAGATTGGATCGTTCTGCCCCGCCGTCACCAGCACGCGCGTCTTGGACGATACCGGCTGAACCTCCCGCTCGTAGGGAATGAGCGGATGCATCAGCACGGCTGCATCGACAAGCTCTGGCTTCTCCATCAGCACGCTTGCCAGAATGTTCGCCCCGTTCGAGAATCCGAGACCGATCACCGGTCCCGCCTCGTAGCGTTCACGGTTGGAGGCGACGAAGTCGCACATCCTGTTCGTGGCCCGCGCGAGATCCTCGCAATCATAAACGCCCTCGGCCTTGCGGCGGAAGAAGCGCGCCGCCCCGTGTTCTGAGATGTCCCCTCTCGGCGAAATGATCGTGGCATTCGGCAGGAGGCAGCCACCGAAATCAAAGAACTGGTTTTCGTCACCGCCAGTGCCGTGGAAGACGAAGAGGATTGGAGCACCGGCAACGCCGGCAGGCTTGGCGCGGTGGATATAGCTGTCGTAACTCATTACAAACTCCTCAAGCGGCCTAACGCTTCAAACCTCCAGCGGTTCGAGTTGCTCTTCTAGCATCGGCCTGAGATGCGCGTGCTGGCTTGGCAGTTTCAGCGCCTCGCCGAGATGGGCGGTGTCCTCATCGCGGTCGAAGCCGGGTTCGTTCGTGGCGATCTCGAAGAGCACGCCACCGGGCGTGCGAAAATAGATCGCCCAGAAATAATCACGGTCGATCACCGGTGTGACTTGATATCCGGTTTCCATCAGCGCCTTGCGCACTTCAAGTTGCTTTTCGCGGTTATCGACGGCAAAGGCGAGATGGTGGACCGAGCCAGCACCCAGACGCGCATCGTTGATGTTCGGCATGGTTTCAATATCGATGATATCTGCCCCGTTGCCCCCGGGGACGCCGAAGCGCCGCACGCCATCCTGACGATCCAGTTCCTCGTATCCCATGTAGGTCAACAGCTCGGCCGTCGCACCATCGTCGCGAAGACGCAAGGAGGCGGAATGGAAGCCACGGATCGCATGGTCCTCCCCGACGCCGTTGCCGGTCCAGCCTAGGCGCGGATCATCCTTGGCCTCGACAAGGGCGAAACCATCGCCGTCCGGACCCGAGAAGTGCAGGCGCTTGTTTCCAAAGGCCGTATCTCTCTTCAAGTCGGTGACTCCCGCTTTCGTCAGGCGGTCGGTCCAGAAGCCGAACGAACCCTGCGGGACTGAAAATACGGTAGTGCCCACCTCACCCGTACCAGGACGTCCACGGGCGATATGCGGAAACGGGAAATAGGTCATGACCGAGCCCGGCGTTCCGACCTCGTCACCATAGTACAGGTGATACACGTCAGGCGCGTCGAAGTTCACGGTCTTCTTCACCCGCCGCAGACCCAGCGTGTCGGTGAAGAACTTGTTGTTGGTGGAGGCACTTGCGGCCATGGACGTTACATGGTGCAGCCCCTTGATCTGGTTGATCATGTCAGAACCCTTTCTGGCTCAATGAGCCTTGTCTGGATCCATATCTGGCGAGACGTGAGGCCGATGCCTAGAGGAACTCCTCCGAACGGATCGTTCAGGATATGGCAACGCCCGGCCTTGACTTGTTCACAGTTCCGGCAGCGGTGGTAGCTGCCAGTCGACGGGGGTCTTTCCCCGCTGCTCAAGGAAGGCGTTGGCTTGTGAGAAATGCCGGCTCCCAAAGAAGCCGTTGTGGGCCGAGAGCGGTGACGGATGCGGCGCCTTCAGGACAAGATGGCGCTCCTTATCGACGAAGGCTGCTTTCTTCTGCGCATAGCTGCCCCAAAGCAAGAAAACGACACCTTCGCACCGTTCATCGACCAGGCGAACAACGGCATCGGTGAACCGCTCCCACCCCCGTCCCTGATGTGACGCAGCCCGCGCCTCCTCGACTGTCAGCACGCTGTTGAGCAGCAGCACGCCCTGCTTCGCCCAATGTTCAAGGAAACCGTGGCTGGCAGGAGCGATGCCGAGGTCCGTCTTCAGCTCCTTGTAGATGTTGACGAGCGACGGTGGGATCCGCACACCCGGCCGCACCGAAAAACAAAGGCCGTGGGCTTGGGCGGCGCCGTGGTAAGGATCCTGCCCCAGGATCACCACCTTCACCTGGTCGAGCGGCGTCAGATCGAGCGCGCGGAAATACTCCGACCCTTTCGGGAAGATGTGCTTGCCCGCCTCCTTCTCTTGCATCAGGAAGCTTCGCAAAGCGCTCATATATGGGCGGCTGAACTCAGGCGCCAAAGCCTTCTTCCAGCTTTCCTCAAGCCTTACCTCGTCGACCATGAAGTCCTCTACCGGAACCGGCCGCCGCGTTGCAGCACCTCGATCTTGTAGCCATCGGGGTCGGTGGCAAAGAAGAAGCGGGCAAAAGGCTTGCCCTCGTGCTGCATGTCCACCAGCTTTCCGACCGTCAGGCCAAGCTCGATGAACCGCTTATGCGCGGCTTCCGCGTCCTCGACGGAGACCGCCAGATGTCCATACCCATCGCCCAGATCATAGGGTGCCTCTCGCCCTGCATTGACCGTCAGTTCAAGCTCAAAGCCAGTTTCACCGTTTGCGAGATAGATGAGGGTAAAGCTTTCGAAGGGAACGCGATCAACGACTTCAAGGCCGAACGCCTTGCGGTAGAAATCGAGCGAGCGCTGCTCGTCGAGCACCCGGATCATCGAGTGAATCATCTTGGCCATTGACGGCACTCCCTGCTGATCTGCAATGGCCTGTTATCGGCAATGGCAACTTGAATGCCAAGGCTCTAACGGCGTCAGCCTTCGCTATTCACATGAGACTGTCGCGGGATGGCGATTGAATTCCCGCAGCCAGGTGATCATATCTCGATCCACGGCCAGCAGCGTCGTGAGCTCGGACGCAGACAAGCCGCCCAGAGGAATTCTTCATGCGAACGATCTATCTGAGCCTGGGCTGGCTGCTTGTCACCATCGGCGTCATCGGCGCCTTCCTTCCAGTGCTACCGACGACACCCTTTCTGATCATAGCGGTCGCCTGTTTCGCGCGCTCCTCACCGCGACTTGAGGCCTGGCTCCTGAACCACCCGAAGTTCGGCCAGCCCCTGAGGGACTGGCGCGAAAGGGGAGCCATTCCACGCAAAGCGAAGATCGCAGCTGTCGCGATGATGACCATCAGCTACGGGATCTTCTGGTTCGGCACCTCGCCACCGTTCTGGCGGGCCGTCATTGTGGCCGCAGTCATGATCGCGCCTGCGATCTTCGTGGTCACGCGGCCGGAGCCGGGCGCCTGATCACCGGTATCGGGACTGGGGAAGCACGAAGGGGATGTGCGCGTCCGGTAGGCGACCCACGGCGCCGGATATTCCGTAAACGCTGCCGATTGTACCGTCACTGACAGTCTGCAGGCAGTCCCCCTCGTCCACCACCCTGCCCTGATCCAGAACAACCAGATGGTCGGCGAACTCGGCAGCAAGGTTGAGGTCATGCAGGATGGCAAACACGATGCCTCCTGCAGTGGCGAAATCACGCGCTATCTCCAGGACCGAGATCTGGTGCCCGATATCAAGGCTTGCCGTCGGTTCATCAAGAAACAGTGCTCGCGGCATCCCGGCGACAACAGGCTCAGGCACCTGCGCCAAGGCGCGGGCGAACTGAACCCGCTGCTGTTCGCCTCCTGAAAGAGAGGGATAGGGTCGCGCTTCAAAACCGCGCAGACCGACCCTCGTCAGGGCCTTGCGGGCCTGTTCCGTAGGCTGCAAGGATCCCTGCGCCAAGGCGCCCATTCGAACGATCTCCAAGGCGGTGAAGGGAAACGCCAGTTGCACTGCCTGCGGCAAGACAGCCCGGCGCCGCGCCAGCTCCTGCGGAGCGTGAAGGCAAGCTGCGGCACCGAAATAGGTCACTTCCCCGCTGTCTGGCGCCATCTCTCCCGACAGCACCTTCATCAGTGTCGACTTGCCGGCACCATTGGGACCGATCACCACGGTGAAGCATCCAGGGCGCAGATCCACGTCCACGCCATCGAGCAACTTCCGGCCGGATCGGGTGACGGTGATGTTGCTTGCGGAGATCATGCCATGTCCCTCATGCGAATGCCGCCCTTGCCGAGCAGCAGGAGAAGGAAAACCGGAGCGCCGAACAGCGCGGTGATGACGCCGATCGGCAGTTCTGCAGGCGCGGCAATGGTACGGGCGACGCTGTCGGCAATCAGAAGCAAGGCCGCGCCTCCCAATGCCGAGCCTGCCAACAAGAACCGGTGCGAGGGCCCCATCACCAGCCGCAGCAGATGCGGGACGATGATACCGACAAAGCCGATCGATCCGGCGACGGCGACAGTGGAGCCACAGGCCGCAGCAACGGCGATGATGACGATCTTCTTCAGCCGCTGTACCGGCACACCCATGTGGAAAGCCGCAGCGTCTCCAAGGACCAGAGCGTCAAGACCGCGTGCAACGAAGGGTATGATAAGCAAAACGCCGGCCACGAATGGCAGAATTGAGAAGACGCGGCCGTAGGTGGCGCCGCCAAGTGACCCAAGGCTCCAGAAGGTGATGTCGCGCAGCTGCCGGTCGTCGGCTAGGAAGATCAACAGGCCCATGACGGCAGCACTCAAGGCCCCGATGGCGATGCCGGAAAGGATGAGCGCGGTGGTGGAGGTGCGGCCATCCTGCGTCGCGATCAGGTAGAGCACCCATGTGTTGACCAGCGCCCCGCAGAAGGCCATCAGCGGCAAGAACTGGTTGCCCATGATCATCGTCAGCGGCGCAAGCAAGGTTGGCCCGAGCACGATAGCGATGACGGCCGCCAAGGCCGCACCGGATGTAACGCCGACGATGCCTGGATCGGCAAGCGGATTGCGAAACAGCCCCTGCATCATGGCGCCGGAAACGGCGAGACCGGCTCCCACAAGGATACCAAGCCCGGTTCTCGGTAGCCGCACTGCTTCGAGCACCACGAGATCCTGCGTCGATAGATCTTGTGACCTGCCGGTTACGTATGACCACAGTTCTGCAAGGCCGACTCCGGTCGGTCCGCTGCTGAACGAGACCAGCGTGCTGGCAAAGAGCAGCACGATCAGGGCGCAAAGGACCGCCACCCCCTGCAGGGCGCGGTCACCCTCTGGCTTGGAAACCCGAAGCGGCAAGGTCGGCGCCTTCATCCGCCGATTGCTTCCGGGTAAAGCTGATTTGCGAGGGTCCGGACTGCATCTGGCGTGCGAGGTCCAAACCCGAGCAGGAACAGCCCATCCATGCTGATCAATGCCTGATTGGCGGCGGCGGGGCTGGACTGGAGTGCAGGAACGCTGAACACCTCTTCCGGCGCCAGCCTGTGATCGCCCCGCTCCATGGCAAGAACGACGTCTGGCTTGGCAGCAATGACGGCCTCGTCCGTGAGTGGCTTGTATCCGGATATGCCCGAGGCCGCATTGATGCCTCCTGCCATCTCGATGATCGCCGCCGCTTCCGTTCCACTACCGCTCGCCATGATGCGGCCGTTCGAGAGCGACAACACGAAAAGCACCCGTTTCTTTTCCACCTTGATGTCGCCGACCTTCTCCAGGATAGCGCGTAGCGCCGTGTCCGTCTTTTCCGCCAGCATGTCCGCC
>JAEWOP010000147.1 GCA_023399635.1 Pseudomonadota bacterium
ACATGAACATGCTCCGGGTCTGGGGCGGCGGCTTCTACGAGCACGACTGGTTCTACGACCTCTGCGACCGGCTGGGCCTGATGGTCTGGCAGGACTTCCAGTTCGCCTGCAACCTCTATCCGTCGACGCCGGACTTCCTCGACGACGTGGCGGAGGAGGTGGACTACCAGGTTCGTCGCCTGGCCAGCCATCCGTCGATCGTCGTCTGGTGCGGTGACAACGAGCTTGTCGGCGCGCTCAATTGGTTCAAGGAATCGCTGGAGAACCGCGACCGCTATCTCGTCTCCTACGACCGCCTGAACCGGACGATCGAGCAGACGCTGCAGAAGGCGGCCCCGCAGGCGATCTGGTGGCCGTCGAGCCCCGCTTCCGGCTACCTGGACTATGGCGACGCCTGGCACGCCGACGGCTCCGGCGACATGCACTACTGGTCGGTGTGGCACGAGAACAAGAGCTTCGATAACTATCGTTCGGTCCGCCCGCGCTTCTGCTCGGAGTTCGGCTTCCAGTCCTACACGTCGTTGCCGGTCATCCAGACCTATGCCGAGCCGAAGGACATGAACATCGCTTCTCCGGTGATGGAGCACCATCAGAAGAATGCCGGCGGCAACGAGCGGATCGCGGCGACGATGTTCTGCTACTTCCGCTTCCCGAAGGACTTCGCAAACTTCGTTTATCTGAGCCAGGTACAGCAGGCGCTGGCGATCCGCACCGCCGTCGACTATTGGCGGTCGCTGAAGCCGCATTGCATGGGAACGCTCTACTGGCAGCTCAACGACACCTGGCCTGTCGCCTCCTGGTCGAGCCTCGACTATGGCGGCGGCTGGAAGGTCCTGCACTATGTCGCGCGACGCTTCTTCCAGCCGGTCACGGTTGCCGCCATTCCCTCGGAAGATGGCGCCGAGATACGGATCTCGCTGGTCAACGACACGCCGGACGACGTCACCGTCACCATCAACCTGGCAACGGTGTCTCTCGACGGGACCCGTACGCCGCTGAGAAGCGTCGACGCCCTCTGCTCGCCGGATGCGGCGGTGACGGCGGCCACCCTGTCGGCAGCAGACCTACCGCCGGGCAGCCTGCTGTTCTGGAGCTTCACTGCCAGCAACGGCATGGGCGGCGACGGGCACTATGTCCACGGCACCTACAAGGCGCTCGAGCTAGAGCCAGCCGGATTGGAAGTGTCCATGTCTCTGGCCGGTGACGGTGCCTTTGACCTCCTTGTGCAGGCGTCGGGGCTTGCGCTCTTCGTCATGGTTGAGAGTGATACCCCCGGCCGCTATTCCGACAACGCCTTCGACCTCGCGGCCGGTGAAAGTCGCCGCATCACCTTCACGCCATCGGAGCCCAGCGCAGCAGCGCCGGTGTTCCGAATCTACGACCTCTATTCCTGCCAGTCGGCGGGATGACCTTTCTTGCAGACGGGCGCAGAGCCCAGGGAGGATGACATGACCAAACTCGGTTTCCAGCTCTACAGCGCGCGCAATTTCCCGCCGCTTGCCGACACGCTGACCGCGCTCGCCAAGGCGGGCTATGCAGAGGTAGAAGGTTATGGCGGCCTCTATGCGAGCATGGACGAAAGCCAGTTGAAGGCGATGAAGGCCGATCTTGACGCCAATGGCCTGACCATGCCGACGGGTCACTTCGGGCTTGATCTTCTGGAGAAGCAGCCGGAGCAGGCCCTGTTGATTGCGAAGACGCTCGGCATGGAGGCTATCTACTGCCCGCATCTCGCTCCCGACCAGCGTCCGACGGAAGCGGCTGGCTGGCGCGCCTTCGGCAAGCGGCTCTCTGAAGCCGGCCAGCGCTACAGAGACGCCGGCTACACCTTCGGCTGGCACAACCATGACTTCGAGTTCAAGACGCTCGAAGATGGCACGATTCCGCAGCAGCAGATCCTCGAAGGCGGCCCGGATCTCGCCTGGGAAGCCGACATCGCCTGGGTCATCCGCGGCGGGGCCGATCCGATCGCATGGATTGACCGCTATGGCGATCGCATCACTGCCGTCCACGTGAAGGATATCGCGCCGGCGGGCGAGAATGCGGACGAAGATGGCTGGGCTGATGTCGGCCACGGCACCGTCGACTGGAAGGGGTTGATGACGGCGCTACGCGAGAAGACGCAGACCAGGCACTACGTCGTCGAGCACGACAATCCGAACGATCTCGAGCGACTGATTTCCCGGTCGATCGCAGCCTTCAAGACCTACTGACACATCAGCATTTCGGAGCCCCACATGGCCAAGGAACTCGGCGTCGGCATCATCGGATGCGGCAATATCTCTGTCACCTATCTGGCGCTGGCGCCGATGTTCAAGGGCGTCAAGATGCTCGCCTGCGCCGACCTCAATCCGAAAGCTCCACAATTGCGCGCAGAAGAGTACGGAGTGAAGGCGCAGACAATTGACGAACTGCTGGGCAATGACGAGCTCGACGTCATCGTCAACCTGACAATCCCGGATGCTCATTTTGCGGTCTCGAAGGCGATCCTCGAAGCCGGCAAGCACGTCTACTCGGAAAAACCGCTGGTGCTGTCGCTCGAGGAGGGCGAGGAGCTGAGGCGGATCGCCCGGGAGAAGGGGCTGGCGATAGGCTGTGCCCCGGATACCTTCCTCGGCGGCGCGCATCAGCTTGCCCGCAAGTATGTCGATGAGGGTGGCGTCGGCCGCATCACCTCCGGCACCTGCCACGTCATGAGCGCCGGCATGGAGATGTGGCACCCCAATCCCGGCTTCTTCTTCCTCAAGGGCGGTGGGCCGATCCTCGATCTCGGTCCCTATTATGTGGCGAACCTCATCAATCTGATCGGGCCGGTGAAGCGGGTTGCGGCGCTCACTTCCATGGCAAATCCGACCCGCACAATCACCAGCCAGCCGCTGGCGGGCCAGACAATCCCGGTCGAAACGCCGACAAACATCCATGCGCTGCTGGAGTTCGTGAACGGCGCGACGATCACCATGTCGGCGAGCTGGGATGTCTGGTCGCACCGCCATGCCAACATGGAGCTCTATGGTACCGAGGGCTCGCTCTATGTGCCCGACCCGAACTTCTTCGGCGGCCTTGTCGAGGCGTCCGGCCGCGACAAGGACATCAAGCCGCTGCCCGCCTGGGATCATCCGTTCTCCAAGGCAAACCAGGAGCATCCCAACGGCCCGCGTGCCAATTATCGCGCTGCCGGACTCGCCGACATGGCCATGGCGCTGATCGAGAAGCGCGACCCGCGCTGCTCGCTGGATCGCTCCCTGCATGGCATCGACGTGCTCACCTCGATCCTGAAATCCGGTGAGGAAGGGCGTTTCATCGACATGACCACCACCTGCACCCAGCCGGAGCCGCTCGGCATCGACGAGGCGCTGGCGCTTCTGCGCTGATCGGCTATTGATGCGGAGCGGGCCGTGCCCGCTTCGCATCAGGACAGAAGGAGGATGTCATGGCCTGGCAACCGGCAGACGATCGCTATTCATCGATGAAGTACAACCGCTGCGGCCGCTCGGGGCTCAAGCTGCCGGCGCTGTCGCTTGGGCTGTGGCACAATTTCGGCAATGACACGCCGCATGAGCGCAAGCAGGCGATCTGCCGCAAGGCCTTCGACCTCGGCATTACCCATTTCGACCTCGCCAACAACTACGGCCCCCCGGGCGGCAGCGCCGAGATCGCGTTTGGGGAGATCCTGCGCAACGATTTCTCCGGTTACCGCGACGAACTCATCATCTCGTCGAAGGCTGGCTATAACATGTGGCCCGGACCCTATGGCGAGTGGGGCAGCCGCAAGTATCTGATCGCTTCCTGCGACCAGAGCCTGAAGCGCATGGGCCTCGACTATGTGGACATCTTCTATTCGCACCGCTTCGATCCGGACACGCCGCTCGAGGAGACCTGCGGCGCGCTTGACCAGATCGTGCGGTCGGGCAGGGCACTCTATATCGGTATTTCCTCCTACAACTCGCAGCGCACCCGCGAGGCGGCGGCTATCCTGAAGGAGCTCGGCACGCCGATCCTAATTCACCAGCCGAGCTATTCGATGATCAACCGCTGGATCGAGGAGGACGGTCTGCTCGACACGCTCGACGACCTCGGCATCGGCTCGATCGTCTTCTCGCCGCTGGCGCAGGGAATGCTCACCTCGAAGTATCTGGGCGGCATCCCGGAGGATAGCCGCGCAGCGCAAGGCAAGTCGCTGCGTTCCGAGTTCCTGAGCGAGGAGAACATCCAGAACCTGCGGGCACTCAATGCCATCGCCGAGAAGCGCGGCCAGACGCTGGCGCAGATGGCGATCGCCTGGGTGCTGCGCGGCGGTCGCGTCACCACGGCGCTGATCGGCGCCAGCCGTCCGGAGCAGGTCGAGGATTGCGTTCGCGCCCTCGACACTCCCGATTTCACCTCCGGGGAACTGGCCGAGATCGACAAGTATGCCCGGGAGGGCAACATCAATCTCTGGGCTGCGTCCGCCGAGCGGCAGGGGCCCGCGCGCAAGTAGACAGCCTATGATGCCCGGCGGCTTGCCGCCGGGCGGTGATCCTAGTGGAGGAGCAGCAAGATGATTCGCAACCCGATCCTGCCGGGGTTCAATCCCGACCCGTCCATCTGCCGCGTCGGCGAGGATTACTACATCGTCACCTCCACCTTCGAATGGTATCCCGGCGTCCAGATCCATCATTCCCGCGACCTGGTGAATTGGACGCTGGTACGCCGTCCGCTGGAGCGGGCGAGCCAGCTCGACATGCGTGGCAATCCCGACAGCTCCGGCATCTGGGCGCCCTGTCTCTCCTATGCCGACGGGCTGTTCTGGCTCGTCTATACCGACGTCAAGCGCTTCGACGGCAACTTCAAGGACGCCCACAACTATATCGTCACCTCGCCGACTATCGAAGGGGAGTGGTCGGACCCCGTCTATGTGAACTCCTCCGGCTTCGACCCGTCGCTCTTCCATGACGATGACGGCCGCAAGTGGTTCGTCAACATGCAGTGGAACCACCGCACGGAAAGCTATGGCGGCGCGCCGAAAAGCCCCGCCTTCGACGGTATCCTGCTGCAGGAATGGGATGCCGGGACGAAGTCGCTTAAGGGGCCGATCAAGAACATCTTTGCCGGCAGCCCTCTCGGTCTGGTCGAGGGGCCGCATCTCTTCAAGCGCAACGGCTGGTACTATCTGACGACCGCCGAGGGCGGTACCGGCTACGACCACGCCGTCACCATGGCTCGGTCGCGCGCTATCGATGGTCCTTACGAGATGCATCCGAACATGCATCTTATTACCTCCAAGGATGCGCCCGACGCGGTGCTGCAGAGGGCAGGGCATGGACAGTATGTCGAGACCCCGGATGGGCAGGCCTATCATACCCATCTCTGCGGCCGTCCGATGCCACCGAAGCGGCGTTGCACGCTAGGCCGAGAGACGGCGCTGCAGAAGTGCGTCTGGAAGGATGACGACTGGCTCTATCTTGTCCAGGGCGGCGTCGTTCCGGAGGTCGATGTCTCGGCGCCGACGGATGTCGAGCGGCACGAACAGCCCGCGCGCATCGAAACCCGGTTCGAGCCGGGACCGCTGCCGATGGAGTTCCAATGGCTGCGTACGCCACAGCCGGAGCGCATCTTCAGCCTTTCGGAGCGGCCGGGTCATCTGCGTCTCTACGGGCGTGAAAGCATCGGCTCCTGGTTTGAGCAGTCCCTGGTCGCGCGGCGGCAGGAGCATCATTCCTTCCGCGCGGAGACGACCGTGGATTTCTCTCCCGACACCTATCAGCAGGTGGCAGGCCTGACGCATTATTACAACCGCCACAAGTTTCATGCGGTGGTGGTGACACTCCATGAGAAGCTCGGCCGGGTGGTGACGATCTTCTCCTGCCCGGGCGATTTCCCGCACGGTCGCATGGTCTTCCCGGCCGATAGCGGGGTGGCGGTGCCGGACGGCCCGATCGATCTGGCCATGGAGATCCGCGACAACGACCTGCAGTTCTCCTGGCGGGCCGGCGGCAGCAATGACTGGCAGACACTCGGTCCCGCACTCGATGCAGGCGTCATCTCCGACGAGGGCGGACGCGGCGAACACGGCTCGTTTACCGGCGCCTTTGCAGGCGTCTTCGCGTTCGACACCTCCGGACGGGCGAGATCGGCAGACTTCAGCCGCTTCGTCTATGAAGCGATCGAGGGCTGAAACTTGTTTCGGAGTTATTAATATGGAGCCTGAAATGTCCGAGCCAAGTCCATATTTTCCTTACCGATATGTAATCTTCGCATTCAGATCGCGTTCATCCGCCGGCCCCTAGTTTCCAGCGTGTTCAACACGAGGAAACAGACATGAAGAAGTTCGCACTCGTCCTGCTCTCCGCCACGATCCTTGCTGCCCCGATGGCACAGGCCCGGGATCATCATAGTGGCCATAACGACCGTGGCCGCCACATCGAACAGCCGGCGCCGCACAAGCGGATGGCGCCGCCGAAGAGGGTGGTAGCTCCAAAGCATCACTGGAAGAAGGGCCACCGGATGACGGCGGCCGAGAGGCGTCACATGCGCGAGGTGCGCGACTATCGCCGCCACCGCCTTTCCGCGCCGCCGCGCGGCCACCGCTGGGTGCAGATCGATAACGAATTTCTCCTGGTCGGCATCACATCCGGCATCATCGCCAGCATTATCGCCGGACGGTGACGTGAACAAGTTGCAGGGCGGCAGGGGCCGCCCTTCAACCAATCAGACGCCGTCTGCTTCAAGCACCTGACAGGCAGGTCCTGAGGTTCGTGGCGATCGACCGCATCAGGTCGAAGTAGAGGTCCGGACCCTCCGTCAGCGTGGCGCCTTCCGGATCCAGCGTGCCGGATCGGGCGTTCGTGCCTTCGGTCACCACCTGGATAAGCTTCGGCTCGAACTGAGGCTCGGCAAAGACGCAGGCGGCGTCGAGCTCCTGCACCTTCTGATGGATCTCCTGGACGCGTTCCGCCCCCGGGACGACTTCCGGCGAGACGGTGATCGAGCCTACAACACGGACGCCGTAGTGCTGCTCGAAGTACTGATAGGCGTCGTGGAAGACGATGAAGGGCTTGTCCTTCACCGGTGCGACGGTTTCTGCGATTTCCTTGTCGAGCGAGTCGATCCGGGTGTTGAGGCTTTCGAGATTGGCGGCATAGGCCTTTGCATTTTCCGGGTCGGCCTTGGCAAGCGCCTGCTCGATCGCCCCGGCCATCGCCTTCGCATTCATCGGGTCCAGCCACAGATGGGTGTCGAAGGCGCCATGGTCGTGGGGGTGCTCTTCACCGGCTTCTTCGGCATGATCATGATGATCGTGTTCTTCACCGGCGGCGCCTTCCGCGGCTTCATCGTGCCCGTGCGCATGGTCTTCGCCAGCATGGTCGTCATGCTCATCTTCCCCGTGCTCGGCGCCCTCGTGCGCGTGGCCCTCATGGCCATGGTCATGCGCCTCGAAGGCGCCGCCTTCGCGGAACGGCAGTTTGGTCAGGCCTTCCGCGTCATCGAGTTCGACGACGGTTGCATCCGACGCCAGCGCCTCCAGCGGCTTTTCGAGGAAGGCTTCCATGCCCGGTCCCATCCAGAACACCATGTCGGCGCCCTCGACGGCGCGAGCGTTCGAGGGCTTCATCGTGAAGGTATGCGGTGAGGCGGCACCTTCCACGATCAGCTTCGGCTCGCCGACGCCTTCCATAATGGCCGCGACCAGCGAGTGGATCGGCTTGATGGACACTACGACCTCCGGGGCAGCGGCGGCTGCCGAGGCCGAGAGGAGGATGGAACTGGCTAGGAAAAGGGCGCGAGCTTTCATCGTGACTTCCTTGTCGGGCTCGTAGGGAAACGTAATGTTATTACATACGTTGCGTTATGCTATAACGTGTGTCATAGCGGCAGGCAACAGGGCACGAGAAAAAGATGCTGATGCAAAACAAGGGCGGATCTCAGGGCCGCAACCAACTCGTCGACCTGCAGAAGGCCGGCATCCAGCGCAATGGCCGCTGGCTGGTGCGGGGCGTCGATCTGTCCATCAACCGCGGTGAAATTCTCACCCTGATCGGTCCGAACGGGGCGGGTAAGTCGACGACGGCAAAGCTCGTCACTGGCGTGCTGCGCCCAAGCGAGGGTTCCGTTGCCCGCTCAGGCGACCTGCGCATCGGATATGTGCCGCAGAAGCTTTCGATTGACTGGACCATGCCTCTGTCCGTCCGCCGGCTCATGCGCCTGACCAACATCCTGACGGACGCCGATCTCCTTGCGGCTCTTTCGGCGACTGGAATCTCTCATTTGATCGATGCAGAGGTGCGCCATCTTTCCGGCGGAGAGTTTCAGCGGGCGCTGCTGGCCCGTGCGATCGCCCGCAAGCCCGACCTGCTCGTGCTCGACGAGCCGGTCCAGGGCGTCGACTTCGCAGGTGAGACGGCGCTCTATGACCTCATCCGCCAGATCCGCGACTCGACCGGCTGCGGCATCCTGCTCATTTCGCACGACCTGCACATGGTGATGGCGGCGACGGATACTGTGGTCTGCCTGAACGGCCATGTCTGCTGCCGCGGGACGCCGGATTTCGTCAGCCGCAGTGACGACTACCAGCGTCTCTTCGGTGGCAGTGCACGGGGGCTGGCGCTTTACCGTCACCAGCACGATCACACCCATCTGCCGGATGGCCGTGTGCAGCACGGCGACGGTTCTATCACTGACCACTGCCATCCCGGGGACGGCCATCATCATCACGATCGCGACCACCAAGGTCATGATCACGGGCACGGTCACCACAGCCACGACCACGGCAGCCAAGACGGGGAGGCGACCCGTCATGCTTGACGATTTCTTCGTCCGCGCACTGCTCGCCGGCATCGGCGTTGCAGTGACTACCGGCCCACTCGGCTGCTTTGTCGTGTGGCGGCGGATGGCCTATTTCGGCGACACCATGGCCCATTCGGCGCTGCTCGGCGTAGCTCTGTCGCTGCTTTTCTCGCTTAATCTGATGGTGAGCGTCTTCGCCGTCGCAGTTGTGGTTTCACTCATTCTTCTCGTCCTGCAGCGACGGCAAGCGCTGTCGGCCGATGCGCTTCTCGGCATCCTGTCGCATTCGACGCTTGCCATCGGCCTCGTTCTGGTCGCCTTCATGAGCTGGGTCAGGATTGACCTGATGGCCTTCCTGTTCGGCGACATTCTCGCCGTCACCCGCCAGGACATCGCCTTGATCTGGGGAGGCGGGCTTGTTGTGCTCGCTGCCGTCGTCTGGCTCTGGCGCCCGCTGGTCGCCTCCACCATCAGCGAGGACGTGGCGGAAGCCGAGGGGCTGAAGCCGGAGCGGGCGCGGCTTCTCTTCATGCTGATGATGGCACTGGTGATCGCGATCGCGATGAAGATTGTCGGCATCCTGCTGATCACGTCGCTACTGATCATTCCGGCCGCCACCGCACGCCGCTTTTCCGCGAGTCCGGAGCGGATGGCGGTCTTCGCATCACTGATCGGGGCGCTTGCGGTTGCAGGAGGGCTGTTTGGATCCCTACATTACGACACGCCGTCCGGGCCGTCGATCGTGGTTGCCGCGCTGCTGCTCTTCATCGTCAGCCTGTTGCCGTTCAACCGCGCCGGAGCGGACACCACTACCGGAGGAATCCGTTCATGACCGCTCCCGCTCTTACCAAGAACCAGTCACTGGTCTTCGACGTCTTGTCCCGGTCGAATGCTCCGCTCAGCGCTTATACCATTCTCGACAGGCTGCGCGAGCACGGCTTTCGGGCGCCCCTGCAGGTTTATCGTGCGCTGGACAAGCTCCTGGAGCGCGGCATGGTTCACCGGCTGGAAAGCCTCAACGCCTTCGTGGCGTGTGCCCACCAGGAGAAGGAATGCTGCGGCGGTCATGGTCACGGCACCGTTGCCTTCGCCATCTGCGAGAGCTGCGGCCATGTGGTGGAGTTTCACGACCACGCGGTTGATCACCGGCTGGACGATTGGGCCCGGGAGCGGAGATTCACGCCGGCGAAAACGACGATAGAGATCCGCGGTCTTTGCGAGCAATGCGCCGCCTGATCCGACTTCAAAGCTGTCGCAGGTCGCGGGCAAAGAGCTTCCAGCGCTCAACATAATGCGCCGCTGACTTCTGCAGGGCTGCAACCGCCGTTTCATCGAGCGTGCGAACGACTTTGGCCGGCGAGCCGACGATTAGCGAGTTGTCGGGGAACTCCTTGCCCTCGGTCACCAGCGCATTGGCGCCGATCAGGCAGTTGTTGCCGATCCTGGCGCCATTCAAGATCGTCGTACCCATGCCGACGAGCGAGTTTTCGCCGATCGTGCAGCCGTGGATGATGGCATGATGGCCGATGGTGCAACCGGGACCGATGGTGACCGGAAAGCCAAGATCGTTGTGGATCATCACGCCTTCCTGGATGTTGGTGCGCGCGCCGAGGACGATCGGCTCGTTGTCACCGCGCAAGACCGCGCCGAACCAGATGCCGACGCCTTCGCCGATCTCGACATCGCCCACCACGGTCGCGGTCGGGGCGACCCAGTAGCGGTCGGGGGCAGGGGTGGTCGGCTGTTTTTCTCCCAGAGCGTAAAGCGGCATCGTTCCTCCCGATCGTGGCGTTCCTATCGTGGGAGATAAGCCGACGATGAATCGTTGTCATCCTAACGTCGATCCCGGTGGCAGAAAACTGGCGAATGGGGCGCGCTTGCTGTAAGAGCGCGACCTGGAAAGGACCGAGATGTATTCCCAAGCCCTGAAAGGCGGCCGCAAGATATTTGCCGTCGCCCCAATGATCGACTGGACGGACCGCCATTGCCGCTATTTGCACCGGCAGCTGACGGGGGAGGCGCTGCTTTATACCGAGATGGTGGTGGCGGATGCGATTATCCACGGGCCACGTGAAAGGTTGCTCGGCTTTTCGCCGGAAGAGCATCCAGTGGCGCTGCAGCTTGGTGGCTCGGACCCCGCAAAGCTTGCCGAGGCCGTGAAAATCGCCTCGGACTTTGGTTATGACGAGATCAACCTCAATGTCGGCTGCCCGTCGGACCGGGTGCAGTCGGGCACCTTCGGCGCCTGCCTGATGCGCACGCCGGAGCTGGTGGCGGATTGCGTTACGGCAATGAAGCAGGTGGCAAGCGTGCCGGTGACGGTGAAGTGCCGCATCGGCGTCGACGAGCAGGAGCCGGACGCGGTGCTGCCGGAGTTTCTTGCCCGCATGGTCGGCGCCGGCGCGGATGCGATCTGGGTCCATGCCCGCAAGGCCTGGCTGCAGGGCCTGTCGCCGAAGGAGAACCGCGAGGTGCCGCCGCTCGATTATGCGCTCGTCCACCAGATGAAGCAGGAGAACCCAGCTGTCTTTCTCGGGATCAACGGCGGCGTCACGGATCTTGATCAGGCTGCCAGGCATCTTGAGGTTATGGACGGGGTGATGCTGGGTCGCGCTGCCTATCAGAATGCAGGGCTTCTTACGGAAGTGGACGAAAAGATCTTCGGACAACCGCACCAGGTCTATGACTGGTTGGCGCTGCGCGACGTGATGATGGCGTATTCTGAGAGCGTGATGGCGGCTGGAGGGAGGCTCAACCACGTCACCAGGCACATGGTCGGCCTCTTCCACGGATACGCTGGTGCCAGACGCTATCGTCAGATTCTTTCATCGGAGGCGACGCGGCCAGGTGCGGGCGCCGAAGTGATTGCCAATGCCTTTGCCGCCTTGGATTTGGCCGCTCTGAAAGAGCCGATGGCGGCGGAACACCGTCGAACCGGTTGAGGTCTGCATCCAAGAAAACAGCCACCGTCTCTGCTCGATAGCGGAACGATTTCCTGCGACATGGGTTGTCCTGTTGTCCTATTCACGCAACCAAGGAGCATGTCCATGACCAAGCGTTTGCTTTCGATCCTTCTTCTCTCCGCAGCCTTCCCTCTGGCTGCAGCTGCACAGACGAGTGACGGAGCCGCCACGCCTGCCCCGGCCGCCCCTAGCGCTGTGCAGGACGACGCGATGACCAACCAGAACAATGCCGCCGGCGGCATGAACGACACACAGCCCATGGGTCAGACGGCGGATGCTGGCAGCACCACCGAAGGTCCGTTCGTGACCGTCCCGTCTTCGGGCGCATGGCGTGTTTCAGACTTTGAAGGCAAGTCCGTATACGGCAGCGACGGTGAGAGCATCGGCTCCATCAGCGACGTTCTCGTGAGCCAGGATGGTTCGGTGAATGCCGTGATCATTGGTGTCGGCGGCTTCCTCGGAATTGGCCAGAAGGATGTAGCGGTTGATATGTCGGCGCTTCAGCTGGGCCCGGGCGCGACACAGGCTGAAGCTGATCAGGCTGCCGCCCAGATAGACCAGCAGCAGGAAGTCGATGAAGAAACGACGGCTTCCACGGATGCAACGGGTACCGCGGCTCCAGCTGGTTCGGCCGGTACCGCCGCTCCAGCTGGCGGAGCCGGTATGGCAACGACCGACACTGCTGCTACAAGCAACACCACGACGGGCACTGGCATGCCAGCCACTGGCAATGACCAGATGGCTGCGAATGACGCGGGTAGCGGCCAGACGATCCAGATCGGCGAAGATGGCCTGCCGGATCGTATCGTTCTCAACGTCACCCGTCAGCAGCTTGAAGACGCCCCGGCATTCGAAGGCGTTCAGGGCACCGCCGCGCAGCAGTAAGCGCGATCAAGCCATCCCTCGACTCACCCCGCGGTTCGCCGCGGGGTTTTTTGTGCCAACTCCGATTGTGCCGGGTCATGGCAGTGTCCGCCGGAGAGCTGTTCAAGGGCCATTCGCAAGAGCCAGGATCAACTGGTGCACCGCACCGCCGTTGTTGAGTTCCTCCTCGTCGAATTCGCGGCTCTGGCGCACCCGTTCATCGGAAAACTCTTTCAGTCGGGCCTGCAGCCTTTCACGCACCTTCTGACATTTCGGATCGTTCTCGGTCCGTAATCCGCGACTGAATGCCTCGATCCCACGGACCATCTCGACGATTTGCTCTCCGTGCACGCGCTCGTGCTTTTCGACGCCGGCGATGAAGCGGGCCCAGCTCTCGGCGACGGCGTGTGGAAGGTTCCTCGGCGCTTGCGGTATCGTATAGGTGATAACGAGTTTCGGTTTCGCCACGGCCAACACGCAGGACATGTCTGGCTGCGGCCGGTAGTCACGGGTCCATGTCAGCTTGAAGGTTGTATGGGCGATGGCGTACACCCCGGCTTTGGGTCCTTTGTCGCCGATAGAGCGGTATAGATCGATCCCGGTCATCCCGCTGATTGCATAGGTCTTGATCTTCTCCACAGGCTGCCATGGTTCAGCTGGGGGCAGTGGTGCTGGCGGGAAGCTTGGCTGGGCGTTCGCTGCCCGCGCCAACTTAAGGCAGGGAAGGGCGGCGAGGCCAAGCGCGAGTAGAACTGCTGTCGAGCGGCGATAGAAAGCGGAACGGAGGCGACAGCGGATGGGATGCATGGCTGGACACTAGGGCAGAGCGAGGCTCGATGGAAGAGTGTACGCCAGCCTGCGCGGGGGCTGCGACATCGAACCCGCAGCGGAAGGACTTGCGGCGCGAGCGACGATGCGGGCAGATCAGTGTGCCGTTTGACGGTAGACTAGGTGAATTACGTCAGCAACCACGATAGTCCACCGCCGATAACTGCGAAGACAGCAAGCAGAGCAACCATCCGGCTTGTTCCTGACTGAGAGTCTGTATCAAAAAGCATGTTCCAGACCCTGTCATGGTCACGGTGTTCCATCCTGTTTCTCCTGACATTGATGCGGTGGCGGAAGTGATATTGAGTGCGGAGGACCCAGAGTCCTAGACTGAAGCGAGCGTGGTCGTCGCGCTGCTTTTCCAACCTCCATCGCGGCTGTTGCCACCAGGAAGTTGCACCGGGCCTTCTCTACTTCTTGGCTTTACGAGCCTTGACCGGTTCTGGTGTTGCCTGAGCCAGGCGCAATGCCTTCAGCTTTTCTGTCTTCTTTTCGCGGGCGCTGGTTTCCGCATCGAGGATATCGCGAACAACCGAGTTCGTCTGTTCGGCCTTAGCTTGAGCAGACATCTTGGCAGGCTTGAAGAATTCTTCCTTGGTAGCTGTCATGGCATGCTCCTCTGCATGAACAATGAACGCGGCCACAAGGGCCGCGTTAAGATGGATGTCAGCGGGGACGGGCCGGAAGGACTTTCTTCTTCGGCATTGGCAACAGGCCTTCGCGCTGCATCTGCTTGCGCGCCAACTTGCGCTGCCGGCGGATGCCTTCGGCCTTTTCACGAGCCCGCTTTTCAGAAGGCTTTTCATAAGCGGTGCGCGCCCGGATTTCACGGAACAGACCTTCCCGCTGCATTTTCTTTTTCAAGACGCGCAGTGCCTGTTCGACGTTGTTGTCTCTCACGAGTACCTGCAAAAATAGCTCCTTTCCGGCCCTCGGCCGTTCCTTCTTGATCCGAACAGGTTCGGATGACCCGCAAGCAATGCTGAAGGGACGCGGGTCCTCTCCCCTCAGCCTGGGTGAAGCCGGACGATCGATCTGGCTTCGGTGATGCGTCTGCCCGAAACTTGGGTCAGCGGGCTGGACGCGGTTTATGCACGGCCACATCGAACACATGGCCGTGGCGCTCGAAGGTGCATGTTAACTGCTCAAGAGCGACGCTTTTATCATCGCCTGCCGTTCAGCCAATAGCCCAGCATAAAGCTGCCCGCCATTTCATGCACAAAAACAAAAGGCCGGGACTGCTCCCGACCTTCACCATCACTGCCTACCGCGCACCAGTACATCCGTGGTTGCGCGTGACAATGAAAACCTTAGGCAGCCCGCAGATTGTCTGCAGAGCTCTTGCCCGAGCGCTTGTCCTGCACGATGTCGTAGCTGATCTTCTGACCTTCGGTCAGACCACGCATGCCGGCGCGCTCAACGGCGGAAACATGGACGAAAACGTCCTGGCTGCCATTATCGGGCTGGATGAAACCAAAACCCTTGGTGCTGTTGAACCACTTTACGGTACCTGTATTCATAACGATATTCCTTGTAATCGTTGTGGGCCCGGTCTGAAAGACCGATCTGGATAAATCGACGATGACGAGGAAATCTGATACAGCCGTAGCTTGGGAACAAAAGTCGCTAGCAAAGTTCGATAGATTGAACATAGACGCAAATGTCGGCAAGACAAGTGCCGTCGGGAAATAAATAGCGTCAGACAGGACATGGAAGCCGCGCGTTGCAGCGAGATGCTCCTGCTAGACCATCAATAAACTCAATGGTCCGAAAGGCGCCGCAGAAGATGCTGGATCGTATCCGGTTTGGGAGGCAATAGCGGAGGATCGGACTTCAGCATGTCTCGATCCGTCATGCCGGATCTGTACCAGTCAATCAGAGCAGAAGCGACTTCTGCTGCCCGGTCGTCCTTCAGATCCACATGGTGCTCTTCGCACCAAGCTTCCAGAAACCGCTGTAGCAGATTGAGATCGTCTGACTTGAGCGTCACTTCCGAACGACTTGAACTCTCTTGCGGCATTGCTGTGCCCATATGCGATGCGGCCGGTATGGCCTTCAACAGAATGAATTTCTGCGTGTGCCACCATGTATGTCACGTATAGCTTGTGCAGAGCTTTCTAATTTACGCTCAATCGGCTTGGTAGATAGGGTGAAGTATCTCAGCAGAGGCGGGTCTATGTGATCCGCCTCTGCTGTTTGTCATGCCGGCTATTCAGCCGCTTCTGCGTACTCGCTCATTGGCGGGCAGGTGCAGACGAGGTTGCGGTCGCCATAGACATTGTCGATGCGGTTGACCGGCGACCAGTACTTATCGACTCGGAAGGAGCCCGGCGGGAAGCAGGCCTGTTCGCGGCTATACGGCCGGTCCCAATCGCCGACGAGGTCTTCCACCGTGTGCGGAGCGTTCTTCAGCGGGTTGTTGGTCTTGTCCATTCGGCCGTCCTCGATGGCGCGGGCCTCCTCACGGATGGTCAGCATCGCATCGCAGAAGCGATCGATCTCGGCCTTCGTCTCCGATTCCGTCGGCTCGATCATCAGCGTGCCGGCTACCGGCCAGCTCATGGTCGGCGCATGGAAGCCGCAATCGATCAGGCGTTTAGCGATGTCATCGACCGTGACGCCTGCCGAGGCATTGAGCGGCCGGGTGTCGATGATGCACTCATGCGCCACGCGACCGTTCGCCGACTTGTAGAGGACGTCATAGGCGCCCTTCAGCCGTGCGGCGATGTAGTTGGCGTTGAGGATCGCCACCTTGGTCGCCTGGGTGAGGCCTTCGCCACCCATCATCAGGCAATAGGACCAGGAGATCGGAAGGATCGACGGCGAGCCGAAGGGAGCGGCTGACACCGCGCCCTCACGTCCGTCCTGCTCCGGATGGCCGGGAAGGTAAGGGGCGAGATGGGCCTTCACGCCGATCGGCCCCATGCCCGGACCGCCGCCGCCATGCGGGATGCAGAAAGTCTTGTGCAGGTTAAGGTGGGAGACGTCCGAGCCGATGTCTCCGGGGCGTGACAGGCCGACCATGGCGTTCATGTTGGCGCCGTCGAGATAGACCTGGCCGCCGTGGCGGTGGGTGATCTCGCAGATCTCTTTGACCGTTTCCTCGAAAACTCCGTGCGTCGACGGGTAGGTGATCATGCAGGCCGAGAGGTTTGCGGCGTGCTGTTCGGCCTTGGCACGGAAGTCATCGAGGTCGACGTCGCCGTTTTCCTTCGCCTTTACCGGCACCACCTTCATGCCGACCATCTGCGCCGAGGCCGGATTGGTGCCGTGCGCTGAGGTGGGGATAAGGCAGACGTCGCGATGGGTGTCGCCGCGGGCGATGTGGTAGTTGCGGATGGTCAGGAGCCCCGCGTATTCCCCTTGCGCGCCGGAATTAGGCTGCATGGAGAAGGCGTCGTAGCCGGTGATCTGGCAGAGCTTGGCCGACAGGTCGTCGATCATCTCCTTGTAGCCCTGCGCCTGGTCCGCGGGCACGAAGGGGTGGATGTCCGAGAATTCCGGCCAGGTGATCGGCAGCATCTCAGCGGTGGCATTGAGCTTCATCGTGCAGGAGCCGAGCGGGATCATCGCGCGGTCGAGCGCCAGGTCCCGGTCCGACAGGCGGCGGATGTAGCGGGTCATCTCGCTTTCCGCGCGGTTCATGTGGAAGATCGGATGCGTCATGTAGGCAGACTTGCTAAGGAGCTCCTGCGGCAGGCGGTAGTCGACGGCGAAATCGGAGACCTTGAAACTGCCGCCGAAGGCGCGCCAGACGGCTTCAAGCGTTGCAGGCCTTGTGCGCTCGTCGAGCGACATGCCGATCTTCGTCGTGCCGACCTTTCGCAGGTTGACGCCTTCGGCGACCGCCGCGCGGAGGATCAGCGCCTGCATGTGGCCGACCTCGACGGTAATGGTGTCGAAGAAGCTGTCAGGCTCGACGGCGTAGCCGAGTTTCTCCAGACCCTTGGCCATCAGCACGGCCTTCTTGTGGACCTGCTGGGCGATCGCCTTCAGCCCGTCGGGACCATGGAAGACACCGTACATGGAGGCCATGACGGCGAGCAGGACCTGCGCGGTGCAGATGTTGGACGTCGCCTTCTCGCGGCGGATGTGCTGCTCGCGGGTCTGCAGCGACAGGCGATAGGCGCGGTTGCCGCGCGCGTCGACCGAGACACCGACCAGGCGGCCGGGCATGGCGCGCTTGTGGGCATCCTTGACCGCCATATAGGCCGCATGCGGGCCGCCATAGCCGACTGGTACGCCGAAGCGCTGCGAGGAGCCGATGGCTATATCCGCACCCATCTCGCCGGGAGACTTGAGGAGCGTCAGCGCCAGAAGGTCGGCGGCGACGGCCGCAACGGCACCCGTCTGGTGCAGGCGGGCAATCAGGCCGGTGAAGTCACGCACGTGACCGTGGGTGCCCGGATACTGGAAGATGGCGCCGAACACGTCGACCGGATCGAGATCCGTCATCGGATCGCCGACGATCACGCTCCAGCCGAGTGGTGCGGCCCGCGTCTCGATCAGCGCGATCGTTTGCGGGTGGCATTCCTTGTCGACGAAGAAGGCGGTCGCCTTCGACTTTGCCTGGCGCTGGCAGAGCGCCATGGCTTCGGCGGCGGCCGTCGCTTCGTCAAGCAGCGAGGCGTTGGCGACGTCGAGGCCCGTAAGGTCTGAGATCATCGTCTGGAAGTTGAGGAGCGCCTCAAGCCGGCCTTGCGAGATCTCCGGCTGGTAGGGCGTATAGGCCGTATACCAGGCCGGGTTTTCCAGGATGTTGCGCTGGATGACCGGCGGCGTGATGGTGCCGTAATAGCCCTGGCCAATCAGCGAGGTCAGCACCTGGTTTTTGTTGGCTGTCTCGCGCAGCTTGTCGAGCGCTTCCCGTTCGGTCAGCGCCGCACCCCAGGCCAGCGGCTCCGTCTGGCGGATGGAGGCAGGCACCGTGGCATTGATCATCGCGTCGAGCGAGGGATAGCCGATGACCTTCAGCATCTCCGTCATTTCGGAGGGCGAAGGGCCGATATGACGTCGGTTGGCGAAGTCGTAGGGCTGGTAGTCGGTGAAGTGGAAATCGGTGCTGTCGTTCATCCGATCAGGTCCTTGTAGGCGGATTCGTCAAGAAGAGCATCGGCATCGGAGGGGTTCTTAAGCTTCAACTTGAAGAACCAGGCGGCACCCTGGGGATCGGAATTGACGAGCGAGGGATCGTCGACAATCGCATGGTTGATCTCGGTCACCTCGCCATCGAGCGGCGCATAGACATCAGATGCGGCCTTGACCGATTCGACGGTGGCGGCATTGCCGTCCTTGGTCAGTTCGGCGCCGACTTCCGGCAGTTCGACGAAAACGAGATCGCCCAGTTGCTCGGCGGCATGGGTGGTGATGCCGACGGTGGCGACATCGCCTTCGAGCTTCAGCCATTCGTGTTCGGCGGTGAATTTCAGCATGGTTCTCTCCGGAGGATCTCTTAGCGTTTGTAGGTAGGCGTGATGAAGGGCAGGGCGGTGACGGTGAGCGGCAGGTACTTGCCGCGCACTTCCGCGAAGACGCGGGTGCCGGGTTCGGCGAGCGGGGCGGGGACATAGCCCATGGCGACGGGTCCCTCTAGGGTCGGGCCGAAGGTGCCGGATGTGACTTCACCGATCGGTGACTCCGGCGAATCCTCGGCATACAGCACAGCATGGGCGCGCACCGGCGCCTTGCCTTCCGGCTTCAGCCCGACACGGCGGCGCATCGGGCCTTCGGCGAACTCCTCGGCGATGCGCCCGGCGCCGGGATAGCCGCCGGCACGCCCACCGCCGGGGCGCCGAACCTTCTGGATACCCCACTCAAGTGCTGCTTCGATCGGTGAGGTCGCGGCGTTGATATCATTGCCGTAGAGGCAGAGTCCCGCCTCCAGCCGCAGCGAGTCCCGGGCACCCAGCCCGATTGGCTGGCAATCCGGATGCGCCAGCAGCGCCTTTGCGAGTTCTTCCGCCTTTTCCGCCGGAACGGAGATCTCAAAGCCGTCTTCGCCGGAAAACCCGGAGCGGGAGATGATGCAGTCGGCGCCGAGAATGGGGGCGTCGTGCACGTCCATGAACTTCATGTCGGCAGCGCCGGCCCAGAGCGAAGCCAGGACTTTCTCGGCGGACGGCCCCTGGAGAGCCAGAAGCGCGCGGTCCTCCAGCAACGTTACATCGCAGCCGGCGAGGTTCTCCTTCATGTGCGAGACGTCCTGATCCTTGCAGGCCGCATTGACGACAACCAGCAGGTGATCGCCGCGGTTGGTGATCATCAGGTCATCGAGGATGCCGCCGTTCTCCGTGGTGAAGAAACCGTAGCGCTGGCGGCCCGGCTTGAGGCCCAGGATGTCGACCGGGACGAGCGTCTCCAGTGCCCGCGCGGCATCCTCGAAGGACGCGCCGCGAACGGTCACCTGGCCCATGTGCGAGACATCAAAGAGGCCGGCTGCGGCGCGGGTGTGGAGGTGCTCCTTCATTACGCCCGCCGGATATTGCACCGGCATGTCGTAGCCGGCGAAGGGAACCATCTTGGCACCGAGCGACAGATGCAGGGCGTGCAACGGGGTTAGCTTCAGGGCTGGTGACTGATCCAAGAATACCTCCAGGCTGCGTCATCGACGCGTAAGCTCATTTGACGGCGCAATTGCGCCCGGTTCATGAGCCCCCTCTGTCCTTGTCGCCTGAGATTGTTATCCCTTCGGCGTGCATCGCCTTGTCGGCGACGCCTCTCTCCAGAGTCCTGTTAGACCGTGCGCTGGTCCTTTTGCCTGAGAGTTTCCGGGGCGGTTGCTC
>JAEWOP010000177.1 GCA_023399635.1 Pseudomonadota bacterium
CCCATCAGCCCAAAACATCAAAGGAGAAACGCAAGAACTTGACCCCGACCAACAACACGAACGATACCTAAAGGCGGGTCAATTCTCGGTGGAAATGCCGGGTCAGCTCTCAGTGGAAATCAACACATTTCGATCTTCATCTCTGCAGTTTCGTCCCCTCGGACCTGTTTCTCCCATCGTATCGCGAGATCGAGCCTGTTTCCGGCACGTTCACCCTGCACGGCTCCGGTACCCTCGGGACCAGAATACTGTCCGGAAATGCGGCTGCCATCAACCGTGATATCGGCCGATAGATCTCGGCTAATTAAGACCAGCGCAGTGCAACGCCCGTTCATTTTCAAGGATGCTGCGCCAGCTTCTGTTTCAAGTCTGCACTTAATGCCGACCCTGTCGCCGTTCAGACGGACATACTCACCGCTCCCTTGCCATTCACCGGAGAATTGCTCCAGGCCTTCCTGAGCGGCTGCGGCTGGCGCCAAGGAGGCGACTGCTGTTGTGATGATAGCCAGCCTGCCAAGCATGTAGCTCTCCTTTCCATTATCGAACTTGGAAAACGTGAAGCCGTTCCCGATCAACGGCGGCAGACGAAGTGAAGATGCGAGATTGACACCTACGGTTGAAGAAGGCCCGTTTGACCGGGGCTTTGATGCGGGAGCGATATGAAGATCCAAGTCATACGCTAGCTGTAGCGCTAGCACTGACAGCGTGCGCAAAGCGCCCAGACGCCATCGTGCGGCTGACATCCCGATGCAAGCTTACACTTCCTATTCGTGTCAGGAGCTGTCGGTCGAGCTTGCCAAGGAGAAGGCAACTCTTTCCGCCGTTTCGAAAAAACAGAACGATGCTGCCACAGGCAATGCCATGGGGGTCTTTCTGATCGGCGTGCCGATGTCGTCGATCTTCGAAGGAGACAACGAAGGCAACGTCGCCGTAGCGAATGGCAAGGTTCAAGCGATAGAATCTGCGAGGATCAGCAGGAAGTGCTCTTCCGCTGCTGCTCAAACACCGCCGCAGCGATCGCGCAGGGGACTTATATTGGCAACGGCTAACCGGCCAATCGTATACTTCCGCCCAGTCTGCCTCCTCACGCAACCCCTTGAATGAGGCGTGGCGTAAAGTGCCGGTATGGGTCCAAGCACGGTATTCGATTTCCGCGGTGAGCGACGGTCCGGTCATCACCAGGTTCTTGCCCTGCACGCTGACCACCGGGACCCGGGTCTTGAGTTTGTCGAGCTGCTTCTTCTGCCGACGAGCCTCATCACGCTTGAAGCCGGTCCCGACGCTTCCGACGTAATTCCAGCCGTCACGGTAGCGAGCGGCAAGGAGAAGGCTGGCGATTGCTCCAGGCAGCGCAGTAGATGGCTCGTAGCCGACGATTACGAATGTGTCGCTCTGGACGCACTTGATCTTCAACCGATTGCCGGTGCGACCTGAGCGGTAGCAGCGGTTCCGGTTCTTGGCGATGATGCCTTCGAGTTCGTGGGAGCACGCATGCGCCAACAGGGACGCGACCGACCTCAGAAAGGGTCGGCTTAAACTCTGATACTCTTTGCTACAATCCCGCCTATCGGTTGGACAATCTGGGCGGGGCGAAATGCAACAGGCGCACCGGAATCCCCAGAGGGTTGCAGTCTCGGCCGGCTTCAGTATGCCCGTGTAACCAACCGCCGGAACAGTCCTCGTTCTGTATCCGGCTGAGGAATGCAGCGTCGGATTAGTCTGATCATACGCGCTCGGTAGCGCCGCTCTCGAAGAGCCTTGGTTCTCTATGGCCAGAGCTCAATATAAAACGGCCCGGCCTGTGCCAGATCCATTTGCTGCTTATGCAGCGTAAACTTCTTGAGGCATTGTGCCGCTTGGCGTGGAGCCGGTCCCTCTCCGCTTGTTTCCATACAACGGTCGTCATCGCGAGTAACGGTCAAAGTGCGTCCTCTCAACGCTGCAAATCTCTACGCCTGTCTACGCGGTCCCCCAGATCGTCTGGGCGGTCTTCACCACCAGTTCGAGCTTGCGCCGCTGGTCTTCCTCGGTGATCGCATTGCCGTGCTCGGTCGATGCGAAACCGCACTGGGGTGCAATTCCTAGCTGATCCATGTCCACGTACTGGGAGGCCGCGTCGAATTGCTTGCGCAGCCAGTCGATCGATTCCAGTTCCGCCGTCTTCGTGGTGATGAAGCCGGCCATGATGCGCTTCTTGCCCTTCGGCAGAAGCTTCAGCGGCTCCAGTCCGCCTGCACGGTCGGTATCATACTCCATGAAATAGATGTCGACGCTGGTCTTGTTGAAGATGGCGTCAGCCGCTGCGTCATAGCCGCCGGTGGCCGCGAAGGTGGAGCGGAAATTGCCGCGGCACATGTGCATGCCGATCACCATGTCGGATGGCCGATCCTTGATTGCTTCTTCCAGCATCCAGGCATAGCGATCGATCAGCCAGTCGGGATCCTGGCCCATGGCCTTGCGTTGCTCCCGCTGCTTCGGGTCACCGAGATAGGCAAAGAAGATATCGTCGAGCTGCAGGTAGCGGCAGCCGGCCGCGTAATAGGCGGCGACGGCCTGGCGATAGGTCTCGGCGATGTCGGCAAAGAGCACATCGGGATCCTTGTACTCGGCAGGACGCACGTCGGCCGGATCGGTGCGAAAATGGACGCAGGACGGACCGGGAATGGAGATCTTGGGGCAGACACTGGTGTGGTCCTTCACGAAGGCGAAGTGCTCGAGCATCGGGTGGTCCTTCGGGAAGCCGAGCTTGCCATTGATCACCGGATGCACCGGCGGGATCTGCGTGCCGTGAAACTGCACGCCCTCGCCGCGGGTCTCCATGTCCATGCCGTCAAGCATGCCCATGAAGTCGAAATGCCAGAAGGCGCGGCGTGCTTCGCCGTCGGTGACAACCTTCAGGCCGACCTCTTCCTGCATCTTGATGAGGTTCGGGATCTCCGCATCTTCGATGGCGCGCAGGGTCGCCGCATCGGCGCCGACGGCACGTGCCTCTGCGATGGCGTGCGGGCGAAGAAGGCTGCCGACATGGTCAGCGCGAAAAGGTGGTGTCGCCATTGCACTCCTCCGGTTGATGTCGCGGAAGTGGGGTTCATCTCACTAGTCCCGTCTGTGTCGTCGACGGAAACTGCCTTGCCCATAGCACACGGAGATCGGAAACAGAACAGCACTCGATCTTCAGGATTTGGCTGATATTGGTTGCTAGCCAGCCGGCATTAACAGCCAACCGAAAGCCTCTTGCTAGCCAGAGTTATCTGACCTTAGGTCGGATGGGGTCCAGCGCATCGCACATGCATTCGAACCACGCCCTATTCTTGGTCGTTCCCAACGAACTCGCGGCGGGCAGATGGGAATTTTGCGGCCTTCAGGCCTCCACGCTCCGGGAACCCTTCCGGGTTGCTCCCCACTAGCCAGGCGTGCCTGACGCGCGACCACGACGATTGACTCGCTCCCAATCTTGTCACTGAAACCAGCTTCAAGCGAGGAGCAGTACTATCTGACGGATATCAGGTTCGGCGTCTAAAGCATGATCGTTAGCAGCAGCGTGGAATCCACGCGAGCCGTTAACGCATGTCGGGCCCCGCCCTCCAGGAAAACCCACTCGCCCGCCCTAAGCTGGATCTCCCGTGTCTCAAGGCGAAGAACGACATCACCACTGATGCAGTAGAGGGTAAACTCCTTCGGAACCTGGTGCCAAGGTATCTCGCGTTCCGCTTGAACGACAAGCCGGACCGCTTCGAAGGATGATGTCTTCACCAGGGCTGCGGTACGGGTGGGGCTGAACTGCTCATCCCGCAGAGCGATCACCTCTCCCGGCTTCGCATGAGACAATGCCATACGTCTTTCTCCAACTCGATTTCGGCCTCCGCCGGCTGGTGCCTCAGTGATAGCTTATGCACATCACGTAGTCTCGCAAAAGTGCTTCCTCTTGCTCCACCTCCCCCATCAGTGCTTGCAGCACATCAGGTGCAGACAGAACGCCCAGCGGGCGACGCCGGTCGTCAACCCCAGGGACGTTTTTCAGTTTCTTGTCCTTCATCGCTTGCCAAATCTCGTTCAGCCGATCACCAGGGTTACAATCAGCCACTGCTTTCGTCATCGCGGCCGCCACACCCATAGTGCAAGTCGATCCGCAGCAGTGACTGATCTGCGCAACCACATCAGACTTCTTCGCGACGCCGGCAAGAACGCCCTGGCTGTCGCAGACAACAACCATATCCAATCTGTTATCGCGCAGCAGGCGAGCCGCTTCCGTAACGGGTGCATCCTCTTGGATGGCGATCAAACGTGAGCTAGCCTCCGCCAGCAATCGATCAACGAGCATGAGACACCGCCAGACCTAGAGTGACGCCGTATCACCCGGCGCAGGTTCTGCTCCTCGTTTTTCCAGATACCTGCTCCGAGCGCAGTCTCCGCTACTTTGGCGTCGAATTTGATGTAGCCAGCAGGCTGGTGTGGCCAGGATAACGGATGGCCGCGCATTCGGAAACCTCCAGCTAAAGAAGCCGGCGTGATAAAGTGACTTTGGTCCGCTTGCAGTCACAGACGTGCAGCCTGCAGCGGGCTATGGACCATCCACCGGCGCACACCTCTGTAGAAGCAGGGCATGTTCGTCCAACTTCACTCAGGTCCGGCAGTCAGCCTGTCACGGCCCCTTCATTCGCTGGACGCGCAAGCATAGCGAACTTTCCGAGAACTCCACGAGTATATCGAGGTGCCGGTCGTTGCCATAAGCTTCGCCGCCTTGCGATCTCCCCGTCGTCTAGCTCAAGACTGAGCAGGTGCTGTTCAGCATCGATGGTGATAAGATCTCCGTCTTCCACCAAGGCGATCGCACCGCCGTCGTAAGCTTCCGGAGTAACATGGCCGACAACCAGGCCCCATGTGCCCCCCGAGAAGCGCCCATCGGTAATCAGTGCGACACTGTCACCCAGACCGCGGCCGATGATGGCGGCGGTAGGGGCGAGCATTTCAGGCATACCCGGTCCGCCCCTTGGACCGAGATAGCGAAGAACCAGAACATCTCCAGGCTTGATTTGATCGGCGAGAATGGCCGCCATTGCGGCTTGCTCATCGTTGAAGACCCTCGCCGGACCTCTAATCTTCGTCCTCTTCAGCCCCGTGATCTTGGCGACGGCGCCCGCCTCAGCAAGATTTCCTTTGAGGATTGCAAGGTGGCCCTCGCGGTAGAGTGCTCGCTCGATCGGCATGATGACGTCCTGGTCGAGCCGCAGTTGATCCGAGATCCCCGCCAGTTCTTCCTCAAGCGTTTTGCCGGTTATCGTCACGCAGTCGCCGTGCAACAAGCCGGCGCTCAGCAGCACCTTTAGAACCTGTGGAACCCCGCCTGCCGCATGAAGATCGACCGCCATGTAGCGGCCGGAGGGCTTCAGGTCACAGATCACCGGAACCTTACGCCGCACACGCTCGAAGTCATCCAACGTCCACTCAACTTCCGCGGCATGGGCGATTGCCAGATAGTGGAGCACGGCGTTCGTCGATCCGCCTGTCGCCATGATTAGTGCTACGGCATTTTCGATGGACTTGCGAGTGACGATGTTCCGAGGCTTGATGCCTTGCTTGACTGCGTCCACCAAGATTTTGGCAGATTGGGCAGCGCTTCGCAGTTTCTCCTCGTCGGGGTTCGCCATGTTGGCAGATCCCAGGAGGGACATTCCCAAAGCCTCGAAGGAAGAGCTCATGGTGTTGGCCGTGTACATGCCACCACAGGAACCCGTAGTCGGACAGGCATTGCGTTCGATGCCTTCGAAATCTTCGGCTGCCATCGTCCCTGCCATGTAGGATCCCACGGCTTCAAAAGCCGAAACGATGGAAAGCGGCTCTCCCTTCCAATAGCCTGGTTAGATGGTTCCTCCGTAGACATAGATCGCGGGAACATTGGCACGCAGGATGCCGATCATCCCACCTGGCATGTTCTTGTCACAACCGCCCAGCACCAAAACGCCATCCATCCATTGGCCCTGCACCGATAACTCGATACAGTCGGCGATAACCTCCCGTGAGACCAGCGAATACTTCATGCCTTCGGTGCCCATCGCCATGCCGTCGGAGATGGTGGGGGTCCCAAAGATCTGGGGGTTTGCGCCAGCCGCCTTTATGGCTGCAACTGCTGCATCGGCCAAGGGCTGCAGGCCGGCATTGCAGGGCGTGATGGTGGAATGACCATTGGCAACGCCAATCATTGGCTTGTCGAAATCCTCCTTCGCATAGCCTAGGGCGTAGTACATCGCCCGGTTCGGTGATCGGGCTATCCCTTCAGTGATGTTTCTGGAACGATCGTTGTGCGGCATGCCAGGCTCCCTCCAAAGCTTTCATGAGCGAAACGAGCTTTCACGGACCCGGTTCCCGTACAGCAAACTGACGGAGCGCAGCTTATGACGTCTAGAGAACGAGCCAACTTCGGCCCCGATCAAGAGGCACTAAATGGCTCTCATGTCGGCTGCAACGAAAGCCCGACCTCTTAACTGAAACTGAGCATCATGATCTACAGCGCGCATTTCGCAGTTTGCCCAGTCTGGCTCAGATGACGCCCAGCGCGTCCATGGCCTGAGCTACCTTGACGAAACCGGCAACATTGGCCCCAAGCACGTAGTCGCCTGGAGCGCCGGATTCTTCTGCCGTTTCTGCGCAGGTATCGTGGATGTTGCGCATGATGGTTGCGAGGCGCGTCTCCGTCTGCTGGAATGTCCAGCTGTCGCGGGATGCGTTCTACTGCATTTCTAAAGCCGAGGTTGCGACACCACCGGCGTTGGCAGCCTTCCCTGGCGCAAACAGCACACCTGCCTCTTGAAAGTCTTCTTCCAACTTGCGTTATCGCAAATACTCGAGTGGCTGGCGCGGTAAATAGAAGGCAAAGGCTGCGTGCTTCAGGACACCGAGAATGAAGATCGAATACAATGAAGCCGGTGATGTGATATTGGATCCGGAAGAACTCGCGAGCCAGTTCAACCTCACCTCCGAGACCTTGCGCCGCTATCTCGGCCTAGGACTGGTGGCAAGCACTATCGAACGCGGCGAAGGTGATGACCGTGGCAAGACGCGCCTTACCGTCAGGGTTGGCAACCGCATCTGGCAGGTGATCGAAGAACGAGGATCAATCGTTCATCCGGAAAAACGGGTTTTGGGTGCCATTGCACCGCTTAAGCCGGCGCCGTAACCTCTCCACAATCCACGAAAGTACACGAAAATGCCCGGAAAGGGACTCTTATCCGCTCGCAATTTGGCAACTCTCGAGACGAACCACCAGGCGCTGCTCGATCTGTGCTTGAAGATGGAGGAGCTATCATCTTCGGCTGCCGACGAGATCGAAGCTGGTACATGTGACAAGGTTGCAGATTGCCTTCTGCCACTCTTGAGGCAGACGCAGCAGCTCGAGGAGCATGTCCTTTTTGAACAATTTGCCGCTTCCGCAGACTCCACCTTTGGAACGCAGTTCACACAGGAACTGAAGGCAGAACATCGGTACGATCTGGCCGCCGCAGCTGATGCCTTGTCGATGCTAAAGGGGATTAAGGAAGATGCCGCGGCAATCGACCCGGCCCGGCACTTGCTGCGTGGATTTGCCGAAGCGCTTCGGCGGCATATCAATTCAGAGAAACTGGTCATCGAGGCAGTGTTGTCATCGGAAGCGGAGAGCAGAACTATATTCTCCTAGGGCTCTCCGGTTATGGCTGCACGACATCGTTGATCCTGCCAATACAATAAGCCTGATCATGGCGCCATCTATGGTCCATATGCTTCTTCCCCCGAAGCTTTGATTGCCTCAACGCGCGTCCGCGGGATGTTTGCGTCACCGCAAAGACAGGACATCAAGGGTGTCTTAGTTGCGGGGAGGCTGCGGATGGAAATGCTCCGTCCGGCACTCTTTAACACATTGGGGGGTCCAGACATGAGCCATATTGACATCAACCACACCGTAGCCGCTTTTGCCGCCGACCTCCCAGGTGCTGCGGATGTCTTCCGCCGCCATGGCATCAGATTCTGTTGCGGCGGCCACCATTCGTTGCAGGAGGCAGCTGAAGACGCGGGCCTGCGTGTAGAGGCGCTGAGAGATGAGCTTCAGGCGCTCGTCGATGACGCGGGCCGTGATGCACCTGAAGACACCGCATTGCTGATCTCACATATTCTGGATCGCTATCATGAAACACATCGCGCGGAACTGGCCTGGCTGATTCCGCTTGCGCAGAAGGTCGAGCGGGTTCATGGCCAACATCCAGAAGCACCCGTCGGGCTTGCCGCAGCACTTGAGCGGTTGCAGCAGGATCTTGAGGAACACATGCGCCAGCAAGAGCGGGTCCTGTTTCCGATATTGCAGGGCATTGACAGCGGCACGGTTGGTGGCGCCACGACCAGGTCAAGTCAAGAACACGAGGAGGAAACGCTGAACATCCATGACATCGAGCATGTCACCCATGGGCTTGCGCTACCTGAAGGTGCCTGTAACTCCTGGCGCTCTTTATACATCGGCGTGCGGAAATTCATCGATGATCTGGTGACGCATGTATATCTTGAGAATGAAAAGCTGTTTCCGAGGTTCCAGCGATGAGTATGAGGTTCACGTGAACAGCCCTGGGATGGCCCCAAAGTTCTCTGGGATATTGCGCGAGCGGCTGTCAGTACGGCCTGATGACGTGATTAGAACCCCGCCACATCTTGTCCGGATGGGCGATGTCATCGAATGCAGTTCGGTCGCTTGTCAACCGGAGCTTCTGGCATTCATTCTCGAATGATCTAGTACGGCTGGTTGAGAGGAGGGCCCAGTTTCTTTGATCACGCCTCACAGTGTCGAGCTCAAGGAAGGAGTTACCGATCAGGTCATGGATCTCACCTTGGCAACACTAGCAGAACGCTATGCGAATTCCGACCTCTGCTCAGGCGGCGAGTAGCAAAGCGTTGCCGGCTTCGACGGGGCATCGCGCTCAACGCCCTACATTGAGCACCAAAAGCTTGATGTCATTGCCAACGCCAATGAACCCAAGGCAGGTCAGAGGACGATCGGTCTCGGTCTAAGGATCGACGACATATAAGGCATGCAATGCTGCACAAGCCACCCCTCGCTGCATAACTTAAACAACTGAATTCTAGCAAAGCCGGCCGGTTCAGGGCGAACCTTTTCAGGCTCAGGGCGTTTGTCGAGTGCCTAGGCTAACCGAGTGAGGAGGTCTCGGTGCCGTAGCCGTAACATGGCGACGAAGATTCCATACTAGGAGAACGATATGTCTGAACACAAGGACAAACCCGAGAGCCGCGATCCGGACGAGAAAGTGGTGTTGAACCGGCGAACGCTTCTTGGAGGGGCGGCCGGGCTGACCCTTGCCGGTGCTGGCCTCCAGGCGGCACAGGCTCAGACTCATTCACATGGAGGGGCTTCCCCGCAGGCAGCCGCCACGCAACGCGCACATCAGGCAATGTCTCGCGCAGGCGGCACAAGCATGAGCGGACGCCTGTATCAGGTCAATCCGCAGATGACCCACCACGCTGACATCGCTCACGATCCGACTGACATCCCTCCTCCTCTAGAGCGTCGAGAGCCTCAAACGGTGCGCGTCGATCTGGAGACGGTGGAGTTGGAGGCGCATCTTGGTGGCGACAGTGTTTACCGGTACTGGACCTTCAACGGACGCGTGCCAGGTCCCTTTATTCGTGTCCGCGTCAACGACACAGTTGAATGCTACCTGAAGAACCCTGAAGACAGTTGGATGGCGCATAACGTCGATTTCCACGCAGCAACCGGTCCAGGCGGTGGCGCAGTCTTGACGACATCAGCTCCTGGGGAAGAACACGCTTTCAAGTTCAAGGCGCTCAATCCCGGCCTTTATGTCTACCACTGTGCGGTTCCGCCCGTCGCGATGCACATTGCCGCGGGAATGTACGGCATGATCCTGGTCGAGCCGGAGGAAGGCCTCGCGCCGGTGGATCGGGAATTCTATGTGATGCAGGGTGAAATCTACACGGAAGAACCCTTTGGCACTGCCGGCTTGCTGACGGAGAGTTATGACAAGCTGCTGAACGAGCGTCCTGAATACTTCGTGTTCAACGGGCATGTCGGCGCATTGACTGAGCATTTCCCGCTCCAAGCCAAGGTGGGGGAGACGGTGCGCATTTTCTTCGGCGTCGGCGGCCCCAACTTCACCTCCTCCTTCCACGTCATCGGCGAGATTTTCGACCGCGTCTACCAAGCCGCCTCCATCACCAGCCCTCCCCTGACGGATGTGCAGACAGTGACCGTCCCTTCGGGTGGTGCGGCCATCGTGGAGTTCAAATGCGAGGTGCCCGGCAGATATGTTCTCGTGGACCATGCACTTTCGCGTGCCGAACGTGGGCTGGCCGGCTACCTTGTCGTCGAAGGCGACGAACAGCCTGACATCTTCGCTTCGATCGGCGAGCCACCGGACCCAGAAGCATCCGGCCATTAGTCCGATCTTAAACGGCGGCCTCGGCAGGTACACCACCTGTCGAGGTATACAGGAAGAGAAGACATGACGATCTACAAACGAGCTACCATTGCCGCCATCGGCGGGGTTTCCTTTACTGTTTTCTTCCAGCTTCCCTCAGCATTTGCGCAGGAGGACGTCCTCAAGGGCGTCTTTGCTTTGCCTGATGGCGAGGAAGCTGTTTCAGGAGAGATGACCCTGAACGTGACGGGTCCTCTCAGCCGGGAAATGAAGCTGGTGTACAAGGACAAGACGACGGGTGAACAGATCTCGGATTACGAGGTGGAGTTAACCCAGGAGCTCCATATTCTTGCGACCGATGCGCAGCTGTCGACGCTGGTCCACCAACACGTGGAGAGCGCGGGAGACGATGGCACGTTCTCGACCACCTTCAACTTTCCCGCACCGGGGCTTTACCACATCTACACCGACGCCGTTCCAAGCGGCGACTACGGCCAGCAAGTCCTGCGCTTCGACGTGAACGTCGGAGATGTTGCCGCAGCTGCGTCACTAACTGCGTCTGAACCCACTGAAAGCGGGAGCCACACAGATGTCCTGGAAAGCTCCAACGACAACTATACAGTCAGATTGGATGTGGCGGAACTGAGAGCGGAGCAGGAAAGTGCGGTCAAGATCTCCGTCGAGAAGGACGGTGAGCCTGCGGGAGACTTGACCCCTTACCTTGGGGTTGCAGCGCATGCCGTCTTCGTTCGCGCTGCCGATCTTGCCTATGTCCACGCACATGCCAGCGACGAAAGCGTATCCCAGTCAGACAACGGCAGCCACAACGCCGCGGCGGAAGGTGCCGATAGTCACCACACTGCCCCCTCTGCAGAAACTGCACCCCCCCATGCAGCACACGGC
>JAEWOP010000188.1 GCA_023399635.1 Pseudomonadota bacterium
TCAACACAAATGCGATCTGCGCTTCCGAAAACTTCGAAGCCTTCATCGAATTCTCCTCTTCTTCCCCGCAGGGATCATAAGTGGAAAATTCCAGTTCAAAATGGCCTAGTTTCCTGGGGGCACGTCAAGCCGGTATGCGCCGGTGATGACCACCGGCGCATGAGCATGTACCGCTGCTCGGATCAGCCGCCATTTGCTTGAGCAAGCAGCTCTTCCATCCTGGTCTTTGCTTTGCCGGGGAGCTTGATGGCCTTCACCTGGTCGATATTGGTGTTCCCGTCGCCGACCTGGATGAGGCCGACCATGCCCATCCCCAGATGCGGAGTACATTTGTAGGCGTAAACGCCTTCGGCTTCTAAGGTGACTTGCACCTCCTCGTTGATCTTGCCCTTCCAGAGCTCGGCTGCTTCCGGCACGCCTCCCTTGATCGCCTCGGAATTATGACCCTTATCCTTGTTGATAAAGGTTACAGTGTCGCCGGGTGCGACTTTGAGATATGCCGGCTCGAACTGCATCGCACGGCCTTCGGAGTCTTTGTTCACCATCATCACCTGGTGGTCGGCTGCATACGCAGCCGTCGAGAGCGCCGATGCCAGTGTAAGAGCAATCAGTAGTTTCATCATCTTCTCCCTGTTGTGATGCTACCTGGACAACCGGGCCGGGAGGTCTTGGTTCCACTGCTTCAGGGTTCATTCCCGCGGGACGAGGTATCAGAAGCTGCGTTATGGGCGGCGGGTACTGTGGTTGCGCCTCCACTTTTCTGAAGAACACGACGCACCTCGTCATGCCCGCTCTCGACCCGGACAGCCACCAGCGTGCCTCCCGCCCTAAGGCCTTCCGTATAGAGGTGAGACTCGTCTTCCGGCGAGCCGCTGGTTCTCCAGATGTCAGCCAGGCTTGCCGCCGTTCCCCCCGCCACCACTCCTGCGGAAGCTCCCGCCAAAGCTGTCGCCGCCCATCCAAGCACGGCCAGGATTCCGAGACCTGCGACCGGGGTCATAACGATGCCTGCCGCGAGCCCGAGAGCTCCGCCACCGGCAGCACCTATTGCCGAGCCTCCAATGGAACTCTCTACGGGGTCGAGATCGGTCGTGAGGTTGCTGCTTTGGTTGGAGATGAGGCTGATTGCGTCGGACGCGACGCCAGCGGCTTTCAGTTCCGCCAAAGCGGCTTGGGCAGAATCAAGATCCTTGAAAAGCGCGGCAACAGTCTTCACGTTTTTTCTCCTCGGCGATCCACCACGGGAACGTGTGCTGGTGAAGCGGGTTCCGTTTCCCAATCATCCTCATCGATAAGGACGCGCTCGGCGGCACCATCCAGATCGTCGTACTGGCCATTCCGTAGGGACCATAGAAAGGCCATCAGACCCACCAAGCCCATCAAGATAGCGATTGGAACGAGAACGAGGAGGTAGCTCATGCCATAGCTTCTCGTTGAGTTGCGATGGTGCGCCCATCTTCCGGCTTCATGCTGCGCCACGTGCCATCGAGCCGCAGGGCATTCAACACCACGAGAATGGAGGATAAAGACATCGCCAGCGCGGCAAGCAGCGGCGTTACCATCCCCGCCACAGCCACGGGGATGAAGATCAGGTTGTAGCCGATAGCCAAGGCAAAATTCTGCCGGATAAGGGTCCGGCTGCGTAGCGCCACGTCTATCGCTTCCTTGATCGCTTTGAGGTCCGCGCCCAGAAAGACGAAATCCGCCTGCCGGCGTCCGACGTCCATCGCCGATGCAGGGGCAATGGACACATAGGCAGCCGCCATCGCGGGAGCATCGTTCAGTCCATCGCCAACCATGAGAACCTTACGTCCCTCGGCACGGGCGCGACGCACGTGTTCCACCTTTCCGGCAGGATCAAGTTCGCTTCCGTAGTTCACGATCCCAACCTGCTGTGCGAGTGCGGCAACCGTCATGGAGGAATCGCCCGAGAGCATCTCGACACGTTTGCCCTGGGCGGTGAGGGAGGCGACAAGCCGCGCCGCCCCGGGCCTGATCCGGTCAGCAAATCTGAAATGGGCCAGCACGCGCCCATCTTCTGAAAAACCTGTGCTGGAGGCAGAGCCCACCGCAGGCAAAGCTTCCTTGGCTCCGGCCCAGCCGGGCCGGCCGAGCCGGTATATGGTGTTCCCGCGGCGCGCTTCTATGCCGTAGCCGACCACTTCCTCCACATGATCGAAGGCTGTCGTTTCAACGGCAGTTGCGGCGGAGGTTATCGACAGAGCGACAGGATGCCTAGAATGACGTGCCAACGAGGCCGCCATAGCCATCACATGGTCGGACACGCCGCTTTGGTGCTCAAGCGAGAGCTGGCCAAACGTCAGGGTCCCCGTCTTGTCGAAGATGATAGTGTCAGTTTCAGCCAGCCGTTCGAGCGCTGCTCCATTCTTGACGACGATGCCACGCCTGTACAGGCGGCGCGCCGCCACCACTTGCACGATAGGAACCGCCAGTCCCAATGCGCACGGACAGGTTATGATGAGCACGGCTATGGCAACGGTCAGCGAAAGGTGCCAGTCCTTGGTGACCCAAAGCCACCAGAGAAAGGACACAAGCGCGACGCCATGGATCACCGGCGAATACAGCCGCGCCACGCGATCGGCGAGGGCGCGGTAGACCGGACCTTCATTGGCTGCGGCCTCCATCAGCCTGACCATTTCCGCAAGGAAGGACTCCTCCGCCCTAGCTCTTGCAGTGACAATCAACCTGCTCGACAGGTTCAGCACCCCTGCCTGCACCTCCTCGCCCGGCTTCGTCGGCTTCCACCTGCTTTCGCCCGTGATCAAGGAGAGATCTATATTCGAATCACCTTCGGTAACGGTGCCATCTACGGGGAAACGCTGCCCAACATCGACGACCAGCCGATCGCCTGGCTCCACCTCTCCTACGGGGAGATATTCGGTCGAACCGTCAACTTGCATGACATGTGCGCCGGAAGGGGCGAGACGCGCCAGCGCAGTCACCGCGTCATGTGCGCGTTGCCGCATCACGTGGTCAAGAGTACGTCCGATCAACAGGAAGAAAATGAGGGACGTGGCAGCATCGAAATATGCGTGGATCTCTCCTCTATAGACATCAAGGGCGCTCAAGCCGAAAGCGAGCGTGATGCCGACCGATATAGGAACATCCATGTTGGTATGGCCGCTGCGAATGGCAGTCCACGCCGAGGAAAAGAAAACACCGCCGGAATAGACAAGCACAGGAAGCGCGAGGGCGGCAGAGATCAGATGGAAGGCGTGCCTCACGTCGGCCTCTGCGCCGGACCAGACGGAGACGGAAAGCAACATGATATTCATCGCGCCAAAGCCGGCGACCGCAAGCGCCTTGAGCAGCTTCGATGTCTCTTCGTCTCGACGCCCCTCTTGCCTTGACAGGTGGGCGGGATAGCCGATCCGTTGCAAGGCGGAGAAGAAGTCCGGTGATGCAGTTCGGCCAGCCTTCCACGTCACGACAGCTTTACGGCTTGAAAGGTTCACCCTGGCGCTTTCCACCCCGTCCAGGCCTCTAAGCGTCCGTTCCACCAGCGAGATGCACGCTGCGCATCGTAGCCCCGGGATCGACAGCGACGTCCGGAAAAGTCCTTCGCCGAGGCTCTCGCTTGCCAGTTCGATCTCTCCGGGAGGCGGAGGGGGACCTTGGGCGTCACGAGCAACAGCGAGGGAAGCACAACACGTCATCCTTCAATCTCTTTGGACCGCCCGATAGGCATGCCATGTGGCATGGCCGAGGAGGGGGAAGACAATGATCAATCCGACGAAGGCTGTTGCAACGCAGACCAGAAACAGGGCTAGCACGACCGCACCCCAGATCAGCATCGGCCTGAGGTTGTTCCACACCAGTGCCACACTGGTGCCCATTGCTGTTAGCGCGTCAACCCGTGTATCCAACAGCATCGGAATGGAAAAGACGCTGACGGCAAAACCCAAGGCAGCAAACAGCGAGCCGATAAACGAGCCCACCAGGAGCATCGCCCAGCCGGTCGGGGTGGTGAACAGCATCCACACAATCGCATCGAAGCCCGGAAACGGACTGATGCCGAAGAACAGGGCGTAGACGAGTACCGCCGCTCTCATCCATAGGAGCAGGAGAAGGAACAGTAGTAGCCCGGTAAAGATGATATGCGTTCCTGCATCGGCACGGACCAGGAACACTCTTGCCTGCTTGCTGCGACCGCCGCTCTCCAGCGCTTTGCTCTTGGCATAAAGCCCGGCCGCCAGAACGGGTGCAACGATCATGAACCCAGCGACAGCTGGGAAGAGATAGTGTTGCCAACCGCCGATGTACATCAACCATACCGATAGTA
>JAEWOP010000210.1 GCA_023399635.1 Pseudomonadota bacterium
GATTATGAGAGATGATGATGAGCACGACAATAGTGGCGGCATAGGGCAGCGCGGAAAGGACCTGGGATGGTATGCCAATTCCAAACGCCTGCGCGTGCAATTGCCCGATACTGACGGCGCCGAAGAGATAGCCACCAGCCAACACCCGCAGCGGGCGCCAGGAGGCGAAGACGACGAGCGCCAGAGCGATCCAGCCGCGGCCGGCCGCCATGTTCTCGACCCATTGAGGCGTGTAGACGAGCGAAAGCTGGGCTCCCGCGAGGCCGGCACAGGCGCCACCGAACATCACGGCAAGGTAGCGGGTGCGAATGACGTTGATGCCGAGCGCATGCGCGGAGGCATGGTTGTCCCCGATGGCGCGCATCTTCAGGCCGGTCCGGCTCTTGAACAGGAACCAGTGTATGCCGACGACCAGAGCAATCGATAGGTAGAAGATCAGGTCCTGGCGGAAGAGCAAGGGCCCGAGGAATGGTATCTCCGAAAGGAGCGGTATCTCGATCGGCTGCAGCTTGATGCCAGGCTGGCCCACCACGCTCTCGCCGATCTGGCCGGAAATGCCGAGGCCGAGAATGGTCAACGCGAGGCCGGTCGCGACCTGGTTCGCAACGAGCGTCAGCGTCAGGAAACCGAAGAGCAGCGAGAAGACTCCGCCGGCGGCGATACCGGCAAGGACACCAACATAGGGAGAGCCGGTGGCTTGGGTGGCCACGAAGGCCAACACCGCGCCCATGATCATCATCCCTTCGACGCCAAGATTGAGGACCCCTGATCGTTCCGTGACCAGTTCGCCAAGCGCTGCAATAACGAGGGGGGTCGCCGCGGTAATGACCGTGAGGAGTATGGCCTCAAGCATGACGAGCCGCGCCTCCCGTAACCTTCTGTGTGACGATCCTGATCTTGTAGTGGATCAGCGTATCGCAGGACAGAACGAAGAACAGCAAGAGGCCCTGAAACACCCTGCTGACCTTGTCGGAGATCCCGATCGAGAGTTGAGCGGCCTCACCGCCGAGATAGGTGAGCGCCAACACGAAGCCGGACGCGATGATGCCCAGCGGGTTAAGCCGGCCGAGAAAGGCGACGATGATCGCGGTGAAGCCGTAGCCGGGAGAAATGAGCGGTTGAAGATGACCGATCGAGCCCGAGACCTCGGAAATCCCTGCAAGCCCGGCGAGCGCACCGGAAAGAAGCATGGAGAACCAGACCATCCGCTTCGCCGAGAAGCCGGCGAACCGCCCTGCCCGCTCCGATTGGCCGAGAACCGATACTTCAAAGCCCTTCAGCATGAAGCGCATCATGAACCAGAGCGCTACTGCCGCCACGAGGGCGAAGATGATGGCCAGATGCGCCCGACCAGAATCCAGAATTTCCGGTAGCACCGCTTCCGGGACGAAGGCCTTTGTCTGCGGGAAGTTATACCCTTGCGGATCCCGCCAGGGGCCGCGCGTGATCCAGTCAAGAAAGAGTTGCGCGATATAGACCAACATCAGGCTGGTCAGGATCTCGTTGGTATTGAAATGCGTCTTCAGGAGTGCCGGAATACCCGCATAAAGCGCACCGCCGACCATGCCCATGATGAGCATCAGCGGCAGGATCATCGGCGAGTGCCACTCCGGATTGAGGACCGGCAGGATGGAGCCCGTGATCGCACCGATGGTGAATTGCCCTTCGGCACCGATGTTCCAGTTGTTCGAACGGTAGCAGATGGACAGCCCGACGGCGATCAGGATCAGGGGGGCGGCCTTGATCGCCAGCTCGTGAAGCGACCAGACTTCAAGAAGCGGCTCGATGAAGAAGCTGTACAGCGCATCAAACGGGTTCTTGCCCAGCATCCAGAACATGATGCCGCCAAAGAACAGCGTCAGCGCCAAAGCCAGGAGCGGTGAAATCAACGAAAACAGCGGCGAACCCTGCGCGCGCTTCTGAAGCTCAATGCGCACGGGCGACGGCCTCCGTTTGCGTGGAATCATGGATCCCGCCCATCATCAAGCCGATCCTTTCGAGGCTAAGCTCTCCGGCGGGATAGGCGGGCGACAGCCTGCCCTCGGAGATCACGGCGATATTTGTTGCCACCTCGAAAATCTCGTCGAGATCCTGGCTGATAACGACGACCGCCGAACCGGCTTTTGCAAGGTCGATCAACGCCTGCCGGATCCGGCTTGCGGCACCTGCATCCACGCCCCAAGTCGGCTGGTTCACGACGAGAACGGCTGGCTGCCGGTCCAGTTCTCGGCCAACGATGAATTTCTGCAGGTTCCCACCGGAAAGGGAAGCCGCAGCCGGATCCTCGCCGCTCTTGCGAACATCCATCTCCTTGCAGATGCGGTCACTTGCCTGACGGACCGCGTGATGCCGAATAACCGATAGCGATCCGCTTGAAAGAAAGGAACGCCGATCCGACTGGCTGCGCGCCAAAAGCAGGTTGCTCGACAGCGGCATGTCCGAAACCGCCGCGTGCCCATGGCGCTCCTCGGGGACGAAGCCTGCACCCAGAAGGCGCCGCGCATTGATACCGGCATTTCCGACAGCCTTCCCGCGAATACGGATCGCGTCGTTGTTTGGCACCTTGAACTCGCCGGACAGCACATCGAAAAGCTCGCCCTGCCCGTTGCCGGCAACGCCGGCGATTGCCAGCACTTCGCCGGCGCGCACCGTCATGTTGATCCCGCGTAGCGATACGGAGAACGGCGTTCGCGCGGGTACCGACAGATCGGCAACCTCGATGAGGACATCGCCAAGCTCTCTGCCTATGGCCGGGGTGACGCTGGCGACCTCCGAACCCACCATCATCCGAGCGAGGGATGCAGGGGTTTCCTGTTTGGGATCGCAGGTGCCTGTCACCTTGCCATGGCGCAAAACGGTCGCCCGATCGCAGATCCTGCGGACTTCCTCCAGGCGGTGACTGATGTAGAGGACAGAGCGCCCCTCCGCCTTGAGCTTGAGGAGCGTCTCGAACAACTTGTCTGCTTCCTGCGGAGTGAGCACCGAGGTCGGCTCATCCAGGATGATTAGCTTTGGGTTTTGCAGCAGCGCGCGCACAATTTCGATCCGCTGCCTTTCCCCGACAGACAAATCCGCTACGTGGGCATTCGGATCAAGTGGAAGTCCGTATGCTTTGGATAATCTCGCGGCTTCGGCAGAGATCTTGCTGAGCGAGACCTTCGGATCAAGCGACAGCGCGATGTTCTCTCCAACCGTCAACGCTTCAAACAGCGAGAAATGTTGAAACACCATTCCGATGCCGAGCGACCGGGCCTCGCCTGGAGAACGAATGGTAACCGGGCGCCCTTCCCAGTAGATGGCGCCGGCGCTGGGCTCCAGGACGCCGAACAGCATCTTCACCAGCGTAGACTTGCCGGCCCCGTTCTCGCCTAACAATGCGTGGATCTCGCCCGGGGCGATATCGAGTGTGATGTCGGAGCAGGCGGCAAAGCTGCCGAAATACTTCGTCAGGTCTCGGACCGACAAGAGCGGACTGGCCGCCGATCCCTCCGAAAAAGTCACTGAACCCCCTTCTTCACACCGGGCCACCTTCTTCGAGGCGTATCGTCACGACCGGCATGTTCTGCTTGCGTCGGTCGCCCTAACGACCGTTTCTACCATTGATAGCCAATCTGCTGCTGCGCACAATACGAAACATGCGCTTCCAACAGCTTAGATGCGCTTGCCGAGATTGGGAAACAGCTGCAGTACCGCACCAATGAAGTACAGATAGAGACCGGTTCCGACGACCCCATAGACCACCCAGGCTGGTGATTCGAAATGCAGCAGCAGCGAATAGCCGCTGAGGGCGCACCAGAGGAGGAAAACACCGAGGTTGAGTGGGCGGAGGCGTTGCACACGGACCGGATGAAGGAAATTAATCGGGAGGAAGGTCAGAACAACCGACACGATGACGACGATGAACGCTGTCGTCTCGCTCGCCTGTATCACAAAGAGCGTAAAGATCACCATGTTCCAAACCACCGGAAAACCGGAGAAGAAATACTCGTCGGTCTTCATGCCGGTGTCGGCGTAGTAGATCGCACTCGAGATCACGATCAGTCCCGCCGCGAAGAAGGACCATGGCTCGCCAATCATGCCGCTCTGGTAGAGCGCGAAGGCGGGTAGCAGGACGTAGGTCACATAGTCGATGATGTTGTCGAGGGTATCCCCCGACCAGTTCGGCAAGACTTCACGCACCTTCACCTTGCGCGCAATGGGGCCATCTATCCCGTCGACAAACAAGGCAAGACCCAGCCACCAAAACATGTCAACGAATCGATTTTCTCCCGCAGCGACAACACCGAGGAACGCGAGAAATGATCCAGAGGCCGTCAGCAGATGAACCGAAAACGCCCGTATTTCGGCGTAGGGTACTTTTCGGTAATTGAAAATTCGTCTGATCACGCGCTGTTCCGTACTTGCCTTGACCTCCTATGCGGCCTAACCGGCGGCTTTGCAACCGGTTGCTTTCTCACCTGCGTCCGCCCGTTCTATTTCGCCTGCGCTGCCACGTCCCATGGATAAGCCGGCGGGAAGGCTCTACATAGAGCACATCAGCCTGCTTGCGAGGAATCTGGAATGCAGAATTATGACGTTGCGGTCGTTGGAGGCGGTCTTGCCGGCTCGGTGGCGGCGCTGGCACTGGCACGCGGCGGTCGGAAGGTGGCGCTGGTGGCACCAGAGCCTCAGGGTGCAGACGAACGCACGACGGCCCTGATGGACCATTCCATCCGCTTCATGGAGCGACTGGGGCTTTGGGACGCTATCGCCTCAAGCGCCGCGCCGCTGACCGTCATGCAGATCATCGACGGCACCGACCGGCTCCTTCGGGCGCCGACCGCCCAGTTTCGGGCGGCAGATGTCGGCCTCTATGCCTTTGGCTACAACATTCCCAATCGCGTCTTGCTCGACACCCTAAATGGTGCCGTTGCGGCAGAACCGAACATCAAGCGACTCGCTCTTTCTCTGCAGGTTGCCGAATTCTCCGCCGAAGAGGCTCAACTCGTCCTGGAAGACGGCCAAAGGGTCTCTGCCTCCTTTGTCGTGGGGGCAGACGGACGTGGTTCAAAGGTCCGTGAGGGCGCTGGTATCGGCACGCGGCGCTGGGCCTATCCCCAGTCAGCGGTTGTCCTCAATTTCAGCCACAGCCTGCCGCACGGGAACGTCTCCACGGAATTCCATACCGCGACAGGCCCCTTCACGCAGGTTCCCCTGCCCGGACGGCGCTCGAGCCTTGTCTGGGTGGTCAAGCCGCAGGAGGCCGAACGTCTCTTGTCCTTGTCAACCGAGGCGTTATCGGAAGAGGTCGAAGCGCGAATGCAGTCGATGCTCGGAAAGGTCACGGTTGAACAGGGAGCGCAGGCCTGGCCGCTGTCGAGCCTGATGGCCGACCGCTTCGGCAAGGGCCGTGTGGCGTTGATCGGCGAAGCCGCTCACGCATTTCCCCCCATCGGTGCGCAAGGCCTGAACCTGTCGCTCCGCGACATCATCGAGCTTTCCGAGATCCTGGTAACGGCTGCCGATCGTCCGGTTCCGCCAGACACGGGTGATCGCTTCAACCGCCAACGCCGTGCCGATGTCATGAGCCGCACCTTTGGCGTCGACGTCCTGAACCGTTCGCTGCTGTCGGACTTCCTGCCGGTTCAGATGATGCGTGCCGCTGGACTGCACCTCATCTCGGCGTTACCGCCCCTGCGCAATCTGGTGATGCGCGAAGGGATCGAACCAGGTCGCGGCTTGCGTGCCTTCGTCGACACGTTACGGGAAGAGATCAGGCGGTAAGATCCTGGCGTTGATCAAATATAGCAGGACGGGCAGTGTCGCGACCGAAACCGCGGTCGTGATCAGGACGGTTGCCGAAGCGCGTTCCTGCCAGACGTTGTATTGCTGGCTGATGACAAAAACATTGGTGGCCGTCGGAAGCCCCGCCAGCAGTACCGCGGAATAGACCCAGATGGGGTCGAAATCACCTGCCAGCGACAGAACCAGATAAACCGTCGCCGGTAGCAGAAGCAGCTTGGCTAGCACGAGATAGCCGATCTCCACCGGAACCCTCGTCAGCGGCCGCAGCGCCAGGGTGACACCCATGGCGAACAGTGCGCAAGGCGCCGCAGCCTGGGCCAGATAATCAATCAGACGCTGCCCCGCGAGCGGCACCTGCAACCCACTTGCAGCCACAACGAATCCTAGAGCCGTCGAAAGAATGAAGGGGTGGAGCGCCACCTTCCGCAGCACCTCTCCCGCCAGGCTGAGTGGCGGCCGCCGTTCACCGCCGGCCACAGCCATCATCGCAGGCGCCACAATGAAGTGCATTGCGTTCTCGAAGCAGACGATGAGTGCCACTGGCACCGCAGCCGCTTCCCCGAACGCAAGAAGGGCGAGCCCCGGCCCCATATAGCCGATATTGCCGTAGGCTCCGGCAAACGCCTGGATCGTGGAGTCGCCGAAGGTTGCGCGACGTGCAAAATAGCTGATGCCGAACAAGGCAGCGTAGACCAAATAGGTCGCTGCAACGTCCGCGACGATGAAATCAATGCGGGCGAGATCCTCGATAGGCGTACGAGAGACCAGCTTGAAAAACAGCGCCGGCAGCGCCGCATAGATGATGAACGTATTCATCCAGCCGAGCGCCTCTGCCGGCTGATGCGTAACACGTGCTGCAAGGTAGCCGATGAGAATCAGCCCGAAGAAGGGCAAGAGCAATGCGACGATTTCGGCCATCGGTTCCCTCAGCCCGCCTGCCGGGCCAATGACTATCCGCCTTAGCCGATTTGCATCAGGATTGGGAAGGTCTGCTGGAACCAGATGGCCACCATGCTGACAAGCCCGAACATGAAGGCGAGCCCCGTGAGGATAAGCAGGCCACCCATCAACTTCTCGACGGCGCCAAGGTGGCGGCGAAAGCGGGACAGGAACCGCATGAACGCGCCGGAAAAGCCGGCCGCGATCCAAAACGGCACCGCAAGGCCCAAGGAATAGATTGCCAGGAGCAGAGCCCCATCCCCCACAGTCTCGCGAGAGGCTGCAACCCCCAGGATGGCGCCGAGCACGGGCCCAATGCAGGGCGTCCAGCCAAAGGCGAAGGCGAGCCCCATCACGTAGGCGCCGGGAAGTGTCGCGGGCTTGCCGCCTCCTTGAAAGCGGGCCTCCCGCGACAGCAAGCCGATGCGGAAGACGCCAAGGAAGTTCAGCCCCATGATGATGATGATCAGGCCGCCGATCTTCGACAGGAGATCGAGATGCTGGCGCAAAAGAACGCCAATGGTCGAGGCACCGGCGCCAAGCGCCACGAAGACGGTGGCGAAGCCTAGAGTGAAAAACAACGCCGCCCCCAGCACCGCCCGACGCGTGTTGACCACAACAACCGGGTTTCCTTCGCCGCGGAACTGCTCCACGGATATACCGGCCATGTAGCATAGATAGGGTGGCACCAGCGGAAGGACGCAGGGCGACAGAAATGACAGCGCTCCAGCGAGCAAAGCGCTTAGCAGCGAAATCTCGGCAATCGACAACGATCAACTCCTGCTGCAGGCTCGCAGCCACAGATACGGCCTGCGTAAAGCACGTGCAGCCGTGCATGCCAATCATCTTTTCGCGCGAATCAAGCTTCGCGGCGATCGGCCGCATTTTTTGAACTTTTAGCGGTTGACCAGAAAGGGCGGTCTGAATATGTTCCGCGCACTTCCAGGGGCCTTCCCCGGCTTTGGGAGAGCGTAGCTCAGCCGGTAGAGCAACTGACTTTTAATCAGTAGGTCCAGGGTTCGAACCCCTGCGCTCTCACCACATACTCTCCATAATTCGGCCGGTAACGGAGACGTTGCGCTGGCATCATAGGTTCCGGTTTGCGCACGTGGGCGCCCGGCGATGGACTTCGATGCCCGGATCTCTACCGGGAGGACGGCAAGTGAAGGAACTACCCTCTCACTGCACGTCCATGGAGTAGCCGGCGCCGCGTACGGTGCGGATCACGTCCTGCATGTTGGAAAAGTTGAGCGCCTTGCGCAGACGGCCGACATGAACGTCGACAGTGCGTTCGTCGACGTAGATGTCGTGCCCCCAAACGCCGTCGAGCAGTTGCGAGCGGGAATATACGCGGCCGGGCGACGACATCAGGAACTCGAGAAGGCGAAATTCCGTTGGACCAAGACGGACCTCCCGGCTCTTGCGATGGACCCTGTGGGTTTCGCGATCCAGTTCAATATCGCCACAGCGCAGTACCGCCGAGAGGACCTCCGGCTTCGCACGCCGAAGCATCGCCTTAACCCGTGCCATAAGCTCGGGGGTCGAGAATGGCTTCACCACATAATCATCGGCGCCGGTTGAAAGGCCCCGTATCCGCTCGCTCTCCTCTCCCCGGGCGGTCAGCATAATGATCGGCAGCCGCTCGGTATCGCGGCGAGAGCGCAAACGTCGGCAGAGTTCGATTCCGGACACGCCAGGGAGCATCCAGTCGAGGATCAGCAGGTCCGGGACGCGCTCCTGAAGCCGCAGCTCTGCCTCGTCCCCCTTCAGGATTGTCTCAACCTCATAACCTTCCGCTTCGAGGTTATAGCGGAGAAGAACGCTGAGCGCCTCCTCGTCTTCCACCACAGTTATCTTTGGCTGCATCGCGCTTGCTCCGTCGACCTATTCGTCGCTCAGGATATTGCTGAGCGTGTTGGACCGATCATCCTTCGGACGCTCGCCTTCCGGCTGCAGGCCGGTCGCCATGTAGTAGATCGTTTCGGCGATATTGGTTGCGTGATCTCCGATCCGCTCGATGTTCTTCGCGCAAAACAGAAGGTGGGTGCAGCTCGTGATGTTACGGGGATCTTCCATCATGTAGGTGAGGAGTTCTCGGAAAAGCGACGTATACATCGCGTCAATTTCTTCATCACGCTGCCGTATCGCTTCCGCCTTTGCGGCAGAGCGGGTAGCGTAGACATCAAGAACGTCCTTGAGCTGTACAAGGGCGAGATCCGAGAGATGCTCCAGTCCGCGCGCCAGGTTTCGGGGGATGCCCGTTTCCTGAACGGCGATCACTCGCTTTGCGGTGTTCTTTCCCAGATCCCCGACCCGTTCGAGATCCGCCGCAATGCGCAGGGAGCCGATAATCTCCCGAAGATCGGCTGCCATCGGTTGGCGCTTGGCAATGGTGACAATCGCCTTCTCCCCGATTTCCCGCTCCGCCGTGTCGAGGATCACGTCATCAGAGATGACCTTCTGGGCAAGCCCCGCATCGGAGTTGACGAGCGCGCGCACTGCATCCGCGCACATTTGTTCGGCAAGCCCGCCCATTTCTGAAATGCGGCGCGTCAGGAATTTAAGTTCTTCGTCGTAGGCCGACATGATGTGGGACGATGGCATTATGAAGCTCCTGGAGTTTCCGCGTCGGGTGGCCGAAGCCATCAACCAAAGCGGCCCATGATGTAATCCTGGGTGCGCTGATCGTTCGGGTTGGTGAACATCTTGTCCGTGTCGTCTTCCTCCACAAGATGCCCCAGATGGAACATCGCGGTTCGCTGCGAAACACGCGCCGCCTGCTGCATCGAATGCGTAACTATGACGATCGAGTAGTTCGTTCTCAGCTCGTGGATCAGTTCCTCGACCTTCGCCGTCGCAATCGGGTCAAGCGCGGAGCACGGCTCGTCCATCAGGATGACTTCCGGGGATACGGCAACAGCGCGAGCAATGCACAAACGCTGTTGTTGGCCACCGGAAAGACCGGTGCCGCCTTCATGCAGGCGATCCTTGACCTCGTTCCAGAGCCCGGCTTTTGTCAGACTTGCCTCGACAATCTGATCCAGGTCAGCCTTCGCACGCGCCAGTCCATGGATGCGCGGCCCGTAGGCTACATTCTCATAGATCGACTTGGGAAACGGGTTCGGCTTCTGGAACACGATGCCGACGCGCGCACGCAATTCCACCACATCGATAGCCGGATCATGAATGTCCTCCCCATCAAGCGTAATCAGGCCGGTGACCTTTGCGCTCTGGATGGTGTCATTCATGCGGTTCAGGCAGCGCAGGAAGGTTGACTTGCCGCAGCCGGACGGGCCGATCAGAGCCGTCACGGTGTTGTTGCGGACGCCGAGGTTGACGTCGAACAGCGCCCGTTTTTCCCCGTAGTAAACAGAGACGTCCCTGCCAACCATCTTGTAGTTGATTTCGTTCATCTTTCTAACCAGAGCCTTCTCAGCAGCAGCATCGGACAATATATTCATATCGTGCTCTCCTTACCACCGGCGCTCAAAGCGGCGGCGGAGAATGATGGCAATCAGGTTCATGAGCAGCAGAAATACCAGCAGCACGATGATTGCGCCGGAGGCTCGTTCAAAGAACGCCGGATCGCCGCGCTGTGTCCAGTTGTAGACCTGAACCGGCAAGGCCGAGGCCGGATCGAAGAAGCCTTCCGGCGGACCCGCAGGATATTCCCGCACGAAAGCAACCATGCCGATCAGAAGCAGTGGCGCTGTTTCACCCAGCGCCTGCGCCAGGCCGATGATCGTGCCTGTCAAAATGCCCGGCATTGCAAGCGGCACCACGTGATGAAAGATCGCTTGCATCTTCGACGCACCGACGCCAAGCGCCGCATCGCGGATCGATGGTGGAACTGCCTTCAAGGCGGCACGCGTGGCGATGATGATCGTCGGCAACGTCATCAGGGTCAAGACGAGCCCGCCGACCACCGGTGCAGACTGCGGCAGACCAACGAAGTTGATGAAAACCGCAAGACCGAGGATACCGAAGACGATCGAGGGCACGGCAGCGAGGTTGGCGATATTGACTTCGATCAGGTCTGTCAGGCGGTTCCTCGGCGCGAACTCTTCGAGATAGATCGATGCCGCCACACCGATCGGCAGGGAAAGCACCAAAACGATCAGCATCATGTAAAGCGAGCCGAGAATGGCAACACCCAGGCCTGCCGCCTCAGGGCGCGTGTCGGATGCATCTGGATTGGTGAAGAAGTCCCAATTGAAACGCGTGGTCAGGATGCCGGCTTCTTTCAACTGGTCGGCTAGCACCAATTGCTCCGGCGACACGTTCCGGTCGAGCTCCGCGCTCGCCATTGTAACGCGACCTTTATAATAGCCGTCAATACGACCAGAGGCGAGCAGATCGAACTCCACGGTCTCCCCAATCTGCGAGGGATCGTTGAGCACGTACCGGCGAAGTGTGGCCGGCGCTTCACCTGAGACGAGGTCGGCGGCAGCGTCCGGATCGATCCCCGTGAGGCCGCGCTCCGCCATAGCCGCAGCAAGGGAGTCCTCGATCAGAGGCGCATATCCGAATGTCGAGACCTTGGAGATCTGCGCGGTGTCACGGGCCCCAGTCTTGTCCAGCCTTGCCGGATCCAGATAGATGTCGAGCGTGATATATGTCTGGCGAAAGGTAGAAGCGCCATTTGCCAGGATGGAGACCAGCAGGCCGACGAGCGCCAGCATGCCGATCGCAACAGCGACCTGGCCCATCAGCCGGAAGCGGCGTTCGGCGGCGTTACGGCGGCGGGTTCTTGCATCACCGGCAAGCGAAGGCTTTGCGTGCACTGCTGCGGTCACATCGGTCATTCGTACTGCTCCCGGTATCTGCGCACGATGTAGAGGGCCAGTACGTTGAGCCCTAAGGTGATCACGAAAAGGGTGAGACCAAGAGCAAAGGCCACCAGCGTCTCAGGGCTTGCAAATTCAGTATCGCCGGTCAGCTGACTGACGATCTTGACGGTCACCGTTGTCATCGCCTCAAAGGGATTGAGGTCGAGCTTGGCCGCAGCGCCGGCACCCAGCACCACGATCATGGTTTCGCCAATGGCGCGACTTGCGGCGAGAAGGATAGCGCCGACGATGCCCGGCAGCGCCGCCGGCAGGATGACCCTCTTGATGGTCTCCGACTGGGTGGCACCCAAGGCATAGGAACCATCGCGCATTGCTTGTGGCACGGCGTTGATGATGTCGTCGGACAGCGAGCTGACGAACGGGATGATCATCACGCCCATCACGATGCCCGCGGTCAGGACTGAAGAGGACGAACTTCCGAGACCTAGCGGCTGCGCAATCCAGTCGCGCAGGAAAGGACCGAATGTGATCAACGCAAAGAGGCCGTAGACGATGGTTGGAATACCGGCGAGGATCTCGATCGCCGGCTTCGCAAAGCTGCGCAGAGTCGGACCTGCGTAATCGGCAAGGTAGATCGCAATCATCAGACCGAGCGGGACCGCCACCAGCAGCGCCACAAGCGACACATAGAGCGTGCCCCATAGAAGCGGCAGGATGCCGAGCTCGGACCCGCCACGGAATTGCGGGTTCCACACGGTGGAGAAGAAGAATTCCGATGCCGGATACATCTTGAAGAAATTGATGGTCTCGAAAACCAGCGAGAAAACGATCCCAACCGTCGTGAGGATGGCAATCGTGGACGAGCCGATCAACAGGGCCAGGACGAAGTTCTCGCTGACGTTGCGAGCACGCATCCTTGGCTCGATACGCCTGATCGACCACGCGAGAAGCCCCAAGGCCAATCCGATGACGGCAATCGTCATCATCAGGCGGCCAATGTCAGCGCTCTGCCGATAAGCCTTCGCAGCCTCATACACCTCTCTCGGCACATCTCCGGCCAAGGCCACGCCGACCTCAGCCAAGCGGGCGCGGATCGTCGAAAAGTCCACCTCGCCGCTGCTGAGAGCTTCTTCGTTGAGTTCGGTATTGGCGAGAACGGCATCGAGCCCTCCCGCTATCTGGCGCACATCCGACATCACCAGGCTCAAGGCGCCGCCTGGTGGAATCACGCTGTCGGGGATCATGCCGCTGACGCGATTTTCGATCACAACCGGCTGCACGAACAGCCAGGCAAGCATAAGGAGCAGCGCAGGAACGGCGGTGAAGAGAGCGACGGTCTGTCCGTAATAATTGGGAAGTGAGTGAAGCTTCACTCCACTTCTTGCAGACGCGGCAAGGGCTTTACTCCTGCCGAAGAAATAGCCAATTGCCGCAACCACCACGACCACGAAGACAATGCTGCCAACGCTCATCTCGTCCATACCCTTCATGATCGGGAAACTGGCGGCGCATGGAGCTGCGCCGCCAGAAGAGATTGCCGATATCAGTTCAGCGAACCCATTGGAGTGCGGTTCTGAACGGCTTCCTGCGTCTTGGCAAGTTCCGGGTCCGACACGAGGCCGTAGCTGGCGAGCGGGCCGTCAGGGCCTGCGATCTCGTCGGAGACGAAGAACTCTACATATTCCTGCAGGCCCGGAATAACGTCCAGGTGAGCATTCTTGACGTAGAAGTAGAGCGGGCGAGAAACCGGGTAGTCACCGGAAGCGATTGTTTCGACTGACGGCTCGACGCCGCCCATCGTGGCAACGCGAAGCTTGTCCGTGTTGTTCTGATAGAAGGACAGGCCGAAGACGCCGATGGCGTTCTTGTTGGCATCGATGCGCGACAAGGTTTCGGTATAGTCGCCGTCGATATCGACCGAGACGCCGTCCGTGCGCAACTGCATGCAGGCCTTCGCAGCAGCCTTCTTGTCACCGGCATGTTCGGCAGCGAGCGCTTCGAGAGTGCCATTCTCTTCGCAGCCAGCGACGATGACCTTCTCGTCGAAGACTTCGCGTGTGCCATGCTTGGTACCGGGAATAAATGCCAGGATCGGCTGCTCCGGCAGGTCGGAGCGGACATCGCTCCAGTTCTTGTTCGTGTTGTCGACGAGCTTGCCGTCCTTGACAATCTTGGCAGCCAAAGCAGCGTGCCAGTCGGCCGGCGTAAAGGCGAACTCGGCGCCGTTGATGTCCGAGGCGAAGACGATACCGTCGTAGCCGATGCGAACTTCCTGGATCTCGTTCACGCCGTTGGCCTTGCAGGTGTCGATGTCGGACTGGCTGATACGTGAGGAGGAGTTGGCGATATCAATGGTGTTTTCGCCCACGCCTTCGCAGAGCTTCTTGCGGCCGGCGCCCGAACCACCGGATTCAACGACCGGGGTCGGATGCTCGAAGTTTTCGCCAAAAGCTTCAGCGACGATAGATGCGTACGGCAGGACCGTGGAGGAGCCGGCGATCTGGATCTGGTCACGCGCAGAGGCGACGCCCGAGGTAGCCAGCAAGATTGCGGCAACCGCGCAGCTTCCAAGATACTTCTTCATGGATTTTCTCCCTAAGAATTGGACTGACGCTTCGGCGTCGGCTCCCCTCTATAGTCCCGGCATTGCAGTTTTGTGACAGTCCTGTTGCACTCTTATGACAGCGCGTCGGAGGCGGATCTCGTGCCTTTCTCACTTGCCTGAGCAGGCGTGCCGCTCCCCTTGGAACGCTTGCAGCATCTGCTCCAGCCGCCTCTGTTACAGCTTGTAACAGCACTTCATTTGCGCCACCCACCCGCGCGCCTTAAAGGTTCAGTTACCAAAAGCCATGATGCCGCGACTTGAGCTGGCACTGGAGGATAACATGCCCGAGATTTCCAAAGAAAAAGAGTGCGAAGAACAGCAACTCGCAGCCGAAGAGGTCGAGCTGTTTGATCCTTGGGATCAAGAGTTCCGTTCTGATGTCGAGCGCCGTAACAGCGACTTCGACTACTAACTAGTACAGCGCCTACTTTCGCCGGCAAGCGTACCCTCACCTTTCACTCAACCTGATGAGTGCCACACGCGAAGTGGTCCCTTCGATGTCGGAGGCTAGTCGACGCCGGTGGCACGAGCGCCCTTGACTTTGTTCTCCACAAGAACATATAGAGAACAAAGAAGAGGTGTGCAGATGGACCGCGCAGAAGAAGTGATCGAACGAGCCATGGCTGCCGTGGCTGCTTCACGCGCTCGTCGCGAGCGACAGGAACGTGAACGCAAGCAGGTATTCGAACGCATTCAGGTGGCGATGCTGAAGCGCCCCACTCTGCCAAAAGGCGTCCAGATGCCTCTCAACCTTCAATAGACCAGCGGCTTGAGTGCCACCACGTCGGCCGTTGCCGCGCGTCGAGCCATTGCAGTGTCAGATCATCGGGTGACGTGGAACTTTCCGGCGGCGGCTTCGTTCCGCTCCCGCGCCTTTCGAGGCGTCGGAACGCGCGGCACATTCTTTTGATGATGTGGCTTGCACCCGCCGCGCGTTCCACTGCCGGTTCATCTCAAGTTCAGATTGCGGCACTATCCTAAAGCTATGTCATCAAACCGCACGCGTCTTCGCCATCCCGTTGAACCTGTTGAGCTCGCAATGCTGCAACGAGTCTTCGACGGTACCTGCATTGCCCGGGACATCTCCAAGGACGCTTCTGAGGCAGAGGAAATGGCTACGCTCTTGGTCGAACTCTTCGCGCATGGGGTCCGGCAGGAACATCACCTGACAGCCTTGCTGCGATAGAAGCCTTCAATTCCAAGCATCGACCGCAGGCATCGCAATGCCTTGCAAGCGGACGCATCCACACCGCAAAAACGTCTGATCAGTCCCGCACGAAGCTAGGTGGCTCTACCGCATAGTGACGCTTACCGCGCTCAAGCAGGTAGACCTCGCGTTCTGGCTTTTCCCGGATCACGAAGCCGGCGCTGCGCAACATCGCATCGATGGCGGCGGTGTTCGGCACGAACCAGTTCGTAGGGTCATCGGCATACCGTTCCTCAACAAAGAACAGCTTCGGGAATTCGGCCTGATCGAAAACGGCCCATTCCGAGAAGGGATAATTTTCCTGCAAGTCCGGAATTCGCTCATCTCCGCGTTGCAGACACTGGAACAGCATCATATCGTCGACGACGTGCTCGTAGAGCAGGTCTAGTGCCAGCAACGGGTGGCGCAAGTGGTAAAGAACACCCATGAAGATGACCAGGTCGAAGCGCTCTTTGAGCATCGGTACGTCGTAGACTGACATCTGGCGATAATCGATATCCAGCCCCTCGTGCTCGGCCGCAAATCGTGCCTGCTTGAGATAACGGGGATCCGAATCGATACCGACAACGCGCCCAGCATTCCGGCGCTTCATCTCCATCGTGTAGAACCCGGCATTGCAGCCGACATCCAACACGCTCCGTCCTCCAAGATCCTCCGGGATCACGTGCTTGAAACCGTCCCACTTGAAGCCGGGATAGTCACCAAGGAAATGTTCAGGCGCCGTCTGCAAGCCGCCGATGCGAATGTTCTGGAACCAGGGCCCTAACCCCTCGATCTGCTGTTTCAGGTTCTCTTCACGGTTGCTCCGTGCATCCATTCGTTCATACCCCGACGCGTAAATTTTGTGCTTCTTCTTCGAGTTTGGGTGCATGCGATGGCTGAGCAACTTGGCCCAGATGGTCGGCAAACCAGTCCACCGTCCAGCGGAGGCCGTCTTCCAGCAAAACCGCCGGCTCCCAACCGAAGAGCTCCTTAGCGCGGGAAATGTCAGGCCTGCGCCGCTGGGGGTCGTCCATCGGTAGCGGCTCTTGTACGACACCGGCCGAGTTCGGCACCATCTCCTGGACCATCTGGGCCAGTTCGTTGATGGTGAATTCGACGGGATTCCCGAGGTTCACCGGCACGCCCGGGTTGGGTGTCACCATCATCAGCCCGATGAGTCCCTTGACCAGATCGCTGACGAAGCAAAAGGAGCGGGTCTGCTCGCCTGTGCCGTAGATCGTCAGCGACTTGCCAGAAAGTGCTTGTACAATGAGATTGGAGACAATACGGCCATCATTGGGCTGCATGCGCGGCCCGTATGTGTTGAATATCCGCGCGACGCGCGCGTCCACCCTTCCCGCTCTTAGAAAGTCGAAACACAATGCTTCTGCCGCACGCTTTCCTTCGTCGTAGCAGGCGCGAGGGCCGGTACAATTGACGTTGCCGCGGTAATCTTCGCGCTGCGGATGCTCCTCGGGATCGCCATAAACTTCGCTCGTAGATGCCTGCAGAAAACGCGCTTGATGCTGCTCCGCGAGCGCGAGCAGATTTGCGGTTCCCACGACGCAGGTCATCATCGTATGAACAGGGTCCGCCTGGTACTGTGGCGGCGATGCAGCGCATGCGAGATTATAGACATAGTCCAGCGGCTCATCGATACTGAACGTCTCGCAAATGTCTTTCTCGATCATCCGGAAGCCGGGATGGTTCAGCAACGGGCGGATGTTGGCTTCCGATCCGGTGAGATAACTATCAACACAAATGACGCTGTGGCCGCGCTCTAGTAGTGCGTCGCAGAGATGCGACCCGACGAATCCGGCTCCGCCCGCCACCAAAGCAGTTCCACGTTTTTTGGACTGAGTCCCATGCAGCATGTGTAGCCCCTTCTATGCGGAAATGCGTTGTAGCGCGGGTTGTTCCGCCCTAACTTGCGGCAGAAATCCCTTAAGGGCCGTTACCAGCTGGCGCGACCGTGCGAGCCCTGTATGTTCCTCCAGAACCCGCATTCGGGCATTCGTGGCAATTTCGTCGCGTTGAATCGAACTTGTTCCACTCAGGGCCTCTACAACGTCGTCAGTGCGCTGCGCAATGATGATGGCTTCACCATGCGGCAGAAGCTCATCCAAGCCGCGCCAGTAGTCGCTTATGATCGGCGTGCCACAGGCTGCCGCTTCAAAGAGCCTGACGCTGGGCGACCAGCCTGCGGCAATCATGTCGGCTCTGGTGACGTTCAACGTAAAGCGCTGCCTGCTGTAGAAGGAAGCATGCTCTGCCGGCGGCAAATGATCAATGCGTTCCACGTTGGAAGGCCAATCTATATCCTCTGGGTACTGCGGCCCCGCGACGACAAACCGCTTTTCAGGAAGTCGTCTTGCGACCTCGATCAGCAAACGTTCCACAGTGGGTTGTCGATCCAGGCTGTATGTACCGAGATAGCCGAGATCCCACTGAAAGGCTTCACGAGTGTTTTGGTAACGAGCAGCATCCACTGAGCAATAAAGTGCAATTGCCTTGCGGGACCCGTAAACGTTTTCCAGGCGCTCGAGTACTTCTCCTCCTGAAAAGGAGAAGTAGGCATCGAACTGCGGGATCTGCCTGCGTGCCAGGTACTCCTCATCCCCTCTATCAAGCTTTGCGAGCGTAACTGGGGTGTCGATGTCATAGAAGCAAAGCCTTTTGGCCGAAAGGGCTACCACCTCATCGATTACCTTGACCCCCTCTGGCACGTAGGAGCCAATGATGACGGCATCCGCCGCCCTGATGCGGTCGTTGTAGACCGACGTTAGTTCATCAACACTGGAATAGTACTTCAGCTCGCAAAAATCCGGCTCCGGCAGGTCGCGTTGAGAAGCATACCATGGCACGTCACGCTCCAGAAACAGGACGCGATGGCCCTCTTCATTCAGCCCTCGCAATAGCGCCCGAAACGTTGTGGCATGACCGTTGCCCCAGGAAGACGAAAGGGAAAGCCCAAGGATGACGATGTCGAGAGGCTCGGTCATTCCGCCGCCTCCATCTGCGACGCGTGCTCGCGAAGAAGAGCGTCTACTGTTTCGGCTCGATGTGAGTAGGTATGCTCCTCTAGAACGCGCTTGAGGGCACGCTGTCCGATCTCATCCGCCCTTTCCTCCGATAGATCGGCCAGGATGTCGGCCACGTCCTGCCCGTCGCGTGCCACCAGCACCTCCTCGTTGGGCTTCAGAAAGAGTTCGATGCCCTCCCAATAGTCAGTGATGAGGCAGCCACCGGCACCTGCGGCCTCGAACACACGCGTAGCAGGCGAAAATCCATTCTCTGCCATGCTCGCGCGCGAGATATTCAGAACCGCCTTCGGTGTGACGTTGAAGGCATTATGATCGCGCGTGGAAACATGTCCGATGTAGTTGATGTTGGCCGACATCGGCTTGTCGTGCCATCCCGAGCCGCCCAGCAGAAAGCTCTGGCTCGGCAGGCGCGAGGCTGGTTCGAGGAAGAATTGCTCGACGCGCGTCTCGCGGTCCGGCAGTCGGTTGCCGAGAAAGCCCAGGTCGGCGGCGAACCGTCGGTCGGTCGGGACTGGATGATGGGTCTGCGGATCGAGCGCATTGTAGATTGGGATACACTGGCTCGCGCCGATAGCACGATAGGCGTTGATCACCGGATCGCCGCCCCCATAGGTCATCACCATGTTGAGTTCGCCGAGTGCTTTTCGCAGCGGATGGTCCTGAGCCGCTTGCACTTCCGCAAGGGTAGCGGGAGCATCGACATCCCAGAAGATCTTCAATGCATCCGGGCGAGCCTGTCGCAGCAATTCCTCCAACAGGAGTTCATCTTCGAAGCCAACACCGCTCGCCTTGACCACCACATCTGCCGCCGCGGCTTCTGCTGTGACATCCTTCAGCGCCGCGATCGTCCCGTCATAGACGACGACCTTGCACCAGTGCGGCGGGTCTATATCCCGATTCTTCTGGCGGTCGTAGACGTCGGGTTCATAGAAGGTAATCTCATACCCCTTCTCTGCAAGCGCCCGCAGCAGTCCCCGATAGTAGGTAGCGGCACCATTCCAATAGGCAGAGACTAGGCTAGAGCCATAAAAGGCGATCTTCATTCCGCAGCCTCCGCAGTTGTGAGTTGCTGTCTGACATGGGCGGTGCCACAGGCGGCAAGGACGGCGAAAAGCTCGTCCACACGATGACGACAGGTGTGCCGCGACCGGATCGTTTCCAGCCCCGAGATCGAGAGTTCCTTCGCCAGTTGCGGATTACGTAAAACTTGCGTCAAGCTCTGCTTCATCTCCTCACCATTTCGCGCCACAAGATAGTCAGTCCCGGGACGGAAAAGCCTCTCCGCATCGTCCCAAGGCGCCGAGATCAGGGGGATACCGCACGCAAGCGCTTCGAATACCCGGATGGTTGGGATCCCTGGCAAGTTCTGAACGTAAGGGCCCCTGGGTATGTGCATCGTCACCTTGTGCTGAGCGAACGCCATCGGCGCATCCGCATTGGCGATCCAGCCACCGTAGCTGATCCCTGCGTCTCTTAGTGATTGCAGCGCTGCTTCCGGATAGCGCACGCCCCGGACAGTTGTCTGGAGCCCCAGTTCCTTTGCGGGTCTGACAAGGAACTCGGCAATTTCGGCTGTCCGCTCATCGTCGCCCCAATTCCCGATCCAGATAAGGTCGCCGTTCTTCTTGACCTCCGGCATTGGCTTGAACAGGCTCGTGTCAGCGGCCTCATGCCAGGTGAAGACATCGCGTCCCCAACCGGCGCGAAGATAACGCTCGCGAAGCGTCTCACCGAACGCAAGGACGCCGTCATAATCACCGAGATCAAGGCCGGCGATATCTTCCTCCGCCGAAACGGCACGGTGATGCGTGTCGTGGAAGAGCAGCGTAAAACGGCCGCCGTTGCGCCTCGCCTTGCCAATCTGGAGAACCAGTTCCGGCTCCGTCCATTCGTGAACAACAACAACGTCAGCCTCGGCCAACGCAGCCTCATGGTCGAAATCTGCCGTATAAACACGTGTCTGAAGCTCGGGAAAGGTCTTGTGGAAGCGTTCAACTGCGCCTTGGCCCTGATCACGAACAAGGTTGTCCCGACTCCAGGCTCCTTGCGGTTCCAACGCAGTGGCTTCGTGGCCGCGGTGGATCAGATCCCGCATCACCCCTCGAAGGAAGTGTGCATTGCCATGATTCCAGTCTGAAACGAGGGAATGAGTGTAAAAAAGAAAGCGCATGGCTACTCCGCAGCAGTCAGTGTGTGATGTCGGCTGCACAGATCGGCATAGATCTTCGCCATCGCCTGTGTTTGCGCCTGAACGGTGAATTGAAGCGAACGCTCGTAGGCTTTCACCGCAAGCGTTGCCCGCAAGTCAGGATCCTCCGAAAGCCGATTGATCTGTGCGGCAAAGGCCTTTGGATCCTGCGGATCTGCAAAGCAGGCACAGCCCTCCCAAAGCTCGCGATAGGTGGAGATATCGGAAAGAACGAGAGCAGCACCGGCGCGGGCCGCTTCAAGAGGCGCAAGGCCGAACGGTTCGTAGACCGACGGCGACACCACGATCCTCGCTTCTCGCATCAGACCAACAGTCTGTGTGTGTGACAGCTCGCCCTGATGCTGCGAATGCATGACCGGCAGATACTGGCCGTTCGGCCCTTCATTGGAGCCGGCCATCACCACAGGCCAGGACACCAGGCTGGCTGCTTCGTCAAGAACTCGGCCGTTCTTCCCATCGTCCCACCACCGCCCAGCAGCAAAAACCATGTCACGTTTCTCCGCCAACACATTCTCAAGGCGGCTGCCATTGTGCACGACACGCAAATTCGGGATCGGCCCGTAGGCAGAATCCAACATCGTGGCGTGGCTGGAACTTGGAGAAACAACGACATCGGAGCGGTCGAAGCCGGCGCGATTAAGATCCTGCTGCCACCGCCACTCGTCCGGCACCTGTTGACGGCGGACACCTGCAAACCAGGTGACGACACAGGAATGCGAGACAGTCAGAACCGGAATATCGGTTTCAAGCGCGGCTGCCTGGGAAGGCAGGTTGAGATGAAGCAGGTCCACCCTCTCCGCCCGAGCGAGTTGAGCAAGCAAGGCCGGAACCGTTTCAAGTTGTGCCCGGTCTGCTGCCAGCCAATCAAGAGGCGCGCCTAGATGGTGATATTCGCCGATCCGTTCGGCTTCCGCGATCTTGTCCGGCGAGGGCGTTGGGCCAAGGCAGGCGAAAATCGTCTTAACCCCAAGATCGCGAAGTCCCTCAGCCAGATCCATGGCGTAGCGCCAAACGCCGCCTACGGCATCGACTGTCATCAGCAGCCGCATCCCGTGCAAGGAAGGCAATTGCTGCATTATGCGATGATCCTCTTCTGCTCGCTCAGGATAGGTTGTCCGCCAAACCTGTGCTGCACGAGCCACTCGGCCAGATGCCTGATGCCGCCGCGCCACCGGACACTTGCCTGCCAGTCCAACTCCTGCTCGAGCTTGCGCGTGTCAGCAACGAAGAAATACTGGTCACCGGCACGCCACGGTCCAAATGAAGTCTGCAAAGGACGGCCCGTCAGCTTCTCGATCTCCCGAAGAACGCCGAGGATGCTGACAGAGTTGTGCGGCCCACCCCCCAGGTTGAAGAAACCACCCCTCACCCGGTCAATCGAAGACAGCACGGAACGATAGGCTGCAACAGCGTCGTCCACATGGAGGATATCACGCACCTGCTTCCCGTCCCCATAGACGGAAATAGGTTCGCCAGCGAGCGCACGTATCAGAAAGTGAGCGACCCATCCCTGATCCTCGGTCCCGAACTGCCGAGGTCCGTAGATACAGCTCATCCGCAGTACTGCGCTCGGGATGTCGAACGACTTTGCGTAGTCGAGCACGTATTGGTCTGCCACGCCTTTGGAGCATCCGTAGGGCGTGCAAAATGACAGCGGGCGCTGTTCGTCGATACCATGCGCCCGGATCGACTCGTCCGCCGGAATGTATCGATCATCGAGTTCCAGCATCTTGATGTCTTCAAGCGCACCGTACACCTTGTTGGTGCTGGCAAAGATAACTGGGGCCTTTCGTCTCGCCTTGCGGACCGCTTCCAAGACGTTGATCGTTCCCCGTGCGTTGGCTTCGAAGTCGTCGATCGGATGGGCGAGACTAGTCGTGACCGCTGTCTGCGCGGCCAGATGGAAAACAGCCTTCGCGTCGGCGAATGCACTCTCGATGCCGCGCATGTCGCGGATGTCCGCCAGATAGGGATGGACCCGCTCGCCATGACGCTCTCTCAGCCAGGCAAGGTTCTGATCCACGCCAGGGCGGCCTAGATTGTCCAGGATAACGACGTCCTCGCCGTCGTTGAGAAAGCTGTCAGCCAAGTTGGAGCCGATGAAACCGCTTCCGCCAGTAATCACGATCGGTGCAGCGCCGTTTGCAATCCGGGGTGATGGGAACTCAGTCACCTCGCGAACACGCTCGATCCCGCCTTCGCTCAGCAGGCGAGCAAGAAGCTTCGGCTGTCCGTCATGCGTGACGGCGCCGAGATGATAATGACGAGGATCGAACCAGAGTCCTTCCTGAACCGCAACATTTGGCGGCACATCGGCCCATGCGTACCAGTAGAGCCGGTCAGCCGGAACTTCCAATGCCTTCGCGAAACGACGGACTTGCTCCATCTCGTCGTTGCGCCACGTGGAATAGCCGGTCTCGGTGACCCAGATCTCGGTCTGCGGGTTGTAGCCGTCGAGGATGCGACGCATCTCTCCGAGATGCATGTCCCAGCCACCCCAACTGCCTTCCTCGCTGTCCCAGGTGCCGGGAAACCCATGAAAACCGACTGCGTCCACAACGCCCAGGACCCCACGCTCCCCCATCAGGTTGAGCCAGTAGGGGTCGAACGGGCATGGCCCTCCAAGGACGGGTTTGAAGCCACGCTGCTGCGCCCAATAGGCCGCTCCGCCGACCATCTCGCAGAACAGCTGGAAGTCGGTATCTTCACGCCAATCCCAATCCAGGAGATTGTTTGGCTCATTCCAAAGCTCGATATGGCGGAAGTGTTTGCCGTACCGCGTCAGCACGTGGTCGATGAAGTCAGCATAAGACTTCAATTCCAAAGGCGCGCCGGAAGAGCGCCCTGTGCGCGACATGGATGGCGGGGTATAGTGGACGCAAGGCAAGAGATCGATCTGCGACCCGATCCGCGGGATCAGCCAGTCAAACCACTCCTCCCCGCCCGGAGCGAGATATTCTGCCCAGGAGAGATGAGTTCTGAGATAGGAAGCGCCCGAGGCGAGAAGGCGCGGCAGAACCGCCTCTGTGCGCTCGTACTCTCCGGGACGAAACCATTCGACAAAGCCGAACTGCTTCGACCCAATGCGTTGGCCGGTCGAAGTGTCGGCTTCCCTCATGATACGAGTCCCCGCTCTTCCAACTGACGCCGCATCTCCGCGCCGCGATCAATTGCGCCGGTACCGCGAACCCATTCCACAAACGGACCCAGCGAGTTCTCCAGCTTGTATTGCGGCTTGAATCCCAGAAGGTCGCGCGCCTTGGAAATGTCGGCGAAGCAGTTTCGAATATCGCCCGAGCGGGCCTTGTGCATGATCTCCGGCTTGATCTCCGGCACGCCCATAGCGTCAGCAAGAAGCGTCGCTACTTCCTCGACCGTATATGCCTGACCACTGCCGACGTTGATGACATGCCCATTGGCGCTTGGTTGCTCAAGTGCGAGCCGGAAGGCACGCGCGACGTCTCTGACATGGACAAAATCGCGCCGCTGCTGGCCGTCCTCAAAGATTGTCGGAGGTTGGCCATTGGCAAGGCGCGATGCAAAGTTTGCAAGGACGCCCGTGTACGGATTGGAGAGCGCCTGCCCTGCCCCAAAGACATTGAACAGACGCAAGGCCACCGCTTCGATGTTGTAGGCCTCCCCGAAGATCAGCACCTGCTTCTCCTGAGCGTATTTCGTCAGGGCGTAGATCGAAGCCAGGTCGACCGGCTTATTCTCATCGGTGGCGATTGGCGTCAGGATCTCGCCGTTCGGCCCCTGTGGCTCCCAACGTCCCTGACGGACCTGTTCCGCCCTGCGGCGGATGAACCCCATGGTGTCGCCGTTGCTGGTCGCATAAAGGCCCTCGCCGTAAACGCTCATGGAGGACGCAACGACGATACGGCGGATTGGCAGCCCGATCATAGCCTCCAACAAGACCGCGGTGCCGAGGTCGTTGCCGCCTACATAGCGCGCGATCTCATACATCGACTGACCGACACCCACTTCGGCCGCAAGGTGGATGACACCCTCCACTCCTTGCAGCGCCTGTGTCACCGCCGCCTTGTCGCGAACATCAGCCCGGATCACTTCCGCCTGTTCTGGAACCTCCAGTTCCGCGTCGGCATGGACTTGTTCGATCATGGCATCGAGAATGCGGACCTGATAGCCCGCCGCAAGAAGCTCCTCGGCCACATGGCGTCCGATGAAGCCGCATCCACCCGTCACTAAAACTGTCGACATTGATCACTCTTGGCTGGAACAAAATTCAATTTCGCCATGTGAACCCATCGATCCGAGAAAAGTTCCTTCTTCTTGAACATCTTTGTCATCTATGTCTTCATCAACAGGTACCATGGTGCGTGGGCGGAACCCATTGACGGATGTGGCGTTTGAGCGGCCTGCAGCCACTGAAAGGCCCGCCAATGACCCCACCTATGACGCATAGGATCCCGTCATCCGATAAGGATAGGGCCGAGGAGCCGGTTTCCAATGTTCTGGATCGCAATATCAACGCGCTCCTCACCCGGAGGGCGGAGGAAGAAAGAAGCCTTTCGCTCCAGCAAAAGACGGCCAACGCGATCACGGCCTTTGCCGGCAGCATGGCATTTGTCTACATCCACGCCGCTGTCTTCGCTCTGTGGATCCTCATCAATATCGGCTGGCTGCCGATCATACCTGCCTGGGATCCTTCCCTTGTCGTTCTCGCGATGGCGGCCTCTGTGGAAGCGATATTCATCTCGACCTTCGTTCTCATCAGCCAGAACCGTATGGCGGAGAAGGACGACAAACGCGCGGATCTCAGCCTGCAGATCGAGTTACTCAACGAGCATGAGACGACAAGGCTGATCACCATGGTTTCCGCAATCGCGAGAAAGATGGAGATTGATCCCGAGGTATCGCCTCAGGAACTTGAGGAGATGCAGCGCAATGTGCCTCCTGAAGTGGTTCTCGAGGAGATCGAGCGTCAGAACGACGACTAGGTTCTTCTTCTTCATCTTCTTCCGGAACTCCCGTGCTGTTCAGGAGTTGAGCCTCCTGCTGCACGACGTGGGCGAATGATGTGGGGAGACTGAGGAAGATGAATGTTATGACACCGCTGGAGGCTGGCCAGATGCAGGCCGCCATCGTCACCGGGCCAGGCACTGTAGTAACGGAAGCAAGGCCACTGCCACAACCCGGCATCGGGCAGGTGAGGATAAAACTGGAGGGCTGCGGCGTCTGCGCATCCAACCTGACACCTTGGTCAGGGCCGGACTGGATGCAGTTCCCGACCGAACCCGGAGGCCTTGGTCATGAAGGCTGGGGACATGTGGATTCAGTTGGCGAGGGCGTCACGGGACTCAAGATAGGCGATCGGGTCGCCGCCCTCTCCTTCCATGCATATGCCTCCCACGATATCGCCGACGCTGACAAGGTAGTCCCTCTCCCCGCGGCACTGGACAGCATACCATTCCCCGGCGAACCTCTTGGCTGCGCCATGAACATCTTTCGCCGCAGCGAGATCAAGCCAGGCCAGACTGTCGCCATCATCGGCATCGGCTTTCTGGGCGCCCTGCTGACCCAGCTCGCCACCGCGGCGGGTGCACGGGTCATTGCTATTTCGCGTCGGGCGTTCTCACTCGATATTGCGCGGAGCATGGGCGCGGCCGAATGCATACCGATGGACGATCATTGGCAGATCATCGAAGAGGTAAAGCGGCTTACTGCGGAAAAGATGTGTGATTGCGTCATTGAGGCAGTTGGAAAACAGTGGCCGCTTGATCTCGCTGCCGAACTTACAAAGGAGAGAGGCCGTCTGGTGATTGCCGGATATCATCAGGACGGGCCCCGTCAGGTCAACATGCAGCTCTGGAACTGGCGTGGGCTTGACGTCATCAATGCGCATGAACGGGATCCGGCAGAGTATGTCCGCGGCATTCGCGAAGCGGTTGATGCAGTGGCAAGCGGACGGCTTGACCCTTCCTCGCTGTACACACACCGCTTCCCGCTCAATGCACTCGGTGATGCGCTTGATACGACGCGCGATCGTCCCGATGGTTTTCTCAAGGCACTGGTGACCTACTGATGAACGAGATGATTTCCCAGCCTTCATTGTCAGCAACAACAAAGCCCCTCCGCCTCGGCTTTCTCGGGGTCGGCTGGATCGGTCGCCACCGGATGGAAGCGATTTTATCGTCCGGCGCAGGCATGGCGATTGCGTTCGCCGATGCTTCTCCCGAAATGGCCGCGGAGGCGCAGAAGGTTGCACCGCAGGCGGCAGTTGTTGCCAGTCTTGACGAGCTTCTCTCTCATGATCTTGACGGCGTGGTGATCGCCACCCCGAGCGCTCAGCATGCTGCACAGTCTATCCAGGCATTGGAAGCCGGTGTGGCGGTGTTTTGCCAGAAGCCGCTCGGTCGAGATGTTAATGAAGTAGAGGCCGTTGTCGCGGCGGCTAAGCGGGCGGACCGACTATTGGGCGTTGACCTGTCCTACCGCTACACCGAAGGAATGCGACAGATCCGCGATCTCCTCAGGAGTGGTGAACTCGGACATGTCTATGCAGCGGATCTCGTCTTCCATAACGCCTATGGTCCGGACAAGCCCTGGTTCTACGACAAGACCCTGTCAGGTGGTGGCTGCGTGATGGACCTTGGCATCCATCTGACCGATCTCGCGCTTTGGGCCCTCGACTTCCCCGAGATCAAGTCGGTGGCGTCGCAGCTCTTCCACCAAGGCCAGCGAATTTCCGGTACAACCAGTCAGGTCGAGGATTTTGCCACGGCCACAATCGAACTTGCGAACGGATCAGTGGTGCGCCTGACCTGCTCCTGGCGCCTTCAAGCAGGCTGTGACGCGATCATCGGCGCAAGCTTCTTCGGCACCAGCGGTGGCGTCGAAATGCGCAACACAAACGGATCCTTCTATGATTTTACCACTAAGCGCTACCGCGGCACCGCGCGTGAGCCGCTCGTCATGCCACCAGAGGACTGGGGAGGTCGAGCGGCCGTGGACTGGACGCGCCGGCTAGGTGCAGGAACGCGATTTGATCCAGCCTGCAACGAATTCATCGAAACGGCAAAAACGATAGACGCTATCTACGGCGCTGCGTGAGTTTCCGAAGGCAAGTTCGATCTGCAAGCAGAGCGCTTGGTGTTGCGCAGATGGCGCAGGGGCAGCCTAACGACGAGCGCCGAGGAACGACTTCGAACCCCAAGGGTTATGGGGGCTAAGGAGTTACTCATGCGCATCATTTTCGTCGTCATGCTCGCATCCGTGCTGAGCATCCTGGCATTCAAATACGTTGATCGATCCATCGGCGAGTCGCAGATCATGGCATCGCCGATGGAGCTGTCAGCTCAGAATTGAGCAATGAGGTAGGCGGCCTAATATCGGTTTTGGAGCAGCGTCATGTCTCAAAAACAGGTTGTACTGACATTCGTGTTCGCCATGACAATGTATGTCCTGACCGTGTTCCTTTGGCCGCTGGGCGTCGATCCGGCCGAGAAAACCGCGCGTCTGGCTGGCCCGTCAGAGGAAACAGCTTTTCTTCACGAGCGGTTTGGGGTTCCGGGAGACGATCATAACCTGTCGCGCGTACAATAATGCCCCGCAGGTGCGGGGCATTATTGCTTCATTCGTTTTGTGAGATCAGTGAACGGCTCGTCCACCTTCCTCTTGCTCAAGGGTCACAGCAACGTCACCGTTTGCACTCAGCCTGACGGTATCGCCTTCCACGTCCGCTACCAGATCGAGTGAGATGAAGTGGTGGTGACCTTCATGGCTCCCCTGACCACTGCTGGCCTTGGTGAGCTTGATGCGATTACCATCCACTCGGTCGACGACCCCGACCGGCGCGCCGTCTGCGCCAATGACCTGAGCATGTTCCTTGATCTGTCCTGCATCAACCATTCGAAGTCTCCTTTCGCGCTAGACTAACGGAGACAACAGGATTGGAGGCAGGGCGTTCCACGCTACTCGTGAATTTCATAGGAGCCGAGTTGGCAAAGATCCTGTGTGTCCTCAGTGGTATCGAGATCGGAGTCTTCGGAGAACTCGAACCGCATGTCGTACTCGCAGACGGTGCGGCCATCGGCAATGGTGATCTCAATGCTCTCACCCGGCTCCAGGACGCCTTTGCCGAAGACATCCTCCTCCCACTGATCAACACCCGTCGGTGAGGTATAAAACCGCTCAAGCGTTGAGTTGGTGGAGTTGATCAACGTGAAAACCAGGTCTTCCGCATGTGACGAACCTGCGGACGCGAATATTACCGTCAGGGCGGCGACGGCAGTAAGGCACTTCTTCATCTTGGTCTGTTCCCCAGCCCCCAAATGGGCCGCCTTTCATAACAGGAAGTGGATCAACCGCAATCGCAACCGTTTGTCTCATCATAGGCAGTCACCGCAGAGGTTACCGAAGTTTAAGTTGGTTTGATCAGCCCGTCATGTCATGGCAGACGACGCACCCGAACTTGCTTGATCTGGAGCAGAGACGTCATGGGCTCGAGATCTTAGTGATAAGTTGCGGAAGAGGAAAAGCACCGTGAAGGCAGAGAACGACATCGGGGGAAACAAGGCGAGCGCCGTTCCAGATCTCGCTGCGATCCTTATGCACCAGCAGCGCAAGCCGCGCGGACGCAGGATGATGTGGGCGCTCGTGACACTTCTCTTCATTGGCGGGGCGGCCGGCGGTTATGTTTACATGAACGGCGATCGCCCGCTCTATGATTACGCCACACAACCCGTGCAGCGGGGCGACCTGCAGGTCATCGTGACCGCGACCGGAGCAGTGCAGCCAACAGACCAAGTTGACATCTCCAGTGAGCTATCCGGGACTATTCGGGCCGTCAACGTGACCTATAATTCCTCGGTTCGCCGAGGAGAGGTGCTTGCGGAGCTCGACACCAACAAGCTTCTGGCGGACGTGGAGAATGCTCGCGCTCAACTGGCATCGGCGCAGGCAAACGTGCTGAAGGCCGAATCGGATGTGTCGTCAGCGAGGACCAGCTTTGAACGGCTGGCGGGTCTTGCGGGACGCAACGTAGCAAGCCAGCAAGAGGTCGATTCCGCCCGCTTCTCCCTTGATGCGGCAGTCGCATCGAAAGCGGTGAGTGAAGCTTCCGTACAGTCTGCTCAAGCCAGTCTCCGCCTTGCGGAGGTCAATCTCGGCAAGTCCAAGATCGTGTCCCCCATCGATGGCGTGGTGCTGACACGCGACGTTGAGCCGGGCCAGACCGTTGCGTCATCGCTCAATGCACCAGTGCTTTTCACAATCGCTGGCGATCTCCAGAAGATGGAACTGCAGGTAGCCGTCGACGAAGCGGATGTCGGACAGGTTCGGGAGGGACAGCAGGCAAGCTTCACTGTTGATGCTTACGCCGAACGCGAATTCCCCGCCACAATCCAGACAGTCCGTTTCGCACCGGAAACTGTCTCGAACGTTGTCACATACAAAGCGATTCTCACGGTAGAGAACAACGATCTGCTGCTGCGCCCGGGCATGACTGCCACGGCAGATATCGTCGTGGAATCCGTCAATGACGCATTGCTGGTGCCAAACGCGTCGCTGCGCTATTCACCTCCCGCCGCGACCAGGAGCAGCGGGAGTATCCTGACCCGTCTCTTCCGCCCGCCGCGCAGGGGCGGCGGCCGTCCATCGGCAGCAGACAACACAGCTCGTAGCGTCTGGGTTCTGCGTAACGGTACGCCTCAAAGGGTGGCATTGGAAACAGGACCGTCGGACGGTCAGTCTACGGTTGTACGATCCGACGAGTTGCAGGAGGGCGATCTGGTGATCACCGATGCGACGGCCCGAAACGGCTGAGGCTGCCATGACCCCAGCGCCGTTAATTGAGTTCAGAAAGGTGTCCAAGTTCTACGGTCGCGGCGAGGCAACCATCCGTGCCCTCGACCAGGTCGACCTATCCATCTCGACGGGAGAATTCGTGTCGATCATGGGCCCTTCCGGATCGGGTAAGTCAACCGCGATGAACGTCATTGGCGGCCTCGACATCCCTTCCGCCGGTGAATACCGCGTCCAGGGAATAGCAACCGCAAGCTTCACCCGCACCCAGCTCACGCTCTTGCGTCGACATATGCTCGGCTTCGTCTTTCAGGGCTTCAACCTGCTCGCCCGAACATCCGCCATTGAAAACGTCGAATTGCCACTCGTCTATCGCGGGATGCCGGTCAGCGAAAGGCGCAAGCGCGCGCTAAATGCATTGGAGCAGGTCGGCCTGAAGGGGCGCGAGAGTCACACGACGCAGGAACTGTCGGGCGGTCAGCAGCAGCGTGTCGCAATTGCTCGCGCCATCGTTACCGACCCTGCAGTTCTGCTCGCCGACGAACCGACAGGCAATCTTGATACCAAGACGAGCCGGGAGATCATGGATCTGATCTCAAGGCTGAACCGCGAACGCGGCATCACCGTCATCATGGTCACCCACGAGGAAGACATCGCTGCCTATGCGGGTCGTCTCCTGCGTTTCGTGGACGGACGTCTTGTCGGCGACGAAATGCAGGCCAAGGATGCGGCTTATGTTCTTTGAAGCCGCAAAGCTTGCTTCGCGGGCCATTCGCCGCAATCTCCTGCGTTCTTTTCTGACAGTCCTCGGAGTCGTGATCGGAGTGGCCGCGGTCATTGCGATGGTGACGATTGGTAACGGCACAACGGCGCAAGTCCAGGCGGAGCTTTCGCGGCTCGGCACAAATACGCTCTTCGTTCGCCCGGGCCAATGGGGTCCTGGTCGTGCCAGCACCGAGGCCAAGCGTTTCGAGGATCGCGATGTCGAGGCGATCCGGGAGCAGGTATCCGGCCTTCGGGCAGTGGCTCCGATGAACCGTGGCAGCGCGACGGTTATCGCCGGTGGCGAAAACCGCACTTCCAGCGTTATCGGCACCAGTAATGACTACCTGATCGCCCAGGATTGGGACGTAATCTCCGGCCGCATCTTCCTGCCCGGTGAAGAGCGTGGCCAGCCGGCTTGTATCATTGGCGAGACCGTGCGTCGGGAATTGTTCGGAAGCGCCGATCCGGTCGGCCAGACCATCCGCGTCAGCAACATTTCCTGTCCTGTCATCGGCCTTCTCGACGCCAAGGGCCAATCGGGCATGGGCGATGATCAGGATGACACGGTCATCATGCCGCTGAAGCTCCATCAACGGCGGATCGGCGGAACCAATACGATTTCGAGCATCATCCTGTCGTCGCAGGATGGTGTCTCCACCGCAAAGGTGCAGTCGGATGTGGAAAGCCTGCTACGCGAGCGTCGGCGTATTGGCATTGGCCGCGACGACGATTTCTCGGTTGCCGACATGTCGCAAATGGCCGCGGCGATGACCGGGACGACGACCCTCCTGACCGGCTTATTGGGCGCAGTGGCCGCCGTCAGTCTGCTGGTCGGCGGCATTGGCATCATGAACATCATGCTTGTTTCGGTCACTGAGCGCACGCGCGAGATCGGGATCCGTCTCGCCATCGGCGCACTTGAGAAACAGGTGCTGACGCAATTCCTGGTGGAGGCAGTCATGCTGTCGATCTTCGGCGGTGTGGCCGGGATCCTGACGGGACTCGCCCTCGCCTATGGCGTTGTCGGATTCCTGAACGTGCCTTTCGTGACCAGCCCTACCATCATCCTGATTGCCTTTGCCTTCTCCGCTGCGATCGGGGTGGTCTTCGGCTACTTCCCGGCACGCCGGGCGGCGCAAATGAACCCGATCGACGCGCTTCGTCACGAGTAGCACGCGCGAAAAAGGGGCCTTTCGGCCCCCGTGTCGCACATCCTGATTGTCGTTCTACTGCGCGTGGGACTGCGCCTGCCGTTCCCTTGCCAAGGCCGCGAGATCGGCCGGCTTCAGTTCCACCGACTCGCCGCAACCGCAGGCAGACGTCTGGTTAGGATTAACGAAGGTGAAGCCCGAGCGCATCTTCGTTGTCTCGAAATCCATCTGCGTACCGAGAAGATAGAGGACTGCCGAAGGCTCCACCCAGACACGAGCGCCGGCGTGCTCCACAAGGTCGTCATTGGGATTGGGCTCCGTCACCAGATCGATCGTGTATTCCATCCCGGCGCAGCCGCCCTTCTTGATGCCGACGCGCACGCCCTTGGCATCAGGTCCGGACTTGTCCACGATCGCCTTGACGCGGTCGGCAGCGGCATCCGTCATGGTCATTACTGCAAAGCCCATCGGCTCATGCTCCTTCTACAGCCGGCGTCAAGGGCCGGTGTCGTTGGAATAAATGTAGGTTTCGGGCGTGAACCAATCAATACCAGCCTACGGCGACCTGCGCTTCCTCGGACATCCGTACCGGCGTCCACGGCGGATCGAATGTCATCTCCACCTCAACGCCTGACACCCCTTCAACGGCACCCACGGCGTTCTCAACCCAGCCCGGCATTTCGCCGGCGACAGGGCATCCGGGGGCTGTCAATGTCATAACGATCTTCACCATGCGATCGTCTTCGATATCGATCTTGTAGATCAGGCCGAGCTCGAAGATGTCTGCAGGGATCTCCGGATCATAGACGGTCTTCAGCGCAGCGATGATATCGTCGCTCAACCGGGCCAGTTCCTCCTGCGGGATGGCCGACTGGACGATGCCTTCGCGCGCATCCCATTTCAGTTCGCTGTCTTCCACGGCCATGGCAAGGTCCTCAGGCAAAGAATGTACGGGCGTAGTCGAGCGCATCTGCGAGAGCGTCGACCTCGGCACGTGTATTATACATGCCGAACGATGCCCGGCATGTGGAGGTAACGCCGAACCGCTTCAAGAGCGGCATGGCGCAATGGGTACCAGCACGAACGGCGACACCTCGGCGATCGATGACCATCGAAACGTCATGGGCGTGAATCCCGGCGAGCTCGAACGAGAAGATCGCGCCTTTCCCCGGTGCATTGCCGATTATCCGCAGCGAATTGATCGCCCGCAGCCGTTCGGCTGCGTAAGCCGCCAGATCGGCTTCATGCTTGGCAATCGCTTCGCGACCGATGGCGTCAATGTAGTCGAGCGCGTAGCCCAATCCGATCGCCTGGACGATCGGCGGCGTTCCCGCTTCGAAGCGATGCGGCGGGTCGTTGTAGGTGATCTCGTCTTCGCTGACGTCGACGATCATCTCGCCACCGCCCTGGAATGGCCGCATCTCCTGCAGCCGCTCCTTCTTACCGTAGAGCACACCGATACCCGAGGGGCCGTAAAGCTTGTGGCCGGTCATCACGTACCAGTCGCAGTCGATGTCTTGGACGTCGACCGGCATGTGAACCGCGCCTTGGCTACCGTCGATCAAGACCGGAATGCCACGCTCATGAGCGATGCGGCAGATCTCCTTGACGGGAACAACCGTCCCCAGCGCATTCGACATATGGGTGACGGCGACGAGCTTGGTCTTGTCCGTCAGAGACTTCTCGAAGTCTTCGATGTGGAAGGCGCCATCCTCATCGACCGGCACCCAGACCAGCTTCGCGCCTTGGCGCTCGCGAATGAAGTGCCAGGGAACGATATTGGAGTGATGCTCCATGATGGTGATGACGATCTCGTCGTCCTCGCCGATCTTCGGCATCCCCCAGCCATAGGCGACCGTATTGATGGCCTCGGTGGAGGACTTGGTGAAGACGATCTCGTCTACCGAAGGAGCGTTAAGGAACCGCCGTACCTTCTCCCGGGCGCCTTCGTAGGCATCCGTCGCCGCGTTCGACAAGAAGTGCAGGCCGCGATGGACGTTCGCATATTCCTGCGAATAGGCGTGTGCGATCGCGTCGATCACGACCTGCGGCTTCTGGGCCGAGGCGCCATTGTCCAGATACACCAGCGGCTTGCCGTAGACCTCCCGCGACAGGATCGGAAAATCCCAACGAATGGCTTCGACATCGTATTCTGTCGCTGGCTTGATCTGGTCCATGGTCAGGCGTGCTTTTCCAGCCAGGCCGAGATGACGCTTTCCAGCGCTTCGACCAGCTTCTCGTCTTCGAGTTCCTCGACGATCTCGGCGACGAAGGCATTGACCAGCATGGCTCGCGCCACATTCTCCGGGATCCCGCGCGAGCGCAGATAGTAGAGGTGGTTCTTGTCGATATCCGTGACGGTCGCACCGTGACCGCAGACCACGTCGTCCGCGAAGATCTCCAGTTCCGGCTTCACGGAGAACTCGCCGTCGTCCGTCAGGAGCAGCGTGTTGCACGCCATCTTGGCGTCAGTCTTCTGGGCGTCAGGTGCGACGCGGATCATGCCCTGGAAAACACCCTTCGCGCGGTCGAAGATCACGTTGCGAATGATTTCGGTGGAACTGGTATGCGGCACGTTGTGCCCCAGCACCAGCGTCACGTCCGTATGGGTCTCCTGGCCGAGCAGATTGACCCCGCGGAGGGTCAGTTCGCTGCCCTCGCCCTCAATGTCGATCCGCAGTTCCTGTCGCACCAGCTTGCCGCCGACATTGACAACGAAGAGCTTCAGCTTCGCTTCGGCTGCAAAGCGCACGCGGATCTGGCCGAGATGCGTATCATCGGCACCCTGCTCCTGCAGGATAACCCAGACCACGTCCGCACCCTCTTCCAGTGTCAGGTCGCTGATCGATGAAACGAAAGCTGCCCCACCGGTCGCCGAGCGGTGACGTTCAATGATCGTCGCGCTGGATCCTGCGCCGAAGGTTACGGGGAAGCGGGTATGCACCTGCCCTGCCCCGTGCAGCGCCTGCAACTCGATCGGCGTCTGGATCGTCGCACCGGCAGGCACGTTGATCTGGTAGCCGTCGCGGACAAAACTGCCGTTGATCTTGCCGATCGCATCATCCTTGTCGCGCGCCGTGAGCGATGCTGTGGCTGTGCCGCTGATGAGCGCATCGGCGAAACCGGACACCTCAGCGCCATCGACGGAAACGGACGGAGTGGCCGCCCCCTGAAGGACCGGCAATACCTGTGCGCCTTCAATGAGCGAAGCAACGGGTTCAATCGTCGGCGCCACCACGTTCGCGGCCGGCACAGCCCGCAGCAGCGTTCGCAGGTCCGTGTAGTGCCAGGATTCGACCCGGCGCGTCGGGAGCCCGGACGTCTTCAAGTCGTCAAGCAGACGGTCGCGGGTGCCGGCAACAGCACCGTTGCCCGGCAGGCTTCCCATCTGTTCGTTATAAGCGTCGATCAGCGCCGTTTCGGCTGCCGTCAGGCGGTTGGTCATCTGAATGTTCATGTCTACATCCTTCCCGGGGGTTCAGGCAGCTTCCCCGATGATGTCTGCATAGCCATTGGCTTCGAGTTCGAGCGCCAGGTTCTTGTCCCCGGAGCGGATGACCTGGCCCTTGTAGAGCACGTGGACCGTGTCCGGGACGATGTATTCGAGCAGGCGCTGGTAGTGCGTGATGACGATCACGGCGCGATCCGGAGACTTCAGCGCATTGACGCCATCGGCGACAATCTTCAGCGCATCGATGTCGAGGCCGGAATCGGTCTCGTCCAGGATGCAGAGCTTCGGCTCGAGCAGCGCCATCTGCAGGATTTCGGCGCGCTTCTTCTCGCCGCCCGAGAAGCCGACGTTCAGCGGCCGCCGCAGCATGGCGGGATCGATCTTCAGTTCGCCTGCGGCTTCCTTGACCCGGCGCATGAACTCAGGAGTCGTCAGTTCTTCTTCGCCGCGTGCCTTACGCTGCTCGTTCATCGCCACCTTCAGGAACTGCATGGTTGCGACCCCCGGGATTTCGACGGGGTACTGGAACGCCAGGAAGACGCCCTTCGAGGCACGCTCCGCCGGGTCGAGTTCGAGAATGCTCTCGCCGTTGTAGAGAATGTCACCCTCGGTGACCTCGTAGTCTTCGCGGCCCGACAGGATGTAGGACAAGGTCGACTTGCCGGAGCCGTTCGGGCCCATGATGGCGGCAACTTCACCGGGCTTTACCGTCAGGTTCAGACCGCGGATGATCTCCGTGCCGTCTTCGGCGATGCGGGCGTGCAGGTTCTTGATTTCTAGCATTTCTCAGATCCTCTCGGACGAATATCGTTGCGTGCTGCGCACGTATTTTATGAAGAGATGGCCTTAACCGACGGAACCTTCGAGCGAAATGCCGATCAGCTTCTGCGCTTCGACCGCGAATTCCATCGGCAGTTCCTGGATGACGTCTTTGACGAAGCCGTTGACGATCAGCGCAATCGCTTCCTCTTCCGGAATGCCGCGCTGCATGACGTAGAACTTCTGGTCCTCTGAAATCTTAGACGTCGTCGCCTCGTGCTCCACCTGCCCGGACGCGTTCTTCACCTCGATGTAGGGCACCGTATGCGCGCCGCACTTGTCGCCAATCAGCAGCGAGTCGCAGTTGGTAAAGTTGCGGGCGTTTTCCGCGCGACGATGGATCGAGACCTGGCCGCGATAGGTGTTCTGCGACACCCCAGCGGAGATCCCCTTGGAGATGATACGGCTCGAGGTGTTCTTGCCGAGGTGGATCATCTTGGTGCCGGAGTCGATCTGCTGGTGGCCATTGGAAACGGCAATCGAGTAGAACTCGCCGCGACTGTCATCGCCACGCAGGATGCAACTAGGATACTTCCAGGTGATGGCAGAGCCTGTTTCGACCTGCGTCCAGGAAATCTTCGAACGGGCGCCGCGGCAGTCGCCACGCTTGGTGACGAAGTTGTAGATGCCGCCCTTGCCCTGGGCATCGCCCGGGAACCAGTTCTGCACCGTCGAATACTTGATTTCTGCATCATCCAGCGCAACGAGTTCGACTACGGCCGCGTGCAACTGGTTCTCGTCGCGCTGCGGCGCCGTGCAGCCTTCGAGATAGGAGACGTAGGCGCCTTCCTCGCAGATGATGAGCGTGCGCTCGAACTGGCCGGTGTTCTTCTCGTTGATGCGGAAATAGGTCGACAACTCCATTGGGCAGCGGACGCCCTTGGGCACGAACACGAACGAGCCATCCGTGAAGACGGCGGCATTGAGGGTTGCATAATAGTTGTCGGTGGTCGGGACGACCGAACCCAGATACTTCTTGATGAGGTCGGGATGCTCACGGATGGCTTCCGAGATCGACATGAAGATCACGCCGGCCTTTTCCAGTTCCTTCCGGAACGTGGTCACAACCGAGACGGAGTCGAAGACAGCATCAACGGCGACCTTGGAGGTCTTCACGCCAGCAAGTATCTCCTGTTCGCGGAGCGGAATACCGAGCTTTTCATAGGTGCGAAGTAGCTCGGGATCCACCTCGTCGAGTGAGGTCGGACCCGTAATGTTCTTCGGCGCCGCATAATAGTAGATGTCGTTGAAGTCGATCTTCGGGTAGTCGACGCGCGCCCAAGTCGGCTCTTCCATGGTCAGCCAGCGACGATACGCGTCGAGGCGCCATTCCAGCATCCATTCCGGCTCCTGCTTCTTGGCAGAAATGAAGCGGATGATTTCTTCCGACAGACCCTTGGGGGCCTTGTCTACTTCGATGATGGTCTCGAAGCCGTATTTGTACTGATCGATGTCGATCCCACGGACCTGATCGATTGTCTCCTGGACGGCAGGCATGCTCGTTCTCCAACTGTCAGCCGGCAGTCGAGCCGGCACCTCTTTGTTCGGACGGGAAGTTCCGCCCTTATGTAATGGCCAAAAGGCGTGTTTCACACCTCGCGGCAAGCGGAAAGTTGCCTTTCCGCAAGTTTCTTGCCTCTCTAGGCAGCCTCTCCTGCGGGACGCCGCCGGCTGGCAACTTTCCTGAACGCCGCAAGCGCGGACGCGATATCCTCCGGCGTCGTCGTCGGACCGATCGAGATGCGAAGGGCGCCGAGTTCGGAATCGAAGCCCATTGCCGTCAGAACATGGCTGTGGCCCACCTTCCCCGATGAACAAGCGGATCCCGACGAAAGCGCAACACCTTCCAGGTCGAATGCAATCTGCCCGGTTTCAGCTTTGAGAAAAGGCAAGGTGAAAAAGCAGGTGTTGCCGATACGGTCAACGTCCCGACCGTGGATGATGACGTCGGGCGCCGCTGCCAACATCCCCTTCTCCAGGTCGTCGCGCAGTGCCGACATCCTTGCACGGCGTTGGTCGAGTTCCGCGAGTGCAGCGTTGGCTGCAGCGCCGAATCCGATGATGCCGTGCACATTCTCCGTTCCCGAACGGTGACCTTTCTCATGCCCTCCACCCCGCATCAGGGGCGATGGCATCAGGGCCTCGCCGCGGGCGATCAGCGCACCAACGCCCTTCGGTCCTCCGATCTTGTGCGAGGACAAGACGACGAAGTCTGCCGACAACTGCGCCATGTCTACAGGTATCCTGCCAACAGCTTGTACCGCGTCCACAATAAGAAGCCCGCCGTGCTGGTGCACCAGATCCGCAGCCTGCGCAACCGGCTGGACAATTCCGGTCTCGTTGTTGACCAGCATCAAAGCCACCATCGGCATACCGGCTTCTCGATCATGGGCGGCAAGCGCAGCCTCGAGCGCCACCAGATCCACCACACCATTCCCGGTCACGGGAATTTCCGTCAGACGCTCCGTCGGAAAACGGCCTCCTTCCCGGAAAGCCGGATGCTCAATGGCCGAAACATAAAGATGGCTGGCAGACAAAGGTGAACGTCCCATCCGCAGTTCCGGAGAGAGAACATGATTTGCTGCCTCGGTTGCGCCGCTGGTGAAGATGACATGCGCGGGTTCGGCGCCCACTAGAGCGGCGACCTGACGTCGAGCTTTTTCCACGGCAGCGCGTGCCGCGCGACCTTCCGTGTGCACGGAGGATGCATTGCCCGACAGTCGCAGACTGTCGATCATAGCAGTGCGTGCTTCATCGCAGAGCGGAGCCGTCGCGTTCCAGTCCATGTAGACACGTGCGAGAGCCATTGCCCGACCTGCTTTCCTTCCTAGATACACACCCGGTTTGATGCAGCACTGGAGAGGCCGCATTTTTCTTGAAATTTCGAGCGGCCTTGCCTTAAGAGACCTCAGCCGGGCCGCAGGCGGCCCACTTAAATTTCGAATGGTTCTAAACTGAGTTCT
>JAEWOP010000249.1 GCA_023399635.1 Pseudomonadota bacterium
CGTCCAGGATCACCTCGATCCCTGCGTCGTGGAAGTTCCGCACCATCTCTCGGAACCCTTCGTAGCCGCGAGGGCCATAATAGCGAGGTGTCGGAGAGAAGAAGCCGAGGGTATTATAGCCCCAGAAGTTGTGCAGCCCCTTCTCCAGCAGGTGCTGGTCGTCCGGGAAATAGTGGACCGGCATCAGTTCCACGGAGGTGATGCCGAGGCTCTTGATGTAATCCACGCTAGCCTTGTGGCCCATGCCTTCGAAGGTCCCACGCAGCTCAGCCGGAATGGCAGGATTGAGCTGCGTAAAGCCTTTGACATGCGTTTCATAAACGATTGTTTGTGACCAGGGGATAGTGGGCCTCTGCGAGGAGTGCCAATCGAAGCCGTTTGGATCCATCACCCGGCACTTGGGCATGAAGGGCGCGCTATCGCGCTCATCGAAGGTAAGATCTTTGTCTTCGTGCAGAAGCTCATAGGCGAAATGCGCTTCGTTCCACTCCACGTCGCCGACAAGTTCCTTCGCATACGGATCAACCAAAAGCTTGCTTGGGTTGAACCGATGTCCGTTCTCCGGGTCGAAAGGTCCGTAGACACGGTACCCATAGAGCGTGCCAGGTTTCAGACCGGGTACATAGCCGTGCCAGATTTCATGCGTGTATTCCGGCAGTTCCAGGCGGGCGATTTCGTTCCTGCCACTGCTATCGAAGATGCACAGCTCCACACGTTCCGCATGAGCGGAAAAGAGAGCAAAGTTCGTACCCTCGCCATCGAAGTTGGCACCCAGCTGGTCCCAACTGCCTGACTGAATCGAGTATCTGTCTTGATTATCCATCCGTCGCCCCTTTGAAGAACTTCCCAACAATGGAACGGTCGGAAATTGGTTCCTTTCTTCCCTTCTTATTATCTCTTCTCATTTCCGCTTGGAGCCTCCACTGGCGAAGGGCCGCCGCTGCCGGTCTGAGGAGTCGGGTCGCTATCTGCGGGCGCGCCCGCCGGGCCACTTGCCGGCGTATTATCAATGGGGTCATCGGTGTTGGACCCCTGATCGCTACAGGCGACCAGGAAGAGCGCGACTGACACAGCCATTAGTCTCGGAATTATCATCATAATGTCTCCAATCAGGTCCCGTTCAGGGAAGATCTACGCCTTTCATCCAAGGCAACGACCTTCTCGACGGCAGCTACGTCATCTTCGAATGCAAGCGGAACTGGGTCGCTCGCGATAGCTTCGAGCACCTCTGACGAAAGGGCACCTTGGCGGATCACATATTCCAATGCTTCCCGCGTCTGGCGTTCAGCCTTAAGCTGGGCATAAAGCGCCACGATCAGCCGGTCTCGCACATCCAGTGTCTGGTTCCCCTGCTTTGCCGCCTCGGCCATGTTTTTCTCCACTATCGAGCATGAAGAACTTTCGCTCGGGGCCAATGTTCCCTTTTCCGACGCGCGCCTATCTATCCCGAAGCGAACAAGGAGAAAGCAATGAGCACGCTGACCTCAGAGGAGCTGGAAGGGCGTCTTGGCGCTCATCGCGAACTCATGATTGACATGCTGGCCGCGATGATGGGCGGCGAAGCGGCAACCATGCGGTTCCTCAAGAAGCTGCGGGACGACGCAACGTTCAAGGATCACGAAGAAGATCCGGGAGTGCTGCCTGATCAGGGCTTTGCCATCGAGGCGAGCGCAGCGCGGGAGCTTCGACTGATCCTGGAAGCAGCGCGCGCACGAGCAGCAGCGGCCAAGCACATCTAACGCGCTTTCACATCTAAGGCATCAGCGCCATCTTTTTGCCCCACATGTGGAACCTCATCTCAGCCCTGGCCGTTGGTTCCTCCGAACATGATGGAGGCACAAATGTCGAAGGACTGGGTAGAAGCTGCTGGATTGTTGATGATGGTGGCTGCTTGCTACGTTATGGTCGTACCCATCTAAGGGGCAGACGCGCGCTGTGAAAAGTAAGCAGCCGCGGCTTCAACGTCTTCTTTCTGAAGATTCTTGGCTACTTCGTGCATGAGATGACTATAGGAGGTACCACCCCGCACGCCTTCGATCAGAAGGTCGAGCTGTTGCTCGATATACGGCTGACTTAAACCGGAAAGCCGCGGATAAACCGGGTTTGCGCCGGGTTTCTCATGGCAGGACAAGCAAGCCGGGATCTTGTCCTTCGGCCGTCCAGATTCTGCAAGTATCCTCCCCTTTTCTACAAGCTCAGGATCAACTGCAGCCGTTGGCCGCTGTGGCCGCGTTTGGCTCGCGTAGTATCGGGCGAGCTCAGCGAAAGATTCTTCATTCAAAGAACCCACAGCCGCCTGCATGATACCGCTTGCCCGGTTGTTCTCGGCATAGGCCTTCAAGCTTTCCAGCAGGTAAGCTTCCGACTGTCCGGCAAGGCTCGGGATCAGGCTATCCGAGTTCAGCTTCCGCTCGCCATGACAGCTTTCGCAGGTCAGCGGCAGATCATCCACCTCACCTTCCATCGGTGGGCGATAAAGGCCCGACAGCTGGTAATACCGCTCTTCATCCATATCCGGAAGCGCCCTCAAGAACGCGACCATGGACCAAACCTCGTCTGGGCGCTGCTGGGTTGGCCATGCCGGCATCCCGGTAAAGCGCACGCCGTGTTGAACGATCTGGAAGAGTTGCTCGTCTGTCCATGTCGGGACAACCGGAGGCAGATCTGGTGGTGCGGGCAACATGTTACGCACCACCTGCGAGCGAGCGCGAGCCGGCGAACCGTGACACATTGCGCAAGCGATCTCGTAGTGTCCAGCTGCTGGCGGAAGTAGGGCCGGGTTTTCCAGCCGAGGGGCCTCTTCAGAGAGCGCAGCGGTGCGGATGGAGTTGCGCATGACCCAATGCAAGAACCAGTCGGCAATCGCCCAGTGACCGGAACTGGCAGCCACGCTGATGACGCCCGACCAAGCGACCACCATCGCTAAAACCGGCGCGGCGACAACGAGGATCAGGAGGTGTCTCCAACGAATGGTCAAGTCTGCTCTCCAGGTGTGGCATGGGACGTCAAAGATGTTGCGAGCAAGGCAACCCCACCCAGCAGATAGACCACCGCGCCGACTAGCAGCATCACGACCCCTCCGGCCTGTTGGTCAACGGCGGCAGTCAGTGGTATGCCGAAACAGGATACATCCGACTGGCCGTAGAGCGGCCGCGGGGAAAGAGCGAGCAGCGCTCCAAGCAGGGTCATGTGCATGGACGTGAACAGCAAGCCGAACGTTCCTGCCAGTCGCCGGCCCTCCCGCCCATCAAGCGCTCCGCCAAGGCAGGAAAGCCATAGCAGCAAGCCGGCAACCAGAAAGGTTGCCTGCTCCAGCACGGTTACGGTCCAGGAGCTTTCTGCCAACGCCCTCGCCGCCGGCATGTGCCAGCCCCAAACGGCAGCAAGCTCAACCAGCGAAGCGATGACGGGGGTGAACCAATGCCAGCGGGTGGTCAAGTCGTAGCGTGACCCGCTCAGCCCAACAGCAAGCAGGGGCGCGGCACAGGCGACCACGCCCATGTGCACGATCATATGGATGGAGAAAGATGTGCGATCAGCAAAGGGCAGCACACCCGCCCACAAGCCCAGAAGCACCCCTAACCCTATGGTAAGTGCAGCTCCTCTCATATCTGGCACCCGGCAATGAAGATCAGCGGTATCGCGACATAAACCACCGCAACAAAGCTCAACCCGCTCAACAGAAGCGTTGCGAACCCTTGGAAACGTCGGCGATCCCGATCCGTCGGCTGCGAATGCGGCGCATCGCTTGCACCGAAGCCCCATTGACGCCAGGCGAGATAGGCTGACAGCACGATCATTGCCAACGCCACCAGGGTGAAAAGGCCAAGCGCTATTCTAACAATCCCGAAATCGAGATGCCAGACCAGCATCTTCTCGCAGTAGATGGCCACGACCACGTAGCAGACGACGAAATGCACAGCCCAGACAACAGGCGCTGTAAACAGCGTCCAAAGCGTCTCCACCTCCTTTGGCAGCAGGCTCTTCATCTTTACCTCACGCTCGGGAAGAGGCCGATCACCCCGAATGTAACCACGGCCGTGACTGTCAGGAAATGCCAGTAAAGCGTCACGTTCGTGATGTCCTGGTCATATCGAGCGGTCATCTTTCCGGCAAAGCTGCGCGCCAGGCAGTAAAACTGCATGATGCACCCCACTACAGCGTGAACAACTGCCCATATCGCAAGAATCCAGACAGTGGCGGGATAGACATGCGATGTCGGATCCATGTCATGGACATAAGGGCCTGCGAGGCCGGCGACAGAACCCAACGCGGTGACGATCAGTGCGGCCACAAGCGCAGCCCGTGCAGAACTCGTCCTGTCGCGGCGGTTCAGATGGCGGGCTGCCAGCATCAGTATCCAGGAAAACAAGAAGATGCCTATCGCGATTAGCGGCCAAAGCATTCCAGGACCCTGGATGCCGTTGGTAAAGTCGAGATGGATCGTCCAGTAGAAGAAATACCCGAACACGAGGCTCGCAAAGGCCGTGCCGTCACCGACCATCGTGATGAACATCGCCCACCAGCCAACCGATGGCGGCCCTGACACGTAGATTGGCAGCCGCTCCCCAAGGCCCACATCCATGTCTGGCGCTTCCGGGATCTCTGCCGTCCCAGTCCAGAGC
>JAEWOP010000060.1 GCA_023399635.1 Pseudomonadota bacterium
GTCTTCGCTGGAGCGCGTAAAGGTGGAGCTTGTAAAGCCGCCCTTCGCGCATCCTCACACGCAGAAGGCTGACGGCCCTCCAAAGATCGTCGAGTTTACTTTGACCATCGAAGAAAAGAAGATGATCCTCGATGATCAGGGTACAGAAGTACATGCGATGACCTTCAATGGTTCTGTCCCCGGCCCGCTGATGGTGGTGCACCAGAACGACTATGTCGAGCTGACGCTGATCAACCCCGAAACAAACGAGCTGCAGCATAACATCGACTTCCACTCGGCAACGGGTGCCCTTGGTGGCGGTGCGCTGACGGTCGTCAATCCCGGCGAGAAGGCGGTTCTGCGGTTCAAGGCAACGAAGGCCGGCGTCTTCGTTTACCATTGCGCACCTCCCGGGATGGTTCCCTGGCACGTTACAGCCGGCATGAACGGCGCCATCATGGTGCTGCCACGTGAAGGCTTGACCGATGGCCACGGCAAGGAACTGGCTTACGACAAGATCTACTACGTTGGCGAGCAGGACTTCTATGTGCCGCGGGATGAAGCCGGCAACTTCAAGAAATACGACAGCCTGGGCGAGTCCTACTCGGATACGCTGGAGGTGATGCGCACCTTGACCCCGAGCCACATCGTCTTCAACGGCGCAGTCGGCGCCTTGACCGGAGAGGCTGCAATGACCGCTGCCGTTGGCGAAAGGGTGCTGATCGTCCACTCGCAGGCAAACCGGGACACACGCCCGCACCTGATCGGTGGTCATGGCGACTATGTCTGGGCAACCGGCAAGTTCCGCAACCCGCCAGACCTTGACCAGGAAACCTGGTTCATCCCCGGCGGTACCGCAGGTGCAGCGCTTTATACGTTCGAGCAGCCCGGCATCTACGCCTATGTGAACCACAACCTGATCGAAGCCTTCGAACTGGGCGCTGCCGCTCACTTCAAGGTGACCGGCGACTGGAACGACGACCTGATGACCGCGATCGTGTCGCCGGCAGGTACCTGACGAAAACCAATGGATGCGCGGGCTCAAGGTCCGCGCATCCAACCCTTAATGGCATGTTGACCGACAAGCACGGTCTCGCCCGAAGGAGGCGATCATGTCTGCCGTCGATCACAAACCCACCCTTCCCCCACATTTTCATACGGCGCTTCCCGTCGCTCTCCTGGTCCTTCTCTCCATGGGGATCGTGCAACAAACCGGGTTTTTCGAAGCAGCCCCGCCGACGGCCGTGCTTTTTCAGCCGGAGACGGTGACGATTGCGCCGCGCACCTTCACCTACCGTGCTGACGGGGAAGTGGTGAGAGGCGTTTATCCGGTTGATGCACCCTTGGTTACGGTGATCGAACGGAACCCGCTGACCATCATGAAACATCATGTGAGGGTTTCCGAGTATGAGGCCTGCGTCCAAGAGGGAGCATGCGTCCCTGCGGCCAGTCCCGGCACACAGGGACAAGACGTTCCGGTAACAGGCGTAAGCTTCGACGACGCATCCGCCTATGCCCGCTGGCTGTCAGAAAAGACCGGAGAGGACTGGGTATTGCCGTCCGATCGCCAGCTTGCCTTTGCTGGCGGCACGCGCTTCCCGGATGATGCTTCAGGCCTCGACCCCGACAACAAGAACCCCGCCCTGAAGTGGATCGCCGACTATGAGCGGGAGGCCGCATTGCGCTCCAAGCGCGACGCGACGCCCAAACCGACCGGGAGTTTTGGCGAAAACGAATATGGACTAGGCGATTTCGCAGCCAATATCTGGGAGTGGACCAGCACCTGCCATCGGCGCGTGAGCCTCTACGACCACGGCGGACAGCGCTCCGTCGAAGAGATCTGCGGTGTTCGGGTTACGGTGGGACCACACCGCTCTCCCACAAGTGCATTCATTCGGGACCCCAAGGGCGGGGGTTGCTCTGTTGGAACACCTCCCGACAATCTGGGGTTCAGGCTGGTGAAGGCCACCCACTGGTATTCGCCCCTGCGGGACCTGCTGCGCAACGTCCTCCACCGTTGAACGGATGTCACTCACGTCACCGCCGCTTTCGCCGAGCTGATAGCTCGTGTATCACAGTGGCAGTGACAGGGAGTTCGGCTTGAAGATCGACAAAAGTCTGGTTCGCGATTTTTCGCTGTTCAAGGAAATGAGCCCGGAAAGCGTTGACGTGCTGCTGAGCCATGCTGCCTCCAAGCGGTTTGCGGGAGGCGAAGCCGTGTTCGAGCAGGGCGCATCTGCAACCCATTTCTTCCTGCTCCTGCACGGACGCCTCAAGGTCAACCAAGTCACCCACAGCGGCCAGCAGATCATCGTGCGCGTCGTCCATCCGGGCGATCTTTTCGGCTTCGCGAAGGCCCTGCAGCGCAACGACTACCCCGGCACCGCGCTTGCCGTCACGGATAGCATCGCCCTGAGCTGGCCCACCCATCTCTGGCCGGACTTCATCAATCACAATCCGCGGCTTGCCGTTTCGGCAATGCAAACCATCGGGCAGCGGCTGGAGGAAGCGCACACGCGCATCCGTGAAATGTCGACAGAGGAAGTCGAACGTCGCGTGGCTCATGCCGTCCTGCGCCTGGCCAAGCAGGCGGGAAGAAAGGAAGAAACCGGCATCCGCATCGACTTCCCCATCTCACGCCAAGACATCGCCGAAATGACCGGGACCACGCTGCATACCGTGTCGCGTATCCTCAGCGCCTGGGAGAGCAAGGGGCTCGTCCAGGGTGGCCGGCAAAAACTGCTCATTTGTGACGTGGAAGCGCTCTCGGCGCTGGCTGAAAGCGTCAAAGATTAGGTGATGGCGAGGCCGGCGAAAATGGGGACGACATCTCGCACAATCACCGGCAGCTTCGGAAAATTTCACGACAGCAAATGACCGAAGACCGCTGAACCATCGCCGGGCTTTCAGAGAAAATCATTCGATGCGATGCGTGTGGACGGACCCTGCAAAGGGAAGGTTGCTCCACGCGAGCGGATCGCCCGACCGCCCTCATTTCCAGCGCGCCTTGTAATTGTGCACTGCAACATTACCTTGGCAGCGGGATGTCGGGGACTTTCCGGAAAGCAGGCCAGCCATGAGAAGCATTTCAGACACGATCGAGCGACTTGGCCGTTACCGATCACGGTCGCCTGGCTCGGCCACCGATTCGAGCCGCCTGACACGGCTCGAGTACAAGGCTCGCAATCCCGGTGAGTTGATGGGCTGGTGCAAGGTCCCCGAAGCCGTAGAGAAGCCTGCCTTGGTCGTCGTCCTCCACGGCTGCACACAAACGGCAGCAGGGTATGACGAAGGATCGGGATGGTCGCAACTCGCAGACGATTACGGTTTTGCGGTGCTCTTCCCCGAACAGTCCCGCCAGAACAACGCTAATCTGTGTTTCAACTGGTTTGAGAGGGAAGATGTGAGGCGTGGTGCGGGCGAAGTGCTGTCGGTCCGTGAAATGATCGCGAGCATGATCGACAACCACGGCATTGACCCAAGACGCGTCTACGTCACCGGCCTTTCGGCCGGAGGCGCGATGGCCAATGCCATGCTTGCGACATATCCAGAAGTGTTTGCCGGGGGCGCCATCATTGCCGGTCTTCCTTATGGAGCCGCCTCCACTGTGCCCGAAGCATTCGATCGGATGCGGGGGCATGGTCTGCCGTCGCCAGCCATTCTCCAGGACGTGCTTCGCCGGGCAAGCCGGCATGAGGGACCATGGCCGACCGTGTCGGTCTGGGAGGGGGACGCCGACAACACTGTCGTGAAGGAGAACGCACAAGCGACCATTGACCAGTGGCGCGGCGTTCATGGGGTGACTGCACACCCGACCATTTCACGGACCATCGATGGGCACGCCTATCAGGCGTGGAGGGATGCGTTCGGGCGAGATGTCATTGAACATTATCAGGTACGGGGGATGGGACACGGAACCCCCTTGGATCCAACCACCGGCTATGGCCGAGCAGCGCCCTATATGCTCGACGTTGGGATCTCATCCACTGTGCACATAGCCCGCGCTTGGGGATTGATCCCATCGTTTGAACGCAAGGCCACACCGAAGTCGTCCGACACGACAGGACCGGAATTGAACAACCCCAACAAGAGATCAGGTGCGGACGGTATTCAAGACGTGATCGAAAACGCTTTGCGTTCAGCCGGCTTGATGAAGTGACACACCGTTGCGCTACGTCGAACTTTGGCGACCGGATTTGAAGCGCTCCAGCTTCCTTCAAGCGCCCGGATAACCACAGGCTACCAAGTCACCGTCAGGAGCTGGTGCTCAGCCATCATCAGGTTCCGGCTGTGCCCGCAAGTTCAGGATCTCGCGTTTCCCGACATGGTTTGGCGGGCCGACCAGACCTTCCTGCTCCATTCTTTCGACCAGCGATGCGGCGCGGTTGTAGCCGATCGAAAGTCGTCTCTGAATGTAGGAGGTGGAGCACTTGTTGTCCCTCTGTACAACCTTCACCGCCCGCTCATAGAGATCATCGGAGCCCGCTTCGCCGCCCATGCCGGTTTGATCGAAGACGGCCTCATGCTCCTCCTCATCACCTGCCGGTTCGGTATCGTCGGTAACGCCGCCAAGATAGGAAGGCTGCCCTTGCGACTTCAGATGCGCGACAACTTTTTCCACTTCGTGATCGGAAACGAAGGGGCCGTGTACGCGGGCGATGCGACCGCCGCCCACCATGTGCAGCATGTCCCCCTGGCCGAGCAGATGTTCTGCGCCCTGCTCGCCCAGGATCGTGCGGCTGTCGATCTTGGAGGTGACCTGGAAAGAGACGCGCGTCGGAAAATTGGCCTTGATCGTGCCCGTTATGACATCCACCGAGGGACGTTGAGTTGCCATGATCAGATGGATGCCGGCAGCGCGGGCCATTTGGGCCAGGCGCTGGATCGCGCCTTCGATTTCCTTGCCCGCGACCATCATGAGGTCAGCCATCTCATCCACGATGACAACAATATAAGGGAGCGGCGTAAGATCCAGCTCTTGCTGTTCAAAGAGTTCCTGGCCGGTGCTTCTATCGAAGCCACAGGGAGTGCTCACTAGAATGGTTTCTCCCTTGCTGCGAGCCTCGGCCACGCGCATGTTGAAACCATCGATGTTGCGTACGCCCAGGCGCGACATCTTGCGATATCGCTCTTCCATTTCCCGAACCGCCCACTTCAAAGCCAGGACGGCTTTCTTGGAGTCGGTTACCACGGGGGTAAGAAGATGCGGGATCCCGTCGTAGACGGACAGCTCCAGCATCTTCGGGTCGACCATGATGAGGCGGCACTCGTCCGGTCGCAGATGGTAGATCAGCGACAGGATCATCGTGTTGATCGCCACGGACTTGCCCGACCCCGTCGTGCCGGCCACAAGCAGATGGGGCATCTTTGCAAGCTCGGCGATGACCGGCTCCCCACCGATGGTCTTGCCCAGGCACAAAGGCAGGCGGTAGTCAGTGCTGATATAGCTGCTGCTCTCGAAAAGCTCGCGGAGGTAGACGGTTTCGCGTTCCGGGTTGGGAAGCTCTATACCGATGACATTGCGGCCAGGCACCACCGCGACACGTGCCGAGAGGGCCGACATCGAGCGTGCGATATCGTCGGAAAGATTGATGATGCGCGAGGACTTCACGCCCGGGGCCGGGGCAAATTCGTAAAGGGTGACGACCGGGCCCGGGCGCACATCGATGATGTCACCCTTGATCCCGAAATCCTCCAGAACGCTTTCCAGCAGGCCCGCGCTCTTTTCCAGCGCCTCCTGGCTCATCCCTTCCGATTCCACGACGCTTGCTGGCTGCAGCAGATCGACAGAGGGGAAGAGATAGTCTTGTTCTGCGGCAGGAAGGGATGCGACGGCCGGCGAACGATTGGCGATCTGCGCATCCGCAACTGCGCACTCCCGCACGACGGCCGATTCACCGGCGTTGCGAGCTTCAGCCGGCCGCTTCTCGTTGCCTCGCATGGATCCGGCACCGCGCAGCTCAACCTGACGATAAAGGTGAACGGCAGAGGCCGCTTGTGAAGCCTGCAGCGTGACGGACTGGCGCTCTTCGGCGGCAACGGGAACGGGAGCCGAGGTTACATCACCGTGTTGCGCTGTCGCTCGCGGATGCGTTGATCTTTGTGCCGAGTGAACGTCCCTGCTGGCACGTACGGGCAGGTCGGAGACGCCCAGGCTGAGCATTTCCCAGAGCAGGTGATCTGGAAGGTAAAGCGGCCGACGGCCGGTTGAGCTGGTTTCAGCGCCAAGAGTCTTGTTGCTGTTCTGCACTGTCGCAAGACTCGGAGCGTTGGTAGCGGGGGATATTCCAGTTTCTTGAATTATACCGGGCAGCGTTTGAGCACCGCCCGCTTTTGGCTGCACAAGTGGCAGAGGACCTGCCTCATTCACGACGACACCCTGGTGCAAGTGTGCCTTGAACGCTGGCTGATGCTCGATCGACTTCTCAAGGCGTTGCTGCAAAACGCGCGCCGGCGAGCCCGCTAGGGTTGCCTGCGGCTCCCCATCCACCCGCCCCGTCGTGGGCTGGACCTCAAGACGATGACTTGCCAGCGCGGCGCTCGCCATATTCGTCTTTGGTGAAGTGGCTTTGCCTGGCGTCCTTGTGAAACGAACATTGGGCGCCAACACGAATGGCCGTTGCCATGTAGGCAGCCGTTCCGGATCAAGAATGATTGCGTCCGACGTTCCCTCTTTGGCGACCGGCACAGCTCCAGATTGGCTCGTCAAAGACAAACCCGTGGCTTCGCCCGCGCCCTTGTCGTTCTGCGCATCTTGAGTGTTGGGAGTAGGGAAACGGGAAGGTTCTTGCATGTTACGCGAAACCATTAAACGAGCTGTCACACCAGAGGCGTTAATAGAAAGAAAACCTTAATCAGGTGTTGCCAAAGCCGCTGAAGAGAGCCTGGACGGATAGCGAAACCTGGGAAGAATTGCCCGTCGCGATCACAGAATCGAGGCGCGATTACGCCCTCCCCTTTAGAGGAGAAAAGGACCCGCCGCACATTTGAGGGTGTCGCTCGAACAGCCATCCGGCCGTGTCAATTCGCTGAGGCCCGCTTCCTGCCGCGTCACAAGCGAAGTTTGGCCTGAGCTCGCTGTTCGTCGAACAGGAGGTCTTCAGCAGGCCGGGGACGTGCAAGAAGATTGCCTTGGACCTGTGTACAGCCTACTGCCTGGAGGCTCCTCAGTTGCTCCTCGTTCTCCACGCCTTCCGCAGTTGTGATCATTCCCAGCTTGTTGCTGAGCTGGACGATCATTTCAATCACGGACAACGCGCTGGCGCGTGTGGACATATCCGTGACAAAACCGCGATCGATCTTGATCTTGTCGAAGGGGAACGTGGTCAGGTAGCTCAGCGAAGAGTACCCCGTGCCGAAATCATCAAGGGCGATACGAACCCCGAGTTGCCGCAATTGGTGCAGGGTAGATAGTGTGGCAGCGGTAGCTTCCAGCAGGACCGACTCGGTGATCTCAAGTTCCAGACGATGCGGAGACAGGCCGGTGTCCGATAACGCCCGGAAGACGCTTTGAACGATGTTGCCTGAGCGAAACTGCATCGGCGAGAAATTCACGGCTATCGTCAGATCTGAAGGCCAGTTTCCTGCCTCTCGACATGCTTTTCGCAGAACCCAATCGCCGATTTCGTCAATCAACCCCAGACTTTCGGCGACGGGAATGAATTCTGCCGGCGAGACGAATTCGCGCCCCTGGCGCCTCCAGCGGACCAAGGCTTCAAAGCCTCGGATCTGGCGTGACTGTGTGTCGTGCAGAGACTGGTAATAGACATCCAGATGGTCACGAGACAATGCTTCACGAAGGTCAGATTCAATGGCTTTTCGGGCGAGAAGCCGTTGTTCCATGTCTTGTGAGAAGTGGGTGATGCGGTCTTTGCCGTCAGCCTTGGACTGGTACATTGCCAGGTCCGCATGTTTCAGCATCTCATCGGGAGTGCAATGCGGCCCCTTATAGCCTGCGATCCCGATACTGGCGCTTACCAGGACCTTGCGCCCATCCAGATGAAACGGCTCCGAGATGGAGGCTTGGATGTTTCTGGCCACCTCGGTGGCTTGCTCCGGCGTAGAACCCGACGGCAGCAAGACCGCGAACTCGTCGCCTCCCAAGCGGCCAACGAGCCTGTCTTCACCGACGCAAGAACGCAGCCGCTTCGCGACCTCCTTCAGCATCTGGTCGCCGATATCGTGGCCGAGCGTGTCGTTGACTTCTTTGAAGCCGTCGAGATCGAGCAGGAGGATGTCGACACTATCTCGAGACAGAGGCGCTGCACATCTGTCCATCAGCTTCTTGCGGACAAGGACGCGGTTCGGCAGGTCGGTCAGGGCATCATGATGTGCCATATGGAAGATACGTGCTTCCGCCTGTCTCCGCTCGCTTACGTCCTCGTAGGTGGCGAGCCACCCACCATCGGCGATCGGTTCATGAGAAACGGCGAAGGCTCTTTCATCGGGAAGGTCGAGCGTAAAGCTACCCTTCCTTCTGCCTTCGATCAGGCGCGCCTGCTCCCTCAGGATCGGCTCCAGAACAGAGGGCTGAGACCCCTGACGGGCCGATGCGATAGCATCTTGCAAGGATTTCCCGGCCAGTTCATGCGGCGCTGCGCCCAGCAGGCCTGCAAACTTTTCGTTGAACACAATCAGACGACCGCTTGCGTCGCAGGTGCACAAGGCCTGGGACATGCTGTTGAGCGCCGCATCGAACCGCTGGTTCTGCAATATCAGGTTTCGATGGGCATCTTCCAGTTTGCCCGCTGTTGTTTGCAGGACCTCATGTGCCTCACGCACATGCTTGTTCTGCCGCCACAGGAGCAGGATCAAAAGGATGCCGCAAACAATGAGACCGGATGTGAGCCCGGACAAGACAAGGTGGAGCCTCGCAAGTTCGCGGCGATCCTTGCCAGCCAGTTCTCCACCATAGGCAGCTGCCCGGGAAGTCAGCCCGGTCATCTCGGCATTGAGTGGTGCCAGTGCTTGAAGCGCGCTCGTGATATCCAGCGAGGCGCCGTCCCTGCTGATCATCTGATCCACTGACTCCAGGCCGGCACGGAGCATTCGGATCGTCTCCTCGTTGCGAGGATCGTGCCGTATGAACTGCCTGAGGCTTCTGCCCTGTCCGAATTCCGCCCTTGTCCCGGCCTCGAAGATATCCAGCCGGCTGAACATGATATCGAGCCGCAACTGGACGTCTTCGAACGTGATGTCGCTTCGAGCAAGGCCATAGGATGCCAAGATCCGTTCCAGCTCCAGGAACTCAGCCGCAGCTTGGCTCACGGTCCAGGCTGCATTGTAGCGAGAGATCTTCTGCAGGGCAGCTTGCCGCTGAAAAATGGCGACCGAGGTGAAACCGGCCGCCAACATCAAGAGAAAGGCTACAGCAGCGAGTACCCTTTGGAGAACCTTAGGGGGCATTGTTCTTTTTCCCGTACAGTTTACTCGACCGCCAGTTTGGCGACCTGCCAGGCCGCCCGTCCAAAATATACTTGCGTCTGCAGAGAGGGATCGCTGTCGAAGGGATAGATGATGAAGAGTGGCCCCTTGTCGCGAACCGACATGTACTCCCCGTCACGCTTCAGGGCGAGAATGACCCGGTACTTCCTGAAATCCTCTAGCGGGATCGTGGTGACGTAGTTGTTCAGCGCCGTGGCAGTGACTTCCTGACCTTCCGCTCCGACCAAGTCCATCAACTTGTCCAGGCGCACTCCGGAAAACTCCGTCTCACCGTCGAACCACGGAGTTTTTGTGACGACAGTCTCTGTGCCCTGCGCTTCCAGCATCTCGCGGTCGAAAACCGCCTCCGACCCCATGTTCGTCCGTTTGATCGCGCCCGAGATCGTCAGGATCGGCTTTCCCTGTGGCGGTTCGAGATCCGCGGCGGACACGGATGCCAATGAAACCAGAACAGCAAACGATGCGACCAATCCATGGAAAATCAAACTACGCATGCCGAAACCCTACATGAACCCGCTAGCCGGACCTAGATTGTTTCAGCAACACCTTAAACAAACAGATAATGAAGGTTTGTTCCGAGCATACCTGGATCGAAAATGAAGATTGTGGTTAGCGCGGAGTGAGGTCGGATGGCGGTTACCCATTATCGGGCCGTTCCGCTTTGCAGCAAAGCGCGAAGGACAGGGCATCCTCCCTTGATCACCTGAGCTGTTGCAGAGGCTAGCGGCTTCGGCCGGGGGCCCTCCTGCACTCAGACATCTTCAGCGACATCCTGAACACTGGGTTTTGCAGGAACATCCGTGTTGTTCTCAAATCGATCACGGTGGAGCGCCGCGCGCGCCAGCAGCATGAAGGTAACTGGCGTGGTGATGGTGATGAAGATGCCTATCAGGATCTCATGAGCGACGAGACGGCCTCCTGAAATGCTGAAGAACAGTATCGACGCGGTCATGACACCGCCGGTGCCCCAACTGGTGGACAGGGTCGGTGGATGAAGCCGCTCGTAGAAGTTGGGAAGCCTGAGAAACCCGATTGCTCCTATGAGCGCCAGTGCCGCTCCAAGAAGGAGGAAGAACGCGATGGCGATCGCGGCCCAGAGCGGAATGTCTGCAGCAGAATAGATCATTCGATCACCTCACCGCGCATCAGGAATTTGGCAAGCGAGACGGTTGTCACGAACCCGAGCAGGCCAATCACCAGTGAGGCTTCGAAGTAAATGGTCTTTCCGGTTCCAATGCCAAAGGTCACCAACAGGAGCATCGCTTTCACGTAGAGGGCGTCCAAGCCGATGATCCGGTCCTGGGCACGGGGGCCATGGAACATCCGGATGGAGGCGATCACCATCGCGATGGTCAACATGAACTGGGCTGCGCTGACAGCGGTGAAAATGATGATCGCACTCATAAGAAGATCTCCATCAGCAGCTTTTCATAGCGACCCTTGATCAGGGCAGTCCACTCATCCTCATTGGACAGATCGAAGACATGAATGAGAACGGACCGTTGGTGAGAATCATATTCCAGCCACGCGGAGCCGGGGGTGCCGGTAATGATCACAGCAAGAATAGCCAGTGCCGTCGGGTCGTCGATCTCCAGCGGAAGGTTGATGAAAGAGGAGTGGCGGCCGCTGCCACGGCCCCTAAGGATGACCCAAGCCACGGCGAGATTGGACCGCACGATGTCGGCCATCACGATCGCGATCAGCTTGGGGATGAGATACCACTTGCCGAGCCGGGGCTTGCTTGGGCGCAAAGTGGCCATGGCCCAGGAAGCGAAGACGGCGACAATGCTGCCCAACACCAGATGTCCGATCGTGAACTGGTTGAGCAACAGCCACATGATCAGCAGCGAAATGGTCAGAAGTGGATAAGGAAACATCGCCTACTCCTCTTCCACCGTCTTGTTGAGCTCCCTCCACAACGGCTGAGGCGTCTCGCCTGTTACGTTCTCGAGATAGGTGACGGGCCTGCTCACGGAGTTCACGGCGGCCTCCATGAAGGCCAGAGCCGGACCTGCATTCACCGTAAGCGTGGCGAGCATGGCCAACAACAGCATGATCGGCACGACCTCGACAACCAGGACACGTGGTATCGTGATCTCAAGAGAGCTCCAGAAGGTGCGGATGCCGGCGCGGGTCAACGCGATCAATGTTGACAACCCAGCCAGAATGATAAGGGCAGCGACCGCGAGCGCCTCACCCGTTGGTGGGAGGCCGATTGATCCTACACCGATCAGAGCGGAAAGCATGCCCAGTTTTGCCACGAAGCCGGAGAGAGGCGGAAGCCCGGCGAGCAAGATCGTACAGGCCGCAAAGCAGATGCCAAGCATTGCCAGTGTCGCCGGCATCGTCACGCCGTCGAGCTCTTCGGGCTCATCCTCATCGGCATCACCATAGGCTTCCATGGTAACGGCCAGAACGCCCGCGCCGGCGACCTGACAACGTTCGACCAACTCAACCAGAAGAAAGAAGGCTCCGAGCGTCAAAGTGGAACTGACGAGATAAAGGAGAGCACCCGAGGTCGCTGCCGGATCATTCAGACCGATCACGGCAAGAAGCGTTCCGGAGGACACGAGGACGGAATAGGCTCCGATCCGCGCCAGCGCCTGGGAGGCGAGGACGCCGATGAAGCCGAAGGTCAGCGTCGCCATTCCGCCGTAAAGGAGCAGGTTCGACCCGAACCCCGCGGAGGGACCATCTGAAAACAGCAGCATGGTCAGGCGTAGGATGATGTAGATGCCGACCTTGCTCATCAAGGAGAAGATCGCGGCGACCGGAGCGGTCGCAACGCTATAGGCGCTGGGCAGCCAGAAGCAGAGAGGCCACATGCCCGCCTTGACCAGGAAAGCTACTCCGAGAACTGCCGCACCTGCTTCCATCAACATCCGCCGATCGGACTCGATCGTCGGAATACGGGCGGCCAGATCCGCCATATTCAATGTTCCAGCGGTGCCGTAAATCAGGCTCACGCCGATCAGGAAGAGCAAAGCGGCAGCGAGGTTCACGGCAATGTAATGGAGGCCGGCTTTCACACGCAGCGCGCCGGATCCATGCAGCAGAAGGCCATAGGAGGCAGCGAGCATGACCTCGAAGAAGACAAAGAGATTGAAGAGATCGCCGGTCAGAAACGCGCCGTTCAGCCCCATCAGAAGGAACTGATAGAGGCTGTGGAAGTGGGAGCCTGCTGAATGCCACCGCGCCAGGGAGAAGATCAGAACCGATACCGAGAGAACGGCGGCCAGGGCCACCATCAAAGATGACAACCGATCAAGCACAAGGACAATGCCGAAGGGCGACGCCCAGTTGCCCAGGAGATAGACGCCGCTGAACTGGCCCTGGCTTGCGGTAACTCCCACCAACAGCAACGAGACAAAGACCAGAGCGACGCAACTCGCCAAGCTGATCATCGATTTTGCAACACGCTGACGTTCCGCCAGAAACAGCAGTGCAGCGCCCGACAGGAGCGGCAGGAGGATGGGCAGGATGATGAGGTGCTGCGTCCACTGCATCAGCGCGAATCCTGGCGTCCATCCACGTGGTCACTGCCGGTCAAGCCCCGCGACGCCAAGAGAACCACAAGAAAGAGCGCGGTTGTGGCAAAACCGATGACGATTGCTGTGAGGACCAGGGCTTGTGGAACAGGATCACTGATATTGGCAACAGTCACGCCCTCCAGAAGGAGCGGCGGCTCATCCGATTTCACGCCTCCAACGCCAAAGATGAAGAGATTGACCGCGTAGGAGAGCAGGGACAGGCCAATGATGACCTGATAGGTGCGTGGACGAAGCAGCAGCCAGACGCCGCATCCGGTCATGATGCCGATCGCAATGGACAAGACAAGTTCCATCAGGCCGCCTCCTCGTTCTTCTTCTCAAGCGAGTTGAGGCGGTTGATGCGGATCGACTGGTGAGCCAAGGCCACAAGTATGAGAACGGTCGATCCCACCACCAGCAGGAAAACTCCAAGGTCAAAGAGCATGGCCGTCGCAGCCGGTATCTTTCCGATCAGCGGGAGGTCGAGATAGCGCGAATGCGACGTCAGGAACGGGTAACCGAAGTACCATGAACCTATGCCCGTCGCGGCAGCAACCAGCAGACCAGTCCCCATCCAACGGAGCGGCAGGATGCGGATTCGTTCTTCTGCCCAGCGGGTCCCACCGGCGAGATATTGCAGAAGGAAGGCGATGGACATGGCGAGCCCGGCGGAGAAGCCTCCTCCCGGAAGATCGTGTCCGCGAATAAAGATGTAGATCGCCAAGGTAATGACCACAGGGAACAGCCACTGCATGATCACCGACGGCACGAGGAGATAGTCGCGGGCCGTGTCACCAACGGATCGTTCCGGCTGCTGCTGGTCGAAGGCTGTCTGAACACGTTGCTGCTCAGGTGGCTCGATGCTGTCCGGCGCGGGGCGGAAACGACGCAGAAGTGCATAAACAGTCAGCGCAACGATCCCAAGAACCGTGATCTCGCCGAAGGTATCAAAGCCGCGGAAATCGACCAGGATGACGTTGACGACATTGGTGCCACCGCCTTGTGTATAGGCGTTTTGAATGAAGAAGTTTGCAATCGCATCCGGCACCGACATCGTCATCACCGCATAGGCGACAAACGCCATTCCGACTCCGCATACAATCGCCAGAGCAAAGTCGCGGAAGCGCCTGAAGCGCGCGCGAAAGGTGATCTCGTCCTTGAGCTCCTCCGTCCGCTTGGGCAGCCAGCGCAGTCCGAGCAGAATAAGAACAGTGGTGACGATCTCGACGAGCAACTGCGTGATGGCGAGGTCCGGCGCTGAGAGCCAGACGAATGTCATGCACACGATGAGGCCGACACCTCCGAGCATCACCAGGGCGGCCAACCGATGATATTTGGCCAAGATGGCGGTTCCGACTGCTAGGCAGCAACCCAGCACCCATAGTCCGGAGAAAGGTATGTCGATCCGGGACGGCTCGATCATCCGCGACTGAAATCCGGATAGATACAGGGGCAAGAGCGCGGCCATGAAGCCGACAAAGGTCACCCAGCGCAACTGCGGCTGGAGGGTTCGCGTCCCCAGACGCGCCTCAAGGCCACGTGCCCAACGCCACGATACCGTCACCAGCACGCGCTCGAAGATGCGGTGACCTCGAAACCTTCGGAACCCGAAAGCACCATCATCGCAAGCGGCGAGATGGTTTCGAAATACGATGTAGATCGCACAACCGGCCACCAAGGCCAGCGCACTCATCAGAAGCGGCACATTGAACCCGTGCCAGACCGAAAGACTGAATTCCGGGGTTGCTTGACCCAGCACGCTGACGGCTGCGACGTGCAGATAAGGACCGATCGTGATGTTCGGGATTATTCCCACCACCAGACATGCCAGAACCAGGAATTCGATGGGGAACCGCATCCAGCGTGGGGGCTCGTGTGGCTTGGCTATCGGCAGGTCAGCAGGAGGTGGCCCGAAGAAAACCGAGTGGATAAAGCGCAGGGAATAGGCGACGCTGAATGCGCTCCCCAGAACCGCCAAGTAAGGAAGCGCCACATCCAGCCACGAGTCTGCATGCGTCTCGACCGCTTCCGCAAAGAACATCTCCTTGGACAGGAAGCCGTTCAACAACGGAACACCGGCCATGGCAGCGCTTGCCACCATCGCAAGCCTGCCGGTGATTGGGAGAAACCTTATCAAACCGCTCAGGCGACGCAGATCCCGCGTGCCCGTCTCATGGTCGATGATGCCCGCAGCCATGAAGAGGGAAGCCTTGAAGGTGGCATGATTGGCCATATGGAAGATCGCTGCGACCGTTGCCAGCGGGCTGTCAAGGCTAAGGAGCGTTGTGATCAAGCCAAGATGGCTGATCGTGGAATAGGCAAGAAGTCCTTTCAGATCCTGCTGGAACATCGCAAAATAGCCGCCAAGGACAAGGGTGGTGATCCCTGCAAGGCCGACGAGCAGAAACCACTCATAGGTCCCAGCAAGTGCAGGCGACATCCGCACAAGAAGAAAAACCCCAGCCTTCACCATGGTCGCGGAATGAAGATAGGCCGAGACGGGTGTCGGTGCTGCCATGGCGGATGGCAACCAGAAGTGAAACGGAAACTGCGCGCTCTTGGTAAAGGCTCCGATGAGGACCAGGATCAGGCTCGTCAGGTACAGAGGGTGGGCGCGGATCTGGTCGCCCGCCGCCAAGATGGCATCCAGCTCATAGCTCCCGACAATGGAGCCGAGGATCAGGAGGCCGATGAGCAGGCAAAAACCTCCCGTGGCCGTGATGGTCAGCGCCATTCGCGCGCCATCTCGCGCTGCCGAATTCTGATGCCAATAGCTGATGAGAAGAAAGGAGGACAGGCTCGTCAACTCCCAGAAGATCGACAGCAGGATCACATTGCCGGAGACAATGATGCCAAGCATCGAACCCATGAAAGCAAGGAAGAACGAGAAGAACCGCGGGATGGGATCCCGATCCGACATGTAGTACCGGGCGTAGAGCACGACGAGCAGCCCGATGATTGCGACCAGCATCGCAAACAGCCAGGCGAATCCATCGATTCGAAGGGTGAAGTTGACCCCCAATTGCGGCATCCACGCCTGCTCGAACCGAACCACCCCGCCCTCGGCAATGAACGGATAAAGAGCAGCGGTAGCAAGGATCACGGAGGCAGCGACACCTCCTGCAATGGACGCTGGGAAAAGCCGTGTGTCCGTTCGCAGCGAGAAAGCCACGATCGTGCTTCCCAAAAAGGGCAGAACAATCAGCAGAAGAAGAAGAGCTTGTTCCGTCGTTATCCCAATGGAGGATGTCCCAAAGCTTCGCAAATCAGCCAAAAAGGTGTATGTAAGCCACTATGGTGGGAGAAGCTTAATGGGTCAAGCGTCGAAAGAGCCCGTGATATCACCAGCCTTGTGCCGGGCTGCGAGAGGCATGCTGGATTGGACACAACAGCAGCTTTCTGAGCGCGCACTGGTATCGCGAAGCACGATTCGCGACTTTGAAGGTTGCCGACACGGACTCCATCAATCCACAGCCTGCCAATTGCGACGAACCTTCGAAGACGCAGGCGTTATCTTCACGTCGGCCGAGGGGTGCGGACCCGGGCTTTGCATGCGTGAGGACTGGAGTGAAGAAGCTTCACCCAGGTCGTGACTGGCACATCATCTGGATTTGATGGTGCGACTTTGTTACGCGGCCACCCGCTGTCGCCTTCTTGGCACCGAACCAACTTTTCCCCATCGCATCATTCAACGGACCCGCTCGCGCTAAAAAATCATCATTTGCCGCATCGACTTTTCATCCTCATTCGCTAATGCAGGCACCGGTGGCACTTTCTTATGCAGTTGCCCAAAGGAGATGCGAAAATGGTGAATGTCGATGAGAAGCTCGAGCCTATCCTCCAGGATGTGCTGAGACGCAACGCTGGGGAGCAAGAGTTCCATCAAGCGGTAAGAGAAGTGCTCGAGAGCTTGGGACGCGTCATCGCCAAACATCCTCGCTATCTCGAGAACGCCCTCATCGAGAGGATCTGCGAGCCCGAGCGACAGATCATCTTTCGCGTTCCCTGGATTGATGACCAAGGACAGGTCCAGATCAACCGCGGCTTTCGCGTACAGTTCAATTCAGCGCTTGGACCCTACAAGGGCGGAATCCGGTTTCACCCGTCCGTCAATGTCGGCATCATCAAGTTCCTCGGCTTCGAGCAGACATTCAAGAATGCCCTCACCGGTTTGCCGATTGGCGGTGGCAAGGGAGGCTCCGACTTCAATCCCCGGGGACGCTCGGATGGCGAAATCATGCGCTTTTGCCAATCCTTCATGACAGAGCTTCATCGTCACATCGGCGAGTACACGGACGTGCCTGCTGGTGACATCGGTGTAGGCGGGCGCGAGATCGGATACATGTTCGGCCAGTACAAGCGGCTGACCAATCGCTATGAGGCGGGAGTGCTGACAGGCAAGGCGCTGTTTTACGGAGGCTCCCGCGCCCGAACTGAAGCAACGGGCTATGGCAACACCTATTTTGTCCAGTCCATGCTGGCGACGAAGGGGCAGAGCTTTGACGGCAAGAAGGTCGTCGTTTCCGGCTCGGGCAATGTCGCTGTCTATACGATCGAAAAGGTCCAGTCGTTTGGGGGCAAGGTCCTGGCAGTCTCCGACAGCTCAGGCTATGTCTTCGACGAGAATGGCATCGACTTGAAGCTCCTCAAGGAGATCAAGGAAGTCCGCCGCGCCCGCATCTCCGACTATCTTCGCGCAAGGGGTGAGGGTAAAGGCGTGTATTTCGTCAGCTCCGATGCCGGTTCGATATGGGACGTCCCCTGCGACGTGGCGATGCCTTCTGCAACGCAGAATGAGCTGACCGGGAAAGACGCCAAGACTCTCGTCAAGAACGGTGTCATCGCCGTGGGCGAAGGCGCGAACATGCCCTCCACACCGGACGCGATCAGGATCTTCCAAGAAGCGGGCGTGCTTTTTGCTCCCGGAAAGGCTGCCAATGCCGGAGGTGTTGCGACATCTGCGCTCGAAATGCAGCAGAATGCCTCCCGTGACAGCTGGACCTTCGAGCAGACGGAGGCCCGGCTCGCCAATATCATGCGCAATATTCACGACACATGCGCAGGCACTGCCGAAGAATATGGTGCGCCTGGTGACTATGTTCTTGGCGCGAATATCGCAGGCTTCGTTCGGGTAGCTCAGGCGATGGATGCGCTGGGGGTCATTTAAGGGAGCCCCTTCCCTTTTGACGAACTGACGGTCCGGGATAGAGGTTCTTTGATCTCCGTCTCGGATCTCGCCGGCGCCGGTGGCGTCGACAGCTATCAGGGGTGTGGAACCGAAACCGCGGGCTAGAGTTGCTTCAATAGACAGAATAGGGAGCCGTCTGATGCGCGCTGGATTCCGTTTCCCTCTATGGATGATCGGCCTTTGGCCTGTCGCTGCTCTGGCACAAGTACCCGCAAGCTCTAGCGAGAGCCGCACCCATACAGCCAATATGGAAGCTTTGGATGCGCCCTACCTGCTTCGCGTTGCCGAATTCGGGGCCTGGCGCGCCGGCGATCTTACCGGGAAACTGATCTTTGACCGTCAGGGAAACGAGATCGGACGGGTAGCCGATGTTCTCATCACGGCTGACGCTTCTGTGACAGCCGTGATCGTCGACGTTTCCTATCCCGACTCCGGCCCTAAGACGATCGGACTGAAGCTCCGTGCCCTCGCGCTTGGGCCGGGCGACGATCAAACGCGCGCTGATGAGGTCTCAGAAGAAAATCCGGCCGTCGCTCCGGCGCCAACGGCTGTTGCGGCCGAAGCGGCTCGCCCTGTAGCATCGTCAGAAGAGCAGAACTCCGGCGGCAACGATGGAGCCATCAAGCTTGGACCTGACGGGCTGCCGGAGCATCTGGTTGCGGATGTGACCCGTCAACAGGTCTCGGCAGCCCCCGCTCTAACGTCAGAGTAGCTGGACGTTTTCCCTACCGGGCTGTGGACGACGATCACAGGTCCGCATGTGCCGCTTTCATTGCCTCGCGAAGTTCGTCGATCGCCGAGGCGCTTGGCAGAACCTCCCCTTCCAGTTCATCGGGCAGCTGCCAGCCTGGCTGAACCCCTTGCATATTCGGGAGTTCGTGGGCGATTCCCTTATGGCAATCGATGCAGGTTGCGCGTCCATTGAGCAGATAACGACTGTGGATCTCGGCAGCACGTTCCGTCTGCTTCGACAGATCCATCGCAACGGATGAATGACAGTTACGGCATTCCAGGCTGTCATTGGATTTCAGCCGTGCCCACTCATGTTGAGCAAGGCGCAGGCGCTCATCAAGAAACTTCTCCCGGGTGCTGATCGTCCCGAAGATCTTTCCCCAAACCTCCTTGGACGCCTGCATCTTGCGGGCAATCTTGTCGGTCCATTCGTGCGGAACGTGGCAATCGGGACAGGACGCACGAACGCCGGAGCGATTGCTGAAGTGGATGGTTCGCGTCATCTCTTCGTAGACGTTTGTTTCCATCTCGTGGCAGCTGATGCAGAACGTCTCGGTGTTCGTCAATTCCAGCGCGGTGTTGAAGGCGCCCCAGAAGATGACACCGCCGACGAAGCCGCCAAGGGTCAGGAATGCGAGGCTCAAGGTGGCGGCGGGAGTGCTGAGCTTTATCCAAACCCAGTTCCACAGGCGTTTGATCCAGTTCATGGTCTAATGCTCCTGCTCCCCGATGTGCTCGACACCCATCTCGCTCATGTCGCGGAAGGTGTTTTCCACCAGCGGGTTTACCTCCGCCTGCGGCACATGACAGGCTGTGCAGAAGTAGCGACGTGGGGAAACGTCGGCCAGCATCTGGCCTTCCCGGGTCATGTAGTGCGTGACGCTGATCATCGGGGCGCCTGACCCCTCCGTGAATTCCCGCTTATGGCAGGAAAGGCAGCGGTTGGTGTTGACCGAAAGCTGGTAGCCCTCGATCGAGTGGGGAATGACCGGCGGCTGATCCGGATATGCACGCATCTTGCGAACGTCGTCGACGTTCCATTTCGGCATGGGCTTTGCCGGCACATTCTCCATCTTTTCCGCGGGCCCCGAGAGCTGCGGAACGGTCTGGGCAACGACCATGGTTGCCATGAACAGAGCGGCGGAAACTGCCGCCAACCGGATCGGGCCGCGGCTCAGGCGACGGGAACGATTTTGACTGCGCATTTCTTGTAATCCGTCTGTTTGGAGATGGGGTCGGTGGCGTCGAGCGTGACCTTGTTGATCAACTGGCTGGCATCGAACCACGGCACGAAGATTACGCCCGGCGGCATGCGATTGCGGCCGCGGGTTTCCACGCGGGAGCGGACCTCGCCTCGCCGGGATATGATGCGCACCTCGGCACCCTGGTTGATCCCCCGTTTTCGCGCATCGTCCGCATTCATGAAGCAGCGTGCGCCGGGGAAGGCCTTGTAGAGTTCCGGCACGCGCATGGTCATGGAGCCGGAATGCCAGTGCTCCAGAACGCGTCCGGTGACCAGCCAAACGTCGTATTCGTCGTCCGGCGATTCCGCCGGAGGCTCATACGGCACGGCCAGAACAACGGCCTTGCCATCTGGTCGCCCGTAGAAGCGAACGCCCTCCCCTTCCTTCACATAAGGGTCGTAGCCTTCGCGGTAGCGCCACTTGGTTTCCTTGCCGTCCACCACGGGCCAGCGCAGGCCGCGCTCCTGGTGATAGACGTCGTAGGGTGCAAGATCGTGGCCATGCCCGCGACCGAATTCGGCATATTCCTCGAACAGCCCTTTCTGGACATAGAAGCCGAACTCCTTGGCTTCCCGGTTGGCATATTCCTCGTCGATCTCTTCCAGCGGGAAGCGGTCGACCTTTCCGTTCTTGAACAGAACGTCGAACAGCGTCTTTCCGCGGTAATCAGGGTGCTGGTCGAGGATCTCCGCGGGCCATACTTCATCGGTGGTGAAGCGTTTGGAGAACTCCATCAGTTGCCAGAGATCCGACCGAGCTTCGCCAGGAGCGTCGACCAGCTGGTGCCAGACATGAGTGCGCCGTTCGGCGTTTCCGTAGGCGCCCTCCTTCTCCACCCACATCGCTGCCGGCAGAACGAGGTCGGCCGACATCGCCGTGATGGTCGGATAGGCATCGGAAACAACGATGAAGTTGTCCGGGTTGCGGTAGCCGAGATAGGTTTCGTTGCTGTTGTTGGGGGCCGCCTGGACGTTGTTGTTGACCTGAACCCAATAGAAGTTGAGCTTGCCGTCCTTCAGCATGCGATCCTGCTGAACGGCATGATAGCCCACCTTGTCCGGCAGCAGTCCGCTCGGCAGTTTCCAGATTTCCTCCGCGTGGTGACGGTGCTCCGGATTGGTCACCACCATATCGGCGGGCAGGCGGTGGGCAAACGTGCCGACCTCACGGGCGGTGCCGCAGGCGGACGGCTGGCCGGTGAGCGAGAAGGGACCGCTGCCCGGCTCGGAGATTTTGCCCGTCAGCAGATGAATGTTGTAGATCATGTGGTTTGCCCAGACACCGCGTGTGTGCTGGTTAAAGCCCATGGTCCACAGTGACATGACCTTCCGGTCCGGATCCGCGTAGAGCTGGGCGAGCTGCTCAAGGAAGCCCGGATCTGCGCCAGTCAGTTCCGCCGTCTTTTCCAACGTGTAGTCCGACACGAATTCCTTAAAGGCGTCGAAGCTGATCGGCTCCATCTTGGTGGGGTCGCCAGCATTCACCGCCTTCAGTTCAAGCGGGTCCTCCGGACGAAGCCCGTAGCCAATATTGTCGACGCCCTTCATGAAGGTCGTATGGTTGCGGACGAACTCCTCGTTGACGCGACCGGTCGATATGATGTGGTTGGCGATATAGTTCAGGATCGCCAGGTCGGTGCTTGGCGTGAAGATGATCGGGATGTCCGCCAGGTCCATGCTGCGATGGGTGAAGGTGGAGAGGACTGCGACCTTCACATGCTCATGCCCGAGGCGCCGGTCCGCAAGGCGGGTCCAGAGGATCGGGTGCATCTCCGCCATGTTGGAGCCCCACAGCACGAAGGCATCAGCGTGCTCGAAGTCGTCATAGCAGCCCATCGGCTCGTCCATGCCAAAGGTACGCATGAAGGCATATGCCGCCGAGGCCATGCAGTGGCGGGCATTGGGGTCGAGGTTATTGGAGCGGAAGCCGGCGCGCATCAGCTTCGTCGCGGCGTAGCCCTCGAAGATCGTCCACTGACCCGAACCGAACATGCCGATGGCGGTCGGGCCTTTCTCGCGAAGCACTTTCTTCGCCTGCTCGGCCATCACATCGAAGGCTTCGTCCCAGCTGACCGGCTCGAATTCGCCTTCCTTGTCGTACTTGCCATTGCGCTTGCGAAGGAGCGGCGAGGTCAACCTGTCTTCGCCATACATGATCTTGGACAGGAAGTAGCCCTTGATGCAGTTGAGGCCTCGATTGACCTCCGCCTGCATGTCACCGTGGGTCGCGACGACCTGCCCTTCCTTGACGCCAACCATGACGCCGCATCCGGTTCCGCAAAAACGGCAGGGCGCCTTCGACCACTTGATCTCGAGTGAATCGACCCCTCCCGGCACAGGCTGCGCCGATGCCGGAAGCGAAATCCCGGCGGTCGCAGCAGCAATGCCGGCAGCGTGCGCCTTCAGCACGTTACGCCGTGTTAGTTCAGTGCTCATCAGCGTAAGCCTCCTCGTCTTCTGAATGTTCATAAACCATGTTGGCAGCCACCACGTCCGGCAGCCCCGAAATCTCGGCCAAAGTGGCGCCAAGTTCACCGCTGGTGCGCCCCTCGATGACGAGGATGATCTTGCCATCCTGGACGGCAAAGACCTCCACGTTCTTCATCGCTTCAAGGATGGTGCGAACGATATCGACGGCCCCAGGCTTCGCCACGACCACCGCGCTGGAAACGTAATAGCGAGACTTTTTCTCAAGCATCGGCAAGCTCCTTGCGAGCGGTAACGGAGACTGCACCTACGGGGCAAACTGATATGCAGGCACCGCAACCGCTGCAGGCATCCGCCTCGATTTCCGGCTGGAAAGGCCCTCCGATACGAGGCCTGAATCGAATCGCGGTCGTGGGACAGTGGTCACGACAGGCCTGACAATCGACACCCTGGTGAGTCAGGCAGCCAACATCGATCTGAACATGATGTGGGAAGGCGATGCGGGTATCGAAGAGCTCGTCCGAATTGGGACAGACCAGGCGGCACTCACCGCACAGAGTGCATTCGCCTCGAGCGAAATCCACCGCTGGCCCGCCATGATCGCCGGCCACGAGTATGGAGGTGGGACAGTGGTCAATGCAGAGCCGGCAGTCAAAGCAGACATCGGGCCGATGAGCTAGGAAGCCGGGCGGCAGCACCCGAGGTGCGCTTTGCGTGCGACCACGCAGGAAATCCCGTCTGCTGAGGCTGCCCATAGGCATCTCAATGACCTGGAGGGCCCGGAGGACCAGCGATGATTTGATACATCCAAACGAGGAAGCCGTAGCCCCCGACGACGCCAACTGCAACGATTGGCCAGATGCCGAAGGCGAGCACCAGGAAGGTCAAGATCTCCGATCGGCGGCTCGGCTTGTGCGGCTCCTCGCCACTTGGCTCTGCAGAAAGATCGGTCATTCGCTACCTCTCCTCACGGTCCCGTTTCAGACAAGGATGTGGTTTATGAGCGAAATGTCAAACAAATTTGACCCAAGTAGACAGGGCGAGAAACCCGGCCGTGGCTCTTCCACCTCGTCACGAACGCCGACTCAACGGGTTGAGAGGGGAGAGAAGAACCATTCTTCCGCGTCACACCAGGGAAACGTCCTTATCGTGCAATCGATCGCGGTCGGTTCAACGGCAGCTTCAAGCGGCTCAGGTTTTGTCGGGGTTGTTTGAACCTGAATCCGCAGGGGAAGCCTTTGGGAGGATGAGAGGCACCGCCGCGAGGATGATCAGAACGATCACGGTCGACAAGATCGCTGTTGCTTCCAGGCCAAGGCCTGCAATCACGCCGATCCCTGCGGTGGCCCAGATATTGGCAGCCGTAGTCAGACCCTCCACCTGGCGCTGCGCCGACCGCACCAGGATCGCACCGGCACCAAGAAAGCCGATGCCTTGGACGATCCCCTGCAGCACGCGTGACAGATCTCCGATCTCCATTCCGCTCTGCATCGGACCAATGACGAAGAGCGCTGCGCCGACGGCTACCAGCATATGAGTCCGCACTCCGGCGCTTCTCCCTTTGAGCTCGCGTTCATAACCGAGGATTCCTCCGAGCACCGCGGCGATCACAAGACGCGCGGTGATGCGTACCAGAGTAGACGCGTCTGGAACGTCCGAGAATTCACTGACCAATGTTGACCAGATTTCCATTCCCACGTCAGCATCCTCATGTGGTTTGCAGAATTGACAAGGAAGCGAAGTGCCACACAAAGCCTGCGCTGGCAAATCCGTCATGGACTATCGCAGAATAGTGATTCGATCGAAAAAGAGGTGGCTGGGGCGCCAGGATTCGAACCTGGGAATGCCGGTACCAAAAACCGGTGCCTTACCGCTTGGC
>JAEWOP010000266.1 GCA_023399635.1 Pseudomonadota bacterium
GCTCTGGACCGGCACAGGTGGCGCAACGGCGGCTGAATAGGCGACTACCGGTTCCCGACCGGACGCGCCGGGAGCAGCAAGCACCGCTGCGCAGGCACGCGGCAAATCCGAGAGCATCACATGCCGCGGCTTTGCCGGCTTTGCGTTCGGATTTGGCTTCGGCTTCGCCCAAGGTTCATCCGTAAACCACCAAGCGAGCGACTTGTCGCATCCGTCTCCAGGGCCGAATCCCGCTTGGGGCTTGCAACCGGAAGCGCCTTCAGGGCAGCCGATCCGGATATGAAAATGCTCGTCATGCCCATAGATCGGTCTAACCTTGCCAAGATGCGTGCGGTCACCTCGCCATGTCTCGCAAAGCTTCTTCTTGATTGCCGGATTGACGAAGACACGCTCCACTTGAGGGTAGCTTGCCGCCTGCATGACAAGCTTGGCATGCGTACTGGACCAGCGTCGCGGATCGACCGTTAGAAACTTGCTCTTGTCCAGCATCGACGTGAATGGCATGTCCTCGCGCTGCTGCGGCGAAAGCGGCTGGGAGGGCTTCGGCGTGAACCAGATATCCGCGTCAAGGCCGATCTGGTGCGAGGCGTGCCCGAACAACATCGGGCCCCCGCGTGGCTGCGAAATGTCGCCCACGAGGATGCCGGAGCCCCAGCCGAGCGCTACAGCATCCTGGGAAAACCGCTGCAGCAAGGCCACCAGCGACGGGTGGCCCCAGCGGCGATCGCGAGACAAACGCATCGCTTGCCAAGTCGGACCATCGGTCGGAAGCGCAACCGCACCGGCGATGCACCCCTTCGCATATGAGCCAATCGGTGCCGGGGCGCTTTGTGTCGGTGCCTTCGCCGCACCAAAAAGCTCTTTTGCGGGTGTTTCTGCGATCGCCTGCCCGGCCAGCGCGATGAGACTGAAGCCGGTCACCAGAATTCGCGTCAAGTTGCTTGTGCTGCGCATGCTCTTATTGTCGTCCCCGCAAATCACTCCGGTGAACCTACCGTGAAAGAGGATTTTGGTGAAACGGAGATGCAGCGTCGCCTATGCCATCCCGCGATAAAACGCTTGTGAGGGAGCCAGCCTGTTTTTCGCCCGGCTTTGCCCTATGCTTGGACGCAACAAGAACAGAAAGAGGGTTCTCCATGAGCTTGAACTGGCTGAAGCGGATTGCGATCGTCTCAATCACCGCGTCGCTGCTCACTTCGCCCGGCATGGCGGAAGAACAGCTACAGTGGCGACACGGTATAGCCGTGATCGGCGAGCCTCAACTGCCGGCGGATTTCAAGCAACTTCCCTATGTTGATGCAAATGCTCCCAAAGGCGGGGAGCTGCGGCTGGCGAGTGAGGGAACCTTCGATAACTTGAACTTGGTTATCGATCGAGGCGCGCCCGCTGCTGGCCTTGGTGCTATCTACGACACGCTGATGAAGCGATCGGAAGACGAAGTCTTTGGCTCTTACGGGCTCTTGGCAGAAGCCATGAGCTATCCCAGCGATATGTCATCTGCAACATTTCGTCTTCGTTCCGAAGCGACCTGGCCAGACGGCGTTCCTGTTACCGTGGAAGACGTGATCTTCAGCATGGAGCAGCTCAAAGAGCACAGCGGATTCTACTCCGGTTACTACAGGCATGTATCTGGTTTGGAGAAGACAGGTGACCGTGAGGTCACCTTCCGGTTCGATGAGAAGAACAACAAGGAGCTGCCCTCTATCGTTGGTGATTTCCCGATTTTCCCGAAGCACTGGTGGGAAGGAACGGATGAGCAAGGTAACCAACGGGACATCTCGCGAACAACCCTCACTCCGCCGATGGGCTCAGGGCCCTACAAGATTGTCTCGCTGCAGCCCGGGTCCAAGATCACCTACGAGCGGAGAGAGGATTATTGGGGCAAAAACCTCCCGATCAATATCGGCCAGCATAATTTTGGATCCATCAGTTACACCTATTTTGCCGACTCTGATGTAGCTTTCGAGGCGTTTCGAGCAGGCACGATAGACTATCGGAGAGAAAACAGCTCCAGCAGCTGGGCGACACGCTATGACTTCGACGCTGTCACTCAGGGGCGCGTGGTCCGAGAGGCCTTGACCAATCCCTTCAAGGCAACGGGCGTGATGCAGGCCTTCGTGCCAAACATTCGCCGCGAGATCTTCAGGGATGCGCGCGTTCGGCAGGCTCTGAACTACGCCTATGATTTTGAAAGCCTCAACAAGAATCTGGCGCACGGCGGTCTCAAGCGCGTCGATAGCTTCTTCTGGGGAACCGAGTTGGCGTCTGCCGGGCTGCCGGAGGGACGTGAACTCGAGATTTTGGAAGAACTGAAGGATCAGGTTCCCCCAGAGGTCTTCACCCAGCCTTTCACGAATCCGGTGGGTGGCGAGCCTGACAAGATTCGTGAGAACCTCAGAACCGCCGTCGGTCTGCTGAAAGACGCGGGATGGGAATTGCGGGGCAACCGCATGGTCAACGCAGAAAGCGGACAGCCGCTGAGCTTCGAGATCCTGCTGAGCAGCGCTTCGCAAGAACGGACAGTCTTGCCCTATGTGGCAAGTCTCAAGAGGATTGGCATCGATGCCCGCATCCGTTCGGTAGATACCTCCCAGTATATCAACCGTGTCCGCAGCTTTGATTACGACATGATCTATGGGGTCTGGGCCCAGACAATGAACCCGGGAAACGAACAGATGGAGTACTGGGGCACGGAATCAGTCGATCGCCAGGGGTCGCGCAACTACGCCGGCATCAGCGATCCTGCAGTGGACGCTCTGATCCGCAGAATTGTTTTTGCGCCCGATCGCGAAGAGCAAGTTGCTGCTGTGAAAGCTTTGGACCGCGTGCTTCTGGCAAATCACTTCGTGGTGCCGATGTTTTACTCGGGCGAGGAGAAGATCGCGTACTGGAACAGGATCGTGCGCCCGGAAAGGCTGCCCGAATACGGCACAGGCTTCCCCGACACCTGGTATGCTTCGCGCGCAAGCAATTAAGACGCTTGCGCGTCACGGGGCCAGGAGTTCCTTATGAGTCCACTGATTCGTTCCGATACAGGGGAAATGTGCTTGAACGCGCAGCCGAAACGTAGTCACTCCATCGTGCCGAGCGGCGTGGCCTGATGGGTAGCTATGTCCTTCGCCGCTTGCTCTTGATGATTCCGACACTGATCGGGATCATGGCCATCTCGTTCCTGGTTGTCCAATTCGCGCCGGGCGGGCCGGTCGAGCAGGTCATTGCCCAAATTCAAGGACAGGACTCCGGAGACCGTCTGTCCGGCGGTGGCGATTTTCTGGCGCCGAGCGGCGGCGATGAAGGTCAGTATCGGGGTGCCCAAGGGCTGGATCCGGAATTCATTGCGAAGCTCGAGCAGCAGTTCGGTTTCGACAAACCGCCGCTGACTCGTTTCCTCACGATGATGTGGGATTACATCCGTTTTGACTTTGGCGAGAGCTTCTTTCGGAACGCCTCTGTGATCGACCTGATCATCGATAAGCTGCCCGTGTCGATGTCCCTCGGCTTCTGGATCCTGATCATCTCATACCTGATTTCGATTCCGCTTGGCATCCGGAAGGCGGTGAAGGATGGGTCGGCTTTCGACGTCTGGACCTCCGGTATCGTCATCGTCGGCTATGCCGTTCCAAGCTTCCTTTTCGGCATCCTGCTGATCGTTCTGTTTGCCGGTGGCTCCTTCTTTGACTGGTTCCCGCTCCGCGGCCTGGTTTCAGATAACTTCGCCCAGTTGTCTTGGTGGGAAAAGATCATCGACTATTTCTGGCATCTGACGCTGCCGCTGATTGCATTGTCGCTATCCGCCTTCGCCACCACGACGCTGCTCACCAAGAACTCCTTTCTTGACGAGATCCGCAAGCAATACGTTGTTACCGCCCGCGCGAAGGGACTGCCGGAGCGGCGGGTGCTCTACGGGCACGTTTTCCGCAATGCCATGCTCATCGTTATCGCTGGTTTCCCGGGAGCCTTCATCTCCGCCTTCTTCACGGGATCACTGCTGATCGAGAATATATTCTCCCTTGATGGCCTGGGACGTCTCGGCTACCTGGCGATCGTCAACCGCGATTATCCGATCGTCTTCGGCACGCTCTATATCTTCTCGCTTCTGGGTCTCGTGGTCAGTCTGATCTCCGACCTTATCTACACCTGGATCGACCCCCGGATCGATTTTGATCGGAGGGATGTGTGATGGCAGATGCGATCTCCTTGCCCCCAGATGCGGCGGCGACGCCTCCACGGCGACCATGGCTTTCCCCGACCAACCGTCGCCGGCTGCAGAACTTCAAGGCCAACCGCCGCGGCTACTGGTCCTTCTGGATCTTCATGGTCCTCTTCGTTCTGAGCCTGTTTGCCGAGCTCATCGCCAATGACCGGCCGATCGTCGCATCATACAAGGGGGAGATCCTGTTTCCTGTACTGGTGGAATATCCGGAGGAGAAGTTTGGCGGCTTCCTTGCCACGACCGACTATCGCTCCTCCTTCATCACCGACGAAATAGAGGCAAACGGCTGGATGGTCTGGCCGCCGATCCGTTATTCCTACCTCACCGTCAATTCCGACATCCCGCATTCGGCGCCCACCGCGCCATTCTGGCTGATGGAGGCAGATCAACGCTGTGCTGGGTATCCGCTTGGCGAAGAGGACCCGGGATGCATTTTTGGCAATCTTAACTGGCTTGGGACAGACGATCAGGCGCGCGATGTCGCAGCGCGCATTATCTACGGCTTCCGGGTTTCCGTGCTTTTCGGCCTGGCGCTGACGATCGCGTCTGCGGTGATTGGAGTGACGGCCGGTGCCATTCAGGGATATTTCGGTGGGTGGACCGACCTGCTCTTCCAGCGTTTCATCGAGATCTGGTCGTCCATGCCGGTGCTCTACATCCTGCTGATCATCGCAGCGATCCTGCCCCCGGGCTTCTTCGTTTTGCTGGGCATCATGCTGCTCTTTTCCTGGGTAGGCTTTGTAG
>JAEWOP010000269.1 GCA_023399635.1 Pseudomonadota bacterium
TTCCAACTGCCCGTGAAGGTCGGCGACACGCTCAACGTCTATACGCACGTCACGCGCGTGGGGCGTAGTTCGATCACGCTTCAGGTGGAAGCCTGGGCGCAACGGGCTCGTCATCGCGTGTTGGAGAAGGTCACTGCCGGCACTTTCATCATGGTGGCACTCGACGAAAGCGGCCATCCGACGGCCGTGCCGCCGGAGGAAGACTGAGCTTGTTCAAAGGCAAGACTTGGCGTTAAAGCTAAATTAGACGCATCCGGATACAACTGCTCAAGGCGCTGAGGTGGCGCTCTGGGTGGAGAGCATATGGCGGATGTCTTGTCGAAAGATGTCGATACGATCGCTGCGGAAGTCCGTAGCGCCCAGGCAGCGTCTGTCCTTTCCCCGCTCAACGTCACCTTGTGGGCCAACAGCTTCATCGCGCTCACGACAGTCGCCATCCTCTGGCTGAACAAGCCCGCCGTTGACGTCCTCTATTGGCTGGCAGCGGTTGTCGCGCTCAACATGGCGCGCCTCATTCTGGCCTCGTCCCTCCGCCGCCGGGATCTGGCGCAGCGAAACGGACAACTCACGCTACGTATCCTGACGACCGCGGCCTTTATCAGCGGCTGTCTGTGGGCAGTCACGCCTTTCCTTGAGCCGGTTCGGGAAAATTATGCCGCCCAGGCTTATGTCATCTTCATCATTGCCGGGATCTGTGCCGGCGCCGTGATCCAGAGCCCGGCCTATTCCCCCGTGTCCGTTGCCTTTGGCGCGCCGCAGATGCTTGCGGCGATCGGCTCCTTGATATGGGATACTTCCGCAACCGAAGTGGTGGTGGCTGTGGATGTCGCGCTCTTGATGGTGATGATGTTCCGCAGCACCCGGATCAGCCAGGCAAACTTCATCGCCAGCCAGAGCGAGCGCATCCACGCCGTTTCCCTCGCATCGTCACTGGCCGAGGCCAACAGCGCGATCCAGACCTCCAACGACGAGCTCGAACGCTTGGCCAGCCGCGATCCGCTGACGGGGCTCGGCAACCGCAGCGCCTTCAACACAGGGTTGTGCCGTGTCCTGCGGGAATGTGCGGCGCAAGATCAGCCGGCGGCGCTGCTGATCATCGACCTCGACCGCTTCAAGTCGATCAACGACACCATGGGCCATTCTGCCGGGGATGCCGTACTCATCGCCTTTGCCGCACGGCTGACCGCGGCGGTGCACCCGTCGGATCTTGCGGTGCGGCTGGGCGGCGACGAATTTGCAATCGTCGTGCAGGGTGCCGATGCGCTTGCGCGCGCAGAACGATTGGCTTCCGCCATTCTTTCCGTCAGTGCTGAACCTGTCGAGGTTGGCGGGCGGTCCGTTGTCACCGGCTCCAGCATCGGCCTTGCGCTGTTTCCGGAACACGCGGACACGCCGGAAGCCCTGTTTCGCTGCGCCGATATTGCGCTCTATGCCGCCAAGGAAGAAGGTCGTCGCCGCATTTGCGTCTTCAATCCCTGCATCCGGCGCCGCCTCGACCGTCAAAAGCGTATCGAACTGGCACTGGAGTACGCCATCGACAGCGGCGAGATCGAGGTTCACTTCCAGCCGCAGGTGGACCTTGTCGATGGCTCGTTCATTGGCTGCGAAGCCCTGATCCGCTGGACGCACCCGGACATCGGGCCAGTCCAGCCGCCGGAGATCGTCTCGGCGTCGAAGGCAATCCACGCGTCCGACAAGCTCACGCGGCACGTGGCGACGGCCGCGGCCGATCTCGTCCGCCGCCTGCCGGCTCTCGGCCTGCCCGGCCTGTCCGTAGCGATCAACGTTTCGCCAAGCGAGTTCACCGCCTATTCCGTCTCGGCCCTGCTGGAGGAGGTCGTCGCAGCGGCCGGCATCGATCCTTCCCAGCTGGAAATCGAGATTACCGAAGAGGCCACGCTTGACACGGTCGCAGCCGGTGCCGAACTGGCTCGGCTGGAACAGGCTCGCTTCCGTCTTGCCGTCGATGATTTCGGCGCTGGCCATTCTTCCCTGGCCTCTCTTGTCGGGCTCAAAGTCGACCGGTTGAAGATCGACCGCAGCTTCATCCACGGAATCGCGACGAGTCGCGAGAACCAGGCTCTGGTCGCAGCCCTGATCGGGATGGGTCGGGCGCTTTCCATGGATGTCGTCGTGGAGGGTGTTGAAACAGCCGCCGACGCTGAGGTGCTGCGGCTTCTCGGGTGCCGCTACGCGCAGGGCTACCTTTATGGGCGTCCGATGCCGCGCGAGGCCCTGGAGCAGTGGATCACCTTCTACCGCCCCGGTTCGCTTCACCCGGCCCTCACCGGCTGAGCGTCACCGGCCTTCTTCCGCGGCCGATGCCAGACCGCTCGCGGCATCCATTGCCTGCGTCAATACCCTAAATATCGAGGGGTTCCGCTGCACTGGGTGACGTTGAAGCGCTTAAAGCATTGGGCTGACTGCGAGATGCTCGGCGAGAGCGTGAGCCCTTCCGTGATCGCTGTCACCCTGGCGGTGATCCTGTGCGTGGCCGGCGCCAAGCGATTTGCCCGCTAGGCGTGCGACGTCTCACCCCAGCCACCTCCGCGCCATGCGGATCAGCCGCCTCACCTTCGGTGTGTAGGGCGGGAAAAGCATCGGCACGGCCGACCAACGCTCCTGCAGGATCGGCTTGTCGTGGCTGAAGGCCTGGAACCCAAAGTGACCGTGCGCGGCGCCAAGACCGGAATTGTTGACGCCCCCGAAGGGAAGCCCGCTGTGGCTATAGTGCATGGTGGTCAGGTTGATGCCGACGCCGCCGGAGGAGGTGCGCGCCACAAATTGTTCGGCAAAACCCGGATCCTTGTCGAACACATAGAGCGCCAGCGGCTTCGGCCGGCTGTTGATGCGCTCGATCACCGCGTCGATGTCGTCATATGGCATCAGCGGCAAGACCGGCCCGAAGATCTCTTCCTCGTCGATACGCATCTGCGGCGTGATTGCCTCGATCAGCGTTGGTGAAAGGTACGTCCCCTCGGCCTGCCCCCCGAGCGTCACCCGCGCGCCTTTTCCCACCGCTTCCTCCAGAAGGCTGCGCAGCCGGCTCATGTGCTGGCTGTTGACGATGCGAGCATAGTCGCGGCTTTCGCTTGGCTGGTCGCCATAGGCCTGCCGGATCGTCTTGCGCAGCGCTGTGGAGAATGCCGCTTCGACGCTTCGGTGGACGAAGACGTGGTCGGGCGCAATACATGTCTGCCCGGCATTGACGAACTTGCCGAAGGCAATCCAGCGCGCCGCCTTTTCAACGTCCGCCCCGGGGCCAACGATCGTCGGCGACTTGCCGCCGAGTTCCAGCGTCACCGAAGACAGGTGCTTGGCCGCCGCAGCCATGACGATCTTGCCGACCTGAGGGCTGCCGGTGAAGAAGATATGATCGAAGGGCTGATCCAGCAGCTGCTGCGACACATCCTTGCCGCCCTGCACCACCGCCACGAGATCGGGGGGAAAGGTTTCCTCGATGATATCTGCGATCACCTGCGAGGTGGCCGGCGTCATTTCCGAAGGCTTCAGCACGACGCTGTTACCCGCAGCAAGCGCCGACACCAGGGGACCGAGCGCAAGGTTGAACGGGTAGTTCCACGGCGCGATGATAAGGCAAACCCCGCGCGGCTCCGGCCGTATGCTGGCCGACGTCCCCAAGGTCGCAAGCGTCGGGCGAACACGACGCTCCCGCATCCAGTCCTTCAGATGGCGGGTGGTGTGGCGGATCTCCTGCAGCACCGGCAGGATTTCGGTCAGCATTACCTCCGGCTCCGGTTTCCCGAAATCCTGGTGAAGCGCTGCCACGACATCGCGCTCGTGCCGTTCTATCGTCTGCCTCAGATGTGCCAGCGCGTCGCGCCGCTCGTTCAGCCCGAACGCCTGCCGCCGAGCGGCCGCTGCCGCCATCTTCTGCCGGACAAAGATTGCCTCGATGCCACCATGTTCCACCATATGCCGTTCCCCCTTGCCGCGGCGACTGTAGCCGTGTCCACACTGCGACATCAACCGCGGCGAAAGCTGGATGCGCTTGCCAGGCATCTGTCCTTCGTGGAGGCCATTTCAGCGGTTAACCAGCGTGTAACCACCTTGTTTGCCCGCGTTTTAACGCTCGCTGTTTTACCTATCGAAGAAATAGCAGGCAGGTCTTCTTCATGAACAATCAGGCGCAGTCACAGTGGCTTCTCAGGGTCGTCGGTCCGGGAGTCGCCTCCATCACGATATGCGGACTTCTTTTCATCGCCCTGAACTGGGCCGCTGGCAAAACCGATGAGGTGGCCGTCGCGCGTCAGAAGGACCTCGTCACCCTCACAGTCTCGAAACTGCAAATGGCGGTCGCTCACGATCAGGAGAGCGCCACCGTATGGGACGATGCGGTGAGAAACGCCAAGGCCCGAAACCTCGAGTGGCTGGAAACCAATGCCGGCGCGTGGATGAACACCTATTTCAGCCATGATGCGGCAATCGTGCTGGGCGCGGATCGCTCGCCCCTTTACCACTTCGTGGCGGCGTCCGAAAACGGCGCCTCTGCCGCCGAGCTGCGCGAGGCCTACCTTCCCTTGGCAGAGACGCTGCAATCGCGTTTGGCCTCCGGCGATACCGAAGGAACGAGCGACAAGGTCCTCTCCATCGGCGAGGCCGACCTGACCTTTGTCGGCGCCCGACCCGCCATCGTCAGCGTCAAGCCGATCATCTCGGATACGGGTGAAATCGAGCAGGAGCCGGGCCAGGAGAACCTGCATGTCGCGGTACGCTACCTTGATGGAGACCTGCCTGCCGAGATTGGACGCGAATTCGAGTTTGCCGACCTGCAGTTCACCACCGCTCGCCCTGTGGATCCGGACCGGTCTTTCGTGCCGCTGACCTCACGGGCCGGCACCCTAATCGGTTTCTTCCACTGGCAACCATTCCGGCCCGGTCATCACGTGGCACAGGCCACTGTCCCGGCCCTGCTCCTTGCCATGGTGGCGATATTTTCGGCTGCAAGCCTCGCCGGCGGGGCGATCTGGCGGCGCACCTCCCGGCTTGCCGCCAGCCGCGAGGAACTGAAGCATCAGGCTTCGCACGACGCGCTCACGGGGCTTGCCAACCGGACGCATTTCAACGAGATGCTCACGCAGGCTCTCGCCGCCGCCGGCGACGCTGAAAAGCACAGCGTGCTCTTTGTCGACCTTGACCGGTTCAAGTCCGTCAATGACAGTTTCGGGCATCCCGCCGGCGATAAGCTGATCAAGATGGTGTCCGCGAGGATAAAGGCTCTGCTTCCCGACGCCCTTGTTGCCCGTATCGGCGGCGACGAGTTCACCATTCTGCTTCAGGGACACGATGCCGTGCGTGCCGACGAAATTGCCGACAGCATCGTCAGATCGCTGCGCGAGCCGTTCGACATCGATGGAACGCATGCCGTCATCGGCGCAAGCATCGGAGCCGCGACCGCCACTGGCGCAGGCGACCCAAACGAGCTGACGCGCCAGGCCGATATCGCGCTCTACCACGCCAAGGCTGCCGGCCGGAATACGTATGCGATCTTCGGCGATCACATGGATGAACTGCTGCGCGAACGTCGCGGCCTGGAAGCCGACTTGAGGATGGCGGTTGAAGCCGGCAACCAGATCGAGACTTTCTTCCAGCCGGTCTTTTCGCTCGCCGACGGCGGTTTTTCATCGCTCGAGGCGCTGGCCCGCTGGAAGCACCCGACCCGCGGTTACATCCCGCCCGACCAGTTCATTCCTCTGGCGGAGGAAATCGGCCTGATCCACGAGATCGGCGATATCGTCCTGCAGGACGCCTGCGACCTCATGCGAGAAGTTCCCGAAATCGACATGGCCATCAATGCCTCGGTTCTCGAACTTTGCTCGCCGGGCTATCCCTTGCGGGTCCTCAGGACGCTCGCCTCGCACAATATCGATCCGGCGCGGCTGGAAATCGAGATGACGGAAAGTCTCGCGGCAGCCGAAGACGGTCAGTTGGAACGCAACATCAAGTCGCTGCGCAATGCCGGCATCGATTTTGCGATCGACGACTTCGGCACGGGCTATTCCTCGTTTTCGCGCGTGCAGAGCATCGACGTGGACCGCATCAAGATCGACCGCTCCTTCGTCAACGAGATGCACAAGCAGGACAGCAAGGCGCTTGTGGCAGCGATGATCAACATGGCGCGCGCCAAGGGCCTGAAGATTACTGCGGAAGGTGTCGAAACCCAGCAGCAGAGCGATACGCTGAAGACGCTCGGTTGCGACGACCTGCAGGGCTATCTCCTGTCTGAAGCCCTCCCCCGCGATGCGCTCCGGGACCTTCTGCTGCAGCGCGGCCGCAAGGCGAAAGGCTGAGCGGTCGCGCCGTCGGCCTCACAGCCGCCAGCGAGGTCGCTTCCCGTCTTGCACGGCGACGTGGACGAGCACGGTCGTGGTCAACAGGATGCTTGATACCAGCGCAGCGATGGAAAGCAGGCCGCCATTGGTGATCTCGGCCTTCGCCTTGAAGCCGGCATTCCGCCCGACCATCAGCGAGACCTCCGCCCTTTGGCGTTGAGCCAGAAAAGCGCGCGACAAAGGTGCCGAAGACCGATCGTCCTCCAGCGGCTGGTCTTCGGCGCCTTCCGGAGCGGCAAGCTGCTGATGTGAAGCCGACGTGGACGTGTGACGGCGCGCCTCGCGCTCCGGTTCCGCTCCGGTGGTGTCGCGATCGGGACGCCCGCCCCTGCCCGTTGCGCGCGTTAAATCAGTGACCGTCATGCTCGAACTCCCAGTCTGTGCTGATCCTGCAAACGGCACTCTTTCGCGGTGGTTCCCACGCGGCACGCCTGTCATCCGTTGACGCCGCGCGTGCCGATGCCCACATCCATCACCCATGGCCAAGACCAAAAAGAATGATCCCCCGGCGCTGATCCAGACTTGGACCTTACCCTCCGCAGCGACCTTCGGATCCGTTACCCGTGCCAAGGGCATCCTGCTGGAGATCCGCGCCGGCCTGCCGGTGCCGTTCCGCAAATCGCTCGATTACACCGTTGCGAAGCTGACGCTGTCGATGCCGGAAGGATGGGAAGAGGAATTCCGTCATGTCTCGGCCATCGTCTCCCGCGCGCTCGGCGGCATCGGAGAGCTCCCGGTCATTCCCCGCGAGATCCAGGACATCCTGTCGATCTCCACCACCGAGCGCCACCGCTGGCTAAACGACGGGCGGCTTCGCAGCGCCGGCACGCGCACCGTGAAGCTCCGCGGTCGCGCCCGCCAGATCACCTTCCACGTCTTCGACCCGAAGCTGGTCAAGGACCTGCTCGACCATGGCACGGTGGACGAATGGCGCGAACACGACAAGGAAGCGGCGGCGGAAAACCGGCGACGCGCTACCTACAAGGCCAAGCTCACCCGTTCGCTGAAAAAAGGCAAGGACAAGGCCGGCACCGCGGGCAACATCAAGGACGACGCTCCGCCGCTCGACGGCTGGGACGATTTCGACCTCGACGGCCTCCTCCGCTGATCGTCCGTTCCGGTATGGCAAAGCTGAAAATCATGCTAAGCGCCCGCCACACGACACCAACAGGAGTATCACGGTGAGCGAATTGACCGTGGCCGAGGCCACCGACCGAATCTACCAGTCGCTGGCGGCCGACAATGCCGATCTCGACACCCATATCGCCAGCCTCAAGGCAGCCCTTGCCCGCGAAGGCCAGAAGGAAGCCGTGTTTGATCCGGCCAGGCTCGCCCAGAACAACCGCTCCGGCCGCAAGCTGATGCAGGCCTATTTCCGCCAGCGCGGCGTGACGGTGACGTTCGCCTCCGCCTGATGCCGGCATGCAGATACGGTCAGGCGCTCCGCCTGACCGCTTATTCCCCCTGTCACGCCCCGGTGACACGCCAGATGACGTCGCCAACGTCATCTGCCATCAGCACCGCGCCATCTGCTGCCAGCGCCACGCCGACCGGCCGCCCGTAGGAATGCTTCTCGTCCGGCGACAGGAAGCCCGTGAGGATCTCGCGCGGCATGCCGACCGGCTTGCCGTTCTCGAAGGCGACGAAGGCGAGCTTGTAGCCGGAAAGCTTGGAGCGGTTCCACGAGCCATGCTGGCCGATCGCCATGCCGGCCGGGAAGCCCGGCAGCGTTCCCTCCGGCAGCCAGCAGAGCCCGAGCGAGGCCGTATGGCCGCCGAGCGCATAATCCGGCTGCAGCGCCGACGCGACCTTGGCGACATCCTGCGGCACCCGGTCGTCCACCACCCTGTCCCAGTAGCAGAAGGGCCAGCCGTAGAAGCCGCCGTCGACCACCGAGGTCAGGTAGTCCGGCGGCGTCTCGTCGCCCAGCCCGTCCCGCTCGTTGACCACCGTCCAGAGCATCTCCCGCTCCGGCTCCCAGGCCATGCCGACCGGATTGCGCAGGCCGCCGGCAAAGACGCGCGATTGCCCGGAGGCGATGTCGTATTCGTGGATGCAGGCGCGGTTTTCCTCCACCGCCATGCCGTGCTCGGCGATGTTGCTGAGCGACCCCACCGCCACATAGAGCTTGGTGCCGTCCTTGCTGGCGATCAGGTTGCGCGTCCAGTGGCCGCCCGGAACGAGGTCCATCAGCTTGCGGCCCGGCTGGGTGATCTTCGTCGCGCCCGGCTCGTAACGATAGGCGAGCAGCGCGTCGCTTGCCCCGACATAGAGTGTGTCACCGACCAGTGCGATGCCGAAGGGCTGGCGCACGTTTTCCAGATAGGCGTGGTTTTCCTCTGCCACGCCGTCGCCGTCGGCGTCGCGCAGCAGCGTCACCCGGTTGGGACTGTCGCCGGCTGCACGCGCCCGCTTCATCGTCGCCGTCATGGCGTGGTCGAACAGGCTGCCCGGCTTGTCCGGCTCGCTCATCGATTCGGCCACCAGCACGTCGCCGTTCGGCAGCACATGCATGTTGCGCGGATGCACGAGCCCGCGCGCAAAGGCATTGACCTTCAGCCCCGGCGCGGCAGTCGGCTTGTGGTCGCCCTCCCAGCCCTTCGCGGTCGGCATTTTCAGGGTCGGCAGCTTGCCTTGCGGCTTGGCCTCCGGAATGGCCGGCGCGGTGCCATAGACCGGCGCGCGCGCGCCATCGCGGGAATGACGGACGGCAACGGTGACATCGCCCACAAGGGCAACAAGACGGGCTAACAGGGAAGGCTCGGCCATGAAACGCCTCAAACAAGCAAGAGAACAGGAGAGACCGGGAAGCTAGAGCCTTTGCCCTACCTGCGCCAGAGGCGGACCGGGATATTTCACAGGCTTGCCGCGTTGACCGGACGCGCCGGCAAGGCGACACTCCGCCATCATCTTTCCAAGGGAGGTAATCATGGAAGAACCGGTCCGCTGGCGTCCTATGCGAACGGCACCGAAGGACGGCAGCCGCATCCTCGTCACCATCCGCCCCTCCGAACAGGGCGCGGGCGCCGTCGACCTCGTTTTCTGGGCGAGCGCCGACGCCCATGGGGGTGACGCCTGGCGCTCCTCCGACTCCGCGCCCGGCCGGGTCATCGAATATGCCGAACCGGAGCTGAAATGCTGGATGCCCCTGCCCGCCGTCGAACCTTCCGCCGCTGACGAACCGCCTTCCCGCCCCGCGGCCTGGACGGGCGAGGACGAGGCGGAACTGGATGGCTCGGGCATCTGAGCCATCCGCCGATGCCTCGCCCGGCCCTCAGACCTCGTCGCGCAACGCCCGGGTGATGAAATCCTCCGGGTCGCTGGCGAAATCCTGGTAGAGCCGGAAGTGCCGTGTCTGGCGAAGCTCCGTTTCCGCTAGCCCGCCGCGGGTGATCTCCAGAAGCCGGGCGCCGGGCACCGCCATCAGGATGGGCGAATGGGTCGCCATGATGATCTGGGCGCTGGCCGTCTCCTGGATCTGGTGGAGAAGGCGCAAGAGTTCCAGCTGGCGTTTCGGCGAAAGCGCGCTTTCCGGCTCGTCGAGGAAATAGATGCCCTGCCGGCTCATGCGCTCCTCGAAGAAGCGCACGAAGCCCTCGCCATGGCTCCAGGAGAGAAAATCCGGCGGAGCCGCATGGGCGTCGCGGGCGGCCTCGTCGAGGAAGCGGGCGACCGAGAAGAAGGATTCGGCGCGGAAGAACCAGCCCGCGGTCACCTTCGGCAGCCAGGCCGCCCTGAGCGCAGAGGCCAGCAGCGCGCCGCTCCGGTCCACCGCGCGGGAGTGGTCCAGAGG
>JAEWOP010000063.1 GCA_023399635.1 Pseudomonadota bacterium
TCGACCTGGAAGGAACTGACGTCGCCGCGCAAGGTGGAGCGCACCGGCATTCCGGCGAGCGGGGTGTGAGATGACCGCTCGCTCTTGCCATCGCATTATGATCGCCGGCGCCTGCCTCCTCCTTGGCGGCACGGCAGTGGCCGCGGAGCTACCGATCACCGCCAGCTACGGCGACGAGGATGGTTGCGCCTATGCGCTTACCGGAGAAAGTTCCGGATCGGATGAGTTCTTTCTGCTGACGAAGGACGCCGTAACGACAGCCGTCGCCCATTGCACCTTCCTCGAGGTCAGGCCCAGAAGCGACAAGGTCTTCGACGTAACAGCACAATGCGAAGAAGAAGGGTGGACTGACGATCTCGCGCCGTTCGAGATCGAGATCAAGCCTGTGGAACCGGAAAGCTACATCCTGAACATCGATGGCGGTTTTTCCCAGTGGGGGCCACTGGCTTTATGCAAATAGCCTCAAATCTCCACCAGCCCATCCAGTTCCGGCAACAGCACCACGCTCTCCTGTTCGTTGGGGTCTGTCCGGGCGATGATCGCCGTACAGGGCGTATTGGAGAGATTGGCGGGCAGATGCGGCACACCGGCGGGGATGTAGAAGAGTTCTCCGGCATGGACGACGACATGGTGCTCCAGCCGGTCGCCGTACCAGGTGTGGGCCGAGCCGGAGAGCATGTAGATCGCCGTCTCGTGGCTCTGATGCAGATGCGCCTTGGCGCGGGCGCCCGGCGGAATGGTCAGGAGGTGCATGCAGATGCCTTGCGACCCGACTGTCTCGGCCGCGATCCCCTCAAAATAGCTGAGCCCCTGTTTGCCGTCATAGGTGGAGCCCGGCTTCACGATCCGGCAGGTGGGCTTCGATGATGCGTCCATGGACTTCCTCCCTTGACCGGTGGCCGGCATCGCCTGGCGCCCTTTCGCCCGAGATCATACCACGCACTCGCGTTTTCGCATCCACAGAACTCATGACTGGCCGCGTCCCATGACTGCTTCTCCCGCCTCCGTCGTATCGGCCAGGAAACTCGGCCTCACCTTCCAGACCAGTGACGGACCGGTGCATGCGCTGTCCGATGTCGACCTGGAGGTGGAAAAGGGAGATTTCGTCTCCTTCATCGGCCCCTCCGGCTGCGGCAAGACCACCTTTCTACGGGTCATCGCCGACCTTGAGAAGAATACGGCGGGAGAGATCACTATCAACGGCATGACACCGGAGGAAGCGAGAAAGTCACGCTGCTACGGCTACGTGTTCCAGGCACCGGCGCTTTACCCTTGGCGCACGATCAAGAAGAACATCGCGCTGCCGCTGGAGATCATGGGCTACGGGAGGGCAGACCAGCAGGAGCGCATCCGCCGCACGCTCGACCTCGTCAACCTTTCCGGTTTCGGCAAGAAGTACCCCTGGCAGCTGTCGGGGGGCATGCAGCAGCGGGCCTCGATCGCGCGGGCGCTCGCCTTCGATGCCGACCTGCTGCTGATGGACGAGCCCTTCGGGGCGCTCGACGAGATCGTCCGCGACCACTTGAACGAACAGTTGCTCAAGCTCTGGGCGGCAACGAAAAAGACCATCTGCTTCGTCACCCACTCGATCCCGGAGGCGGTCTACCTCTCCACCAAGATCGTCGTCATGTCGCCCCGTCCCGGCCGGGTGGCCGACGTGATCCACTCGACCCTGCCGCGCGAACGCCCGCTGGAAATCCGCGAAACGCCGGAATTCCTGGAGATCGCCCACCGCGTCCGTGAAGGCCTGAGGGCGGGGCACAGCTATGAGGAGTGAGACATTCGCCTCCCGCATTGGCCCCGTTCTGACCATCGTCGGCGCAATCATTGCCATCTGGTACGCGGCCGCCATCTGGATGAACGCGCCCTTCCAGCGGGATCTTGATCGTCGCGGCGACGTCACCTCCACGACCATGGAGTTCATCGGCAGGACGCTGTCGCAGCCAAAGCCGATAGTACCGGCGCCGCACCAGGTGGCGCAGAATGTCTTCGAGAATACCTTCCTGCGCAAGGTGACCAGCAACCGAAGCCTCGTCTACCATTCGTGGATAACGCTATCCTCAACGCTCGCGGGGTTTGCCTTCGGAACGCTGCTCGGCGTCCTGATCGCCGTCGGCATCGTGCATGTGAAGGCGCTTGACCGCAGCCTGATGCCGTGGATCATCGCTTCGCAGACAGTGCCGATCCTGGCGATCGCGCCGATGGTCGTGGTCGTGCTGGCCGCGATCAACGTGACCGGGCTAGTCCCCAAAGCGCTGATTTCCACCTATCTTTCCTTCTTCCCCGTTGCCGTCGGTATGGTGAAGGGCCTGCGCTCGCCGGACCTCATCCAGCTCGACCTGATGCGCACCTACAATGCCAGCCGGTGGCAGACCTTCTGGAAGCTTCGGGTGCCTGCTTCCCTGCCCTTCCTCTTCACCTCCATGAAGGTCGCGGTTGCCGCCAGCCTCGTCGGCGCGATCGTCGCCGAACTTCCGACGGGTGCCGCCGCCGGCATCGGCTCGAAGCTGCTGGCCGGTTCCTATTACAGTCAGACGATCGACATGTGGGCCGCCTTGATCGCGGGCTCCCTGCTGGCGGCGATGCTCGTCACGATCGTCGGGATCGGCGCCCGGCTGATCGACCGGCGGATGGGGGTGCGATCGGCATGACCCTTTTTCCCCGCTCCTGGCAGGGCAGCATTGCCCTTCTTCTCTGTCTTCTCGCAGTAGCGCGATTGCCCTTGCTCGCGACCGACGCAGCGACACCATTCGCTGCCGGAGAGACGATTGCCATCCTGTTGCTGATCGGGGTCGGCGCTCTCGCCTCCTTCATGCGTATCAGCCGGGCTGCAAGGGCATTGATCCTGTTCGTCACGGCACATACCGCTGCCTGGCTGCTGATCGGCGGCATTTCCGGCAACGAGGGTGATGCCCGCCTGTCCTATTTCCTGCTGATCGCGGCAAGCTGGCTCCTCGGCTGGCGGTGCATTTCGGAACTGGCGGAAATCCGGCCGTCCAGCCGGCAGACCATGATGGCACTGCGGCTGCTGATCCCGGCGATCTTCGGCGCCTGGGTCCTCATCCTGTGGGAAGCCATCACCCGCGGTGCCGGCG
>JAEWOP010000014.1 GCA_023399635.1 Pseudomonadota bacterium
GCCCCAATGCGGGCGGCCCCGTTGGCAGCACAACTGTGCCCAGGGGCAACAATCCTTCCACGCTCGATGTCGGCAGGAAGGACGGTTGCGGGCCCGAGCAGGCTGACGCTTCGAATCAAGCTGCTGAGGGGGGCGGACATCATGCTTTGCAAGAGGGCGATGATCGTCAGACCTGCTAGCAAGTGACGGCCACGTCCAACCGAACCTTCGGCAGCAGGTCCACAAATTTTGCGCCTGTCGAGCCGAAATCGCGACTACTCTCGACGAGGTTGCTGTTGCTCAGCGCATTGCGATGTATCGGGAATTTGGAGGCCTCGCCCGGAATTGAACCGGGGTACAAGGATTTGCAGTCCTCTGCGTCACCACTCCGCCACGAGGCCATCCGATTGCATAAAAGCGTGTGGTGGCAGCCGATTAGAACGAATCCATATTAGGCGCAAGCCCCATCATTGGGAACGCGGTCTTTTTTGCGCGGCCCCGTCAGTCGCAGCTGATCACCGCGGCAACCCAACGGGCTCGAAATGTTGGCGAAAGACTTAAGGTTGCTCAGCAGCGGTGGTGGTGGAGTACATTGAAAGCTTCGGCAAGCGTCGTGCCGATGCCTGCCCGGAAATCGAGTTGGGCCCGGGTCAGGCTGCGGACGCCGTCAATCAGCATGTCGTCTGTGGCCAATGGATCGGCAGAATGGGCGGTAACATTGATGCCGGCGCAATTGAGAATAGTGAAGCCACTGGCGCGGAAAGAATTGGCGATGAGGCGGGTGTCTTCGCGCAGGTACCTGTAGAGCCGCTCCAACCCCTCGAGATCGTTCGCCATGCAATGCTCCGCAAGCAACCGAGATGCGCTTGCACTTTCCACGATGATGTATCTGGTCCCCACCTTGCCTATCGTCCCGTTTACGGATTTCCTCCCGTTCAATCGTATAGCAAGCAACCGCCGGAGCAATGGGAGCATGTGCCTGCGACCAACGTCGAGGATTTTGACGAGGAAGTTGGGCCGCCGCTTGAAAGCGACGCTCCACCCCAGTAAAGACGGCTCAGACAGGTCGAACCGGGACAGCCAACATGATGGACTTCGAAGCCGCACGCACCAAGATGGTCGAGAACCAGATCCGCACGACGGATGTGACGTCCCATTCGGTTCTCCAGGCGTTTCTGGCGGTGCCGCGCGAAGAGTTTGTACCGCTTAACCTCAAGCCGCTGGCCTATATTGACGACGACATCGAGATCGCGCCTGGCCGCTATCTGATGGAAGCATCGCCGCTTGCGAAGCTTCTGCAACTGGCGCAGATCACCAAGGACGACCTCGTGCTCGAGATCGGCAGCGGCACCGGCTATGTATCGGCGCTTCTGTCGTTGCTCGCAGGATCGGTTGTTTCGGTGGAATCGGACGAGTCGCTGTCTGGTCCGTCCATCGATAAGCTATCCTCGCTCGGCTACGATAACGTGGCGGTTGTCACGAGCGAGATGGAGAAAGGATGTCCTGCAGAGGCGCCTTTCGACCTGATCTTCGTCAACGGGGCCATCGAGCAGGTGCCGGCTGCGCTCCTGGAGCAGCTGCGCGATGGTGGCCGACTTGTTGCCGTTATCGGTTACGGCAATGCCGCTCAAGCCAAGCGCCTGGTAAAGGAGCGAGGCTTCGTCTCCGAGAGCGACCACTTCAATGCTTCGGTCAAGCCGCTGCCGGGCTTCCGCCGCGAAAAGAGCTTCGTGTTCTGATCATCGACGCGCAGGGAGCTTTGGCCAAGCCCTGTGTGGCCGGACGGACTCACGCCTAAACAAATCTGTGGGTCGGCCAAGCTATTGGGGATGCTAACATTGTTTCCCGTCATCGCTGCCTTAGACTGTCCTGCGATTCGAAATCGGATGCACGAGACTTCGTGTGGCAGTTGCGGGGAAGAAAATGGCTCAGCCAAGTGTAGCGCGTGAACCTTCGATGGAGGAAATCCTGGCATCGATCCGCCGGATCATCGAAAGCAATGAGCCGCAGGAAAACCCGTTGCAGCGTCCGCTTCCGCCGGTCTACGCTGAAGAGGAGTTCGACGAGGACGAGATCAGCATCGTGGCAGAATTGGCGGCCAATGATCCAGGTCTGCCGGCACGCGAGCCGTCTTACCAGAACTTCTCGGAAATTCAGCAGGACCAGAACTTTTCGCTTGCGGATGTTGCTGCTCGCGTCCGTGCTGCTGCCGACGGTCCTTCCCAGCCGCGCTTCCAGACTGCAGCTTCAACGGCGCCCATGCCATCTGCCCAAGCCCCATCCGCTGCGATGCCCTTGGCCTCTAACAGGGAGCCAGCCGCGCGCCAGCCGGAACCCCTTTTCCAAGAGCAGCAGCGCCCGGCACCTACACCTGTGGATCAGAAAGCCCGGATGAGCGAGATGCCGGCCGCTGCTGCTCACCGTCCGCTTGAGGAGGCTCGTCCGGAAGCTCCAATGCCTGCTGAGCGTGGCGAGCAGCAGGGCTTCCCTGCAAAGATCGAGGCCGCAACGGCTCTGATCTCCGAAGAAGCGGGCGCGCAAGTTGCCCGTTCCTTTGGCGAGCTTGCAGCGGCCTTCGATGGCGTGCAGAACCGTTCGCTGGAGGATCTGGCCCAGGACATGCTGCGGCCGATGCTGCAGGAATGGCTGGACGACAACCTTCCGACACTGGTGGAGCGTCTCGTGCGCGAGGAAATCGAGCGGGTGGCCCGCGGTCCGCGCCGCTGACGCGCCAGGCATCTCCCATGAGGGCCGCTCCGGCGACGGGGCGGCTTTTTTATTGACTCGCTTCTGCCGCTCCTGTTTACACCCAAGCCACACAAGAACTTGAGAATTGGTCGGAAAATGCTCGACAAAACCTATGATTCCGCCGCCGTTGAACCGAAGATCGCAGCCGCCTGGGACGAGGCAGACGCCTTCCGCGCCGGCGCCAATGCCAAGCCGGACGCCGAGGCCTTCACCATCGTGATCCCGCCGCCGAACGTGACCGGTTCGCTGCATATGGGCCATGCGCTGAACAACACGCTGCAGGACATCATGGTGCGGTTCGAGCGCATGCGCGGCAAGGACGTGCTGTGGCAACCGGGCATGGACCATGCCGGCATCGCGACGCAGATGGTTGTCGAGCGCCAGCTTGCCCAGCGTAAGCTGCCGGGACGCCGCGAAATGGGGCGCGAAGCCTTCATCGACAAGGTGTGGGAATGGAAGGCGGAGTCCGGCGGACTGATCTTCAACCAGCTGAAGCGGCTCGGCGCCTCCTGTGACTGGTCGCGCGAGCGGTTCACGATGGATGAGGGGCTGTCGCAGGCGGTTCTGGAAGTCTTTGTAACGCTTTACAAGCAGGGGCTCATCTATCGTGGCAAGCGGCTGGTCAACTGGGACCCGAAGTTCGAGACCGCGATTTCCGACATCGAGGTGGAGAACCGCGAAACCGACGGCCACATGTGGCACTTCAAGTATCCGCTGGCCGGCGGCGAGACCTACACCTATGTCGAGAAGGACGCCGACGGGAACGTCATCCTCCAGGAAGAGCGCAACTACATCTCAATTGCGACGACGCGCCCTGAGACGATGCTGGGCGATGGCGCGGTTGCCGTTCATCCTTCCGATGAACGATACGCGCCGATCGTCGGCAAGCTCTGCGAGATCCCGGTTGGGCCGAAGGAGCATCGCCGCCTGATCCCGATCATCACGGACGAATACCCTGATCCCACCTTCGGCTCCGGTGCGGTGAAGATCACCGGCGCGCATGACTTCAACGACTACCTGGTTGCAAAGCGCAACAACATTCCGCTTTACCGCCTGATGGATACCCAGGCGCGCCTGCGCGATGATGGCGAGCCTTATGCCATCTATGCTGCCCGCGCGCTGGAGATTGCCAGGTCGGGCGAGCTTCCTTCCGAGGCCGAGGTCGACGACATCAACCTCGTGCCGGACGAATACCGCGGGCTCGACCGTTACGAGGCCCGCAAGCGCATCGTCGATGCGATCAACGCTGAAGGCTTGGCCGTTACGGTCAAGGATGCCGAAGGCAACGACGTTGCCTATGTCGAGAACAAGAAGATCATGCAGCCCTTCGGCGACCGCTCCAACGTGGTCATCGAGCCGATGCTGACCGACCAGTGGTTCGTCGACGCTGAAACGCTGGCGAAGCCGGCGATCGCAGCCGTTCGCGAAGGCCGTACCAACTTCGTGCCGAAGAATTGGGAAAAGACCTATTTTGAGTGGATGGAAAACATCCAGCCCTGGTGCATTTCCCGCCAGCTCTGGTGGGGCCACCAGATCCCGGCCTGGTACGGACCGGACGGGCAGGTCTTCGTGGAGAAGACCGAGGAGGAGGCGCTGCACGCCGCCATCCAGCACTACATCGCCCATGAAGGCCCGATGAAGGCCTATGTCGAGGACCTGCTGGAGAACTTCCGCCCGGGCGAGATCCTGACCCGCGACGAGGACGTTCTCGATACCTGGTTTTCTTCGGCGCTGTGGCCGTTCTCCACGCTCGGCTGGCCTGAGCAGACGAAGGAACTGGAGAAATACTATCCGACCAGCGTTCTGGTGACCGGCTTCGACATCATCTTCTTCTGGGTCGCCCGGATGATGATGATGGGCCTGCACTTCATGAAGGACGAGGACGGCAACCCGGTCGCGCCCTTCCACACGGTCTATGTCCATGCGCTGGTTCGCGACAAGAACGGCCAGAAGATGTCGAAGTCCAAGGGCAATGTCATCGACCCGCTCGAACTGATCGACGAATACGGTGCGGATGCGCTGCGCTTCACGCTGGCCATCATGGCGGCGCAGGGCCGGGATGTGAAGCTCGATCCAGCGCGCATCGCCGGCTATCGCAATTTCGGCACCAAGCTCTGGAACGCGACGCGCTTTGCCGAGATGAACGGCGTGGAGCGTGACCCGCGTTTCATCCCGGAGACATCGACGCTCACCATCAACCGGTGGATCCTGACGGAGCTTGCGAGAACCATCCAAGAGGTGACGGACTCGATCGAGAGCCAGCGCTTCAACGATGCGGCTGGTGCGCTCTACCGGTTCGTCTGGAACCAGTTCTGCGATTGGTACCTGGAACTGCTGAAGCCGGTCTTCATGGGCGAGGACGAGAGGGCCAAGGCGGAAGCGCAGGCGTGCGCCGCTTATGTGCTGGAGGAGACCTACAAACTGCTCCACCCGTTCATGCCGTTCATGACGGAGGAGCTATGGGCCCATACTGCGAGCCGCGAGACCCTGCTTTGCCACGCTGATTGGCCGGCTCCGGAGTTCGCCGATGAGGCGGCCGCCGCCGAGATCAACTGGTTGATCGATCTTGTCTCCGGTCTTCGGTCGGCGCGTGCCGAGATGAACGTGCCGCCATCGGCTGTTGCGCCGCTGATCGTGGTCGGGGCAAACGAGGTGACGGTGTCGCGGTTGAAGCGCCATGATGCCGCGATCCGCCGCCTTGCGCGGGTGGAAAGCATCGTGACCTCTGCCACTGCGCCCAAGGGTGCGGCGCAGGTGATTGTCGGCGAAGCCATTGCCTGCCTGCCGCTCGGCAGCCTCATCGACCTGGCGGCCGAAAAGGCGCGCATCGAGAAGGCAATCGGCAAGACGGAGGCCGACATGTATCGCGTGGCGAAGAAGCTTGGCAACGAAAAATTCGTCCAGAACGCCGATCCCGAGGTGGTGGCAGCCGAGCGGGAGCGCCTTGTCGAGCTGGAGGTGCAACTGGCCGCACTGCGCACGGCAGCTCAAAGAATCGCCGAGGCAGGCTGAGCCGATCTTCCATGATGATGCCCGCTGCGGGGAAAATCGCGGCGGGCCTATGCTTATTTTAGGCTTAAACTGCCTTTGGTTCCATGCAGATCAATCAGGTGCCGCAATGTTGCCGTATTACTACATGCCGGCGACAGCCTGGAAATTCGTGCTAGAGAGAGGCCTTATCTAGCAGCAGACAAAGAAAGAAATTCTTCTCAAGCGGTTGTAAGCCTAGCCTGATCGCAACATTACGTAAATTTGCAGCCATCTCCTGAAGGCTATCCGCACTAGCTCTAAAGTTGTCATTTACCTTGAACCTTCTACACTCCGGTCATCGCATACCGGGAGGTGGGAGAAGAATGAAAAAGACGCTTATTTCCAAAGGAATTCTAGCGCTCGCTGCAGCGGCAGCATTCAGTTCGACGGCAATGGCTGGCGGCTGGAACCGCGGTGAGGCAGACACTGACATCCTGTTCGAGGACGGCACCGTCGTGAGCCGTGCCGGTATCACGTACGTGTCCCCGCGCAGGGATTATTCCACAGTAACGATTCCGCCTCGAGGCGGAGTAGTGGAGTCTACGGACGATCGTTTCTCGCAGGACTACATCATTCCAAGCTTTGCCGCGAAGTGGCAAGCGACGGATAACTTTGGGTGTGCGTTCACGTACACGCAGCCTTTTGGGGCGGACGCAGAGTATGGACCGGAGGCTGTTGCTGCTAGTTTGACAAGTGGAGCTAACGGTACAGGCGCTACTCGAAAGGAATTCATCACTAATGAGTATGGCGCCACATGCGACATCAGCGCGGAGATGGGCAAAGGTCGCCTGCACTTTCTCGGCGGCGTCTTCTTACAGGATTTTGATTACACGGCCAACACCGCTTCAGGTAATCTGAGGCTCGAGGATGATGCTGCTTTTGGATATCGCATAGGTGTGGCATACGACATCACGGAATACGCGATGCGGGTACAGTTGATGTATCGGTCGAAAATCGAGCACGAAACAAACGACGGTTCGTTCACCTGGAACCCTGCGGCAGGTTTTCCACCTGCGGTGTTTGGCGAGCAGGATGCGTTCGGAAGCGGGACCCTTCCTCAGTCTCTAAAGTTAAGCCTACAGACTGGTGTAGCTCCCGGTTGGCTTGTCTACGGATCCGTGAAGTGGACAGACTGGAGCGTGATGGATAACCTGAACTACAGTATCTATACGCCAACGGCAATTGCCGCACTGGGTGTCCCCGGTGCCGGCTATATACCTCGCCGCGACGTTTACAATTGGCGTGACGGATGGACTATCCAAGCCGGCGTCGGTCACGCATTCAATGAGAAAATTTCAGGTACCGTCAACCTCACCTGGGATCGCGGCGTAGATACCGGCGCTGATATCTATACCGATAGCTGGACCGTCGGTGCGGGCGTTGCGGTGGAGGCTGGACCCGGGGAGCTGCGGTTCGGAGGTGCGGTCAGCTATCTTACCTCTGGCGAGCAGTCGCGCGCGAACGCAGCGACTTACGACGCCACCGCAGATGCCGATTGGGCCTACGCCGTCTCCGGCTCCTACCGCATCACCTTCTAAGGTGACGTGACTGACTTCAAGAAGCCCGGTTCGCGCCGGGCTTTTTTGTGCCTGTTCGTCCGTGCCACGACAACCTTGTGACGATTTAGCAACATCTTGATTTTAGCATTTGTCGGTGTCGGGAGGGGGCGCAAATTGTCTATTTCCCGCCACAAACGGGGAGCAGCGGTAGGGGCGAAAGAGGCGGACTGCGGGGGCGGGGCGCCTGAGTTGGAGTGTCATGGGCGGGAATATAGTGCGAAAGCCAGACGTTGCGGGGGCGAGGGGCGTTGCTTCTTCGAATACAGTACAAAAGCTGTCATCGCGGCGCGGGGTCCTAATCCTGCCGAGAAGCGCAGGTAGGGTCTCCCCATGTGCCGCTTTCGCCGGCTCCATTGGAGGTGTTCAGGCTCCAGCGTCACCGCCCGTTGTTGGTTTCTTGATGCCCGCCGGAAAAGCCTGAGCGATGTCGATGTCTGGTAAAGGATCCATGAGAGTATTGCTTCTGGGGGTATGTCTTGCCTCCGCCATGGCCGGTTCTGCTGCAGCCTTCGATATCAACGCGGGCGTGACGAAGGAGTCCGGGCCCTTCGATCTCTTCAAGTTCGGCTTCTAGGCCTACAAGAGCGGGCAGAAGGAAGAGGCGGTCGAAGCTTATCGCTATGCTGCCGAAAAAGGCCATACTGGCTCGCGGTGGGCGCTTGCCAACATGTACGCCTATGGCGACGGGGTCGCCAAGAATGACTTCGAGGCCTTCAAGATCTACAACGAAATTGCGGCCGCCGGCATCGAGCCCGGTTCGGAAGATACCGGCTTCTTCGTCAACGCGCTTCTTTCACTGGCTGGCTATTATCGCGACGGTATTGCGGGAAGCCCGGTCAGGCGGGATCTTTCCCAGGCGCGCCAGATCTACTTCCAGGCGGCGTCCGCCTTTGGCGTGGCCGAGGCCCAGTTCCAGCTCGCCAAGATGATCCTTGCGGGCGAGGGCGGGTCGCGAAATGTCCACCAGGCAAAGAAATGGCTGAACCAGGCGCGCAAGAGCGGACATGCCGGCGCCATGGCCGTATTTGGCGACGTGCTTTTCCAGGAGGGGCAGACGGTGCGGGGTCTCGCATTCCTCACGGCAGCGCTCGATCGCTGCGGACCAAAGGACTGCGGCTGGATGCAACTGCTTCAGGAGCAGGCTTTCTCCGTTGCCAATGAAGAAGAGCGCCGCGTCGCAGTTGCGCTTTCGCACGAACTGACGCACGCCGTCGAGTGAGGCTCGGCGAGAAAATCAGGCGGCTGCTTGAAAATCGAAGATCGCCGTGACCGGCACGTGGTCTGACGGCTTTTCCCACCCGCGAACATGCTTTTCAATGGCCGTCGACTGCAGCTTGTCGGCAGCTTCCGGCGACAGCAACATGTGGTCGATCCGGATGCCGTTGTTCTTCTGCCAGGCACC
>JAEWOP010000090.1 GCA_023399635.1 Pseudomonadota bacterium
ACATAGGGGCGGTTGACACGCGCCACCGCCTGCAACAGCACATGGTCACGCATCGGCTTGTCGAGGTAGAGACAGTACAGCAGCGGGGCGTCATAGCCGGTCAGCAGCTTGTCGGTGACGATCAGGATTTTCGGGTCCTTGTCCGCCTTCTTGAAAAGCAAGCGAACGTCTGCCTCGCGCTCATCGCTGACCTGCAACTCAGCTACCAGTGGGCGGTCGACGATGTCGGCCGCGTTCTCGGTATAGATCGGCTCGCTCCACTCGGGCGGCAGCAGCTTGTCCAGCGCCCGCTTGTACTTGGCACAGGCCTCGCGGTTCACGCCGACCAGAAATGCCTTGTAGCCAAGCGGGAGCACGTTCTCCTTGAAGTGATCGGCGACGAATGCCGCCACATGTTCGATGCGGTCGTCGGCGGTGAGGAAGGTGCGCAAGCCCACGGCGCGGTCGAGCGCCTTGTTGAGCTCGTCGATGTCAGTGATGCCCTCGGCCTCCGCCAGCTCGAAGAACTCCTTGTCGAGCCGCTCCGCCGGCACTGTCATCGTGCTCGGCGCCATGACGTGCTTGATCGGCAGCGTCGTCTCGTCCTCGATCGACTCGGCGATGGAATACTTGTCGAGGTAGCCTTTCTCGTCGTCCTTGCCGAAAATCTTGAACGTGCCTTCGCCCTGTTCGGTCTTGGCGATGGGCGTGCCGGTGAAGCCGATGATCGTGGCGTTCGGCACCGAGGCCATCAGGTAGGTCCCGAGGTCCTTGGCGACCGAACGATGCGCCTCGTCGATGAAGACATAAATGTTGTCGCGGGTGTTGCTGTCCTTGTCGACGCCCTCGAACTTGTGGATCATCGACAGGATCAGCCCGCGCTTGTCGCTGGTGAGAAAGTCCTGCAACTGCGCCTTGGTGTTGGCCCGCCAGGTGGCGATGTCCTGCTTCTGCATCTCGCCGAGCAGCTTTTCGACCCAGCCCTTCATCTGGCCTTCGAGCTCGGTGCGATCGACAACCAGGATCACGGTGGCGTTCTTGAAGTGCTCCTTCTGTTCCAGGATCAGCCGGGCCGCCGTGAGCAAGGTGAAGGTCTTGCCGGACCCTTGCGTGTGCCAGACGAGGCCGCGATCCTTCTTCGGGTCGGCGCAGCGCTCGATCACCGTGTCGATGGCGCGGCGCTGATGCTGGCGCAGCACCGATTTCCGGGTCTCGCTGTCCTCGACGTAGAACAGAATCCAGTGCTGAAGCGTGCGCAGGAAGTCGGTGCGCTCGAAAAATGCCTGCACGGCGAAGCGATAGGCCTCGTCCGGCGCCTGTTTCCAGCGGGCGAGGAAGCGGCGGTTGGCGTTCCAAGTGACGCCATACCAGTAATCCAAGAGATGCGTGACGTTGAAAAGCTGCGGCGAGCCGATCAGCTCCGGCGTCTCGATCTCATAGCGGCGCAACTGCTTGATGGCACGCTCGATGGCGTCGCCGTCCTTCGGGTTCTTGTGCTCGACGATGCAGACCGGTACGCCGTTGATGAGAAACATCACATCGGCACGGTTGCCCTTGCGTGCCGGCGGCTTCAGCGCCCATTCCCAGGAGACATGAAAGGCGTTGACCTCCGGGTGGTCGAAATCGACCAGCGTCACCCGGCGGTGGCGCTTCTCCTCCTCGTCGTACCATTGCCGCTCGCCGCGCAGCCACGACAGCATCTCGCGATTGCCCTCGATGGTCGGCGGCAGGGCGTCGAGCGTCTCGATGACCGAGCGGATGGCATCCTTGCTCATCCAGCCATTGAACTGGGCGAGCTTCGTCTCCAGCTCGTCGCGCAGTAGCATCCCGGCCTCGCCGCCGCGCTTCTGCTTGGCGACATCGGGGGTGAGCGGCGTCCAGCCGATCTCGACGGCGTGCTTCACCATCGGAAACTGAACCGTCCCGGCTTCGGTGATCTTGAGTTCGCTCATGCCGCGGCCTCCGTTTCTTTCGCCGGTTCCAGCGCCGACAGGTCAAGGTCGGCGACGCGGATTTCGCCCGTCATCAGCTTGTGCAGCAGGGCCTTGAAGAGCTCGTCGAGCACCGCGCGCTTGCGCTTTTGCAGATCGATCTTTCGGTCGATTGCATTGAGAACGGCGACGATCTCACGTTGTTCGTCAAGGGTCGGCGGAAACTGAACCGAAATACCGGAGATGTCACCCTTCCCAAAGTTCGGCACAGGCCCCGGCTTCACAAGCGATCGTAGATCAAAATTTAGCATCCAATGAAACAGGAATGCTTGGTCAACTTCCTCTTTGGCGTGGAGCGCCATTACGTTTGGATCGAGTACGCACCACGATCCAACACGACGCTTCTTATTGGTAGAAATCGCTGCTCCGTTTTTCGGAAAGACAATTGCTCCGGGGGCGATGCAGCGTTGTTCCGCTTCGGCTTTTGGTACGAATTTCTTCAGTTCTGCGTCATCAAGGACTGATTCCGCCTCGCAACGGGTCATATCAATGACTTTTATGCCTAGAACATGAAGACTGGATGGAGCCGAAGGTAGTTCTTCTCGGGCCAACAATTCACCATACCCGAGCCTGCTCGAGGAATAGATGTTGGCGATTGCTTCCAAGGGCCGAACCTCCCAGCTCTCCGGCACTGAGCCGATCTCGGTGTCCTTCTGCGCCTCGCCGCGCATGCCCTTTGTAAACAGCGCCCGCATTGCCGCGCGCTTGAGGTGCTCGGCCACCAACAGCTCTTGGGTCGCGGAATCTGCCAAGTCGTGGACTTGATCGAGTAGCTCGCCGAGCGCTATCGCTTCGGCAGCGTCGTCCGGGGCTGCAACTTCGAAGCTCTCAATATCGTCGAGATTTAGCGTCATCGTTCCGTGCGCTGACGGCACGATACGCGCCAACAACTGAGCCTTGTTTGCGTAGATTGCTGCGCGGATGAACGGCCCCATGCCGTCCACTTTCGGAACGAGAGCCTTAATGTCCTGATTGAAGGCCATCGCGCGTTTGGCGACGGCGACCGGCAGATCCTTCGCCAATCCCATCCCGCGAACAAGCAATAGTACCGCTCCGGCCGGTGCCATTCGCGTTCCGGCACCAATCGCATCGACTGACACGTGATCTATGGCATCGAAGAGTCGAGCTGACTTCATGTCCTTGCCCGACACCCAAGGTACATCACCAATCCAGTAACGTGCCTCCGACTTCGGAGGTGTTCCGCCGCTGAGAATACGGCAGAGTTCTGCCAGGGACTTCCTAGTCCAACCGGGCGACAATGCTGCCTCACCGGTCGAGGTATCAGACGGCATCGTTGACCCTCCCCAGCACTTCTTTCAACTGCATAATCAACGCGGACGACCGATCTTCAATTTCGGTCAACTCCTTAAGAAGTGCGCTTACCGAGCCGACTTCCTCTTGGGATGAACGTCCGGCCCAACGGCTCGGGCTTAGATTGTAATCCGCCTCTTCGGCCTGCCCTCTGGTGATGACGGCGACTTCACCCTCTACCGGCTCGCCCTTCAGGAAAGCGACCGCCAGCGGCCGGATGTCATCCTCGGGAATGTAGTTCTTGGGCTTGCCCTTTTTGAGCCGCTTGCTGGCGTTGAGAAGGACGATCTTGTCCTTGCGCGCCGCCGGCTTGCGCTTGTTCAGCACCACGATCACACCGGCGGCGGAGGTGTTGTAGAACAGGTTATCCGGCAGCAGGATCACCCCGTCGATCAGGTCTTGATCGACGAACCATTTGCGGATGTTGCGTTCCTTGTCCTCGTTCTTCGAGCCCGAGCCGCGTGTCACCGCGCCAGCATCGAGCACCACGGCGGCGCGGCCGTGATCGCCGAGGCAGGCGAGCGTGTGCTGAAGCCAGGCCCAATCGCCCTTGCCGGTGGTGATGCCGCCCGCCGTGCGGAAGCGGTCGAACGGATCGTTGGCGAACACATCCGGCGCGAAGGGTTGGTTCCACATCGGATTGGCGACGACGACATCATGCGTTTTCACCTTGCCGTCCGCTGTGCGGAACTTCGGATTGATCATCGTGTCGCCGCGGGCGATCTCGATGCTCATGTCGTGGATGATGCCGTTCATCTGCGCCACGGCATAGCTCTCAGCCTGAAGCTCCTGGCCGGTGAGCTTCAGCGGCACCTTGCTGGTGGGGTCGAGTTCACGCGCGACCAATTGCAGCTTCACCAGAAGACCGGCCGAGCCGCAGGCATAGTCGTGGCAATCCTCGCCGGGGCGAGGCCGCATGATATGCGCCATCAGGAAGCCGACCTCGGTCGGCGTGAAGAACTCGCCCGCACTCTGGCCCGAACCTTCTGCGAATTTCCGCAGCAGATACTCATAGGCACGACCAAGAAAGTCCGGCTGCACATCGGCAAGGCCGAGCCGGTAGCGTGCGTCCGAGAAGGTCTCGATCACGCCGCGCAGCTTGGCGGGATTGACGTCCCGCTCGCCGTTGCGCTCGGCGGCGAAGTCGACCACATCGATGACGCCCGACAGGGCCGGATTCTGTTTGACCACGGCGCGGACGGCTTTGGTCAGGTGCTCGCCGATGTCCTTCGGCTTGGTGGTCTCGCCCTTGTCGTCGAGCGGCCAGTCATAGGCATCGCGCCCGCTGATGACACCCCAACGCGCCTCGGGCGGCAGATAGAAGCGCAGCAGGGAATGATCTCCCTCGGCGATCTCAAGCGCCGTTTCGCGGTCGCCATACTCCTCCGACAGCCGTGCTATTTCGTCGTCGAAGACGTCGGACAGGCGCTTCAGGAACAGGAGCGGCAGCAGATAGTCCTTGAACTTGGCCGCATCCTTCTCGCCCCGGATCGAGCAGGCCGCATCCCACAGCATTTGCTCCATTGATTTCGTGGAAGGCGCTGACGTCCTTGCACTTCTACGCCGGGTCACACCAACTGCCGCGGCCATTTCAGCGATTTCATCGACCCCGACGTCCACACCCGCCTCGACCGCTAAGGCATTTATGGTGGCACGCGCAGCTCTTTGTGGGGCGTTCAGGCCTCCCTCCCATCGATTGATGGTAGCGAAGGAGACGCCGAGACGTTCGGCGAGCTGCTCCTGGGTTAAATCGAGTTTCGCACGGATAGCGCGAAGGATGGCGGAGGGGTCTTGCATGTTTGTCATATTTGCTATATTTGCTATATTAAACATTAAGTCAAGCGTGAACAGCTACCCCAGGAACATCTCTCGAATGGCTGCGCCAGTCCCTACGCACCTGTTTCACATAACCGCGATCGCCAACCTTGCGGCAATCGCGTCATCGGGGGCGCTGCTGTCTAAGGAGCGATTGACGGCAGATGGGCTTAACCCGACCAACATCGCCTACGAAACAATTCAAGACCGCCGGGCGCGTACAATGGTGCCAATAGCGCCCGGAGGAACACTCCATCATTATGTGCCGTTTCATTTCGCTCCGCGATCGCCAATGCTGATGACGATCGACAAAGGCAATGTTCCTGGCTGTGACTTGACTCAGAACGATATCGTCTACTTGACTACAACAGCGCAGATCATCGCCAACCAAGGCGCTCCGTTCGTATTCACGGACTACCACGCAGTAATGGCAATCGCTTCCTTTTTCAGCGATTTGAACGATCTTAATCAAATCAACTGGAGCATCTTTTTTGAGCATCCACTGCTGGGCGGATACTGCAAGTATTGGCAGAATCGATCGACGCCGGCGCATATGATGAGGATGGAAACGCGGCAAGCAGAGTTTCTCGTGCGTGATACGGTGCCGCTTGCTGTCATCACCCAAATCGGGGTAAAGTCCCGGAAAATGGCCGGCCAAGTTCAAATGGCGTTGGCTAATACGGGTTGGAATCCGCCGATCCAGATCGTTCCGGGTTGGTACTATTGAGAGGAATTCATGGCAGTCGAGATTGCTCACGGCGATTTGCTAGAGCAGCGTGTTGACGCGATTGTAAACACCGTCAACACGGTCGGCGTCATGGGCAAAGGCATTGCCCTCCAGTTCAAACGCAAATGGCCTTCCAACTTCAAAGCGTATGAAGCGGCGTGCAAGGCCGGTGAGGTCATACCCTGTAAGATGTTCGTTTTCGATAACGGGCAACTCGCAGAGCCAAAATTTATCATTAACTTCCCTACGAAGCGCCATTGGCGGCAGCCGTCGCGTTTGTCTGATATCGAATGTGGCCTCGAAGATCTGGTAGAGCAGGTCCGTAGGCTGAAAATCAGATCGATCGCACTACCGCCACTCGGATGTGGAAACGGTGGGCTTGAGTGGGGCGTGGTAAAGCCTCTGATTCTCGGGGCGTTCGCAGAAGTGCCGAATGTCGAGGTCAAGCTCTTCGAACCCAGCGCTGCCGAAAGCGTGCGCGAATTGGTTCCGGAAGCTGCTAAACCAAAGATGACTGCAGGTCGGGCGGCGATTATCAAGG
>JAEWOP010000093.1 GCA_023399635.1 Pseudomonadota bacterium
AGGCGACGATTGGCCGGATCTCTGAAGAGTACGATACCCATCGGAGTGGCAGCGATGACCTGATGGAGGCTTATCTGACGACGGCACTGACGCTGCTTGGCCGTCTGGCGGGATTGCAAGACACCGATGGTGCTCAAGCCATTCACCACGTCAGGGTGGAGGCGCTCAAGGAGATGATCGGGAAGGACTTCCGCGCACATCTGTCGGCCGCCGAATACGCGCGGCGTCTTCATATCTCGACCACGCATCTGAACCGGATCGTGCGTCAGGTTACCGGCGCGACCGTGCACGATATGATCATGTCGCGCGTGATCGATGAGGCGAGGCGCGCGCTGGTATTCACGTCGGCCACAGTTCAGCAGATCGCCCATGATCTCGGGTTTTCTGATCCTGGCTATTTTTCCCGATGCTTCCGCAAAAGGACGGGGCTGACACCGGGAACCTTCCGATCAAACGAGCGTCAAAAGCTTGGTCCGATCCGGTTATCGAACCAGGATGGCACGAAAGTCATTGACGTTCGTGCCCGTGGGGCCGGTAACGAAAAGGTCGCCGATGGCTTGGAAGCCCGAATAACTGTCGTGAGTTGAAAGTAGGGCCCGGCCGTCCAATCCTGAAGCCTTGAGCCGTTGCACAGTGGTGCCGTCGCAGAACGCCCCTGCATTGTCTTGCGATCCATCGATTCCATCCGTGTCAGCCGCCAGCGCGGTGATGGGATAGCCATCGATAGCCAAGGCGAGCGCCAGGGCAAACTCCCCGTTGCGTCCGCCTCTCCCGCCCTTCGTGGTGATAGTCACCGTCGTTTCCCCGCCAGAAAGGATGACCGTCGGGCGCGGAAATGGCCTTCCTCGCAGGCACACTTCCCGAGCAATGGCTGCGTGAACGAGCCCGACGTCACGAGCCTCGCCCTCGATGGAGTCGGACAAGATCACCGCGTGAAAGCCCTGATCGCGTGCGGATCGTGCCGCTGCCTCCAGGGAGAGGCCCGCCGAGGCGATGATGTGGTGTTCATTGCGGGCAAAAATCATGTCGTCCGGCCGCGGCGCGTCCGCCACGGGGGAGCGCAGGTGAGAGAGAAGCGGCTCCGGCAATCGCATCCGGTATTGCGAGACAAGGTTCAGAGCATCGTGGCGGGTGGTTGCATCTGGTATTGTCGGGCCGGAGGCGACGAAGGCAGGATTGTCACCTGGAATGTCCGATACGATCAAGGAGACCACACGAGCGCGGGTGGCAGCGGCAAGACGGCCACCTTTGATCGTGGAGAAGTGTTTGCGAATGGTGTTCATTGCAGAAATCGGAGCACCCGACTCGAGCAATAACGCGTTCACGGCAACTTCGTCAGCCAGAGTGAAGCCTTCAGGCGGTGCTGGCAGAAGTGCCGACCCGCCGCCGCAAATCAAGGCAATTACCAGGTCATCCGCGGTGAGATCGCGCACCACTCGCATCACCTCCGCTGCCGCGAGAAGTCCGGCTTCGTCGGGAACGGGGTGGGCGGCTTCCAGAACTTCGATGTTGTGTGTCTTGCAGCCGTATCCGTAGCGGGTCACGACGACTCCGGAAAGCGGCTGCGGCCAGATCTCCTCCAGGGCAAGCGTCATCTGTGCCGCGCCCTTGCCGGCGCCGACGACCACTGTGCGACCTTTCTTGGGGGCTTCCGGCAGGTGGGCGCGGATACCGTTAGACGGATCGGCTTCGGCTACAGCGGCTTTGAACAAGCTTGCCAATAAATCCCGATCGTTCATGTCTTCCATCCTCATCCGATCGTGCGAGCTTGTAGCTTCGCACGTCCTGCTCATGCTCGCCGGAACCAACTCCCAGAGCAAAGGGTTGTCCGGCAACCCCTCGATAACAAGGAGCACGAGAGCATGAGCGAACACCTCGCGCAAGCCAGCCACCCCGGCGAGATCGAACTCGGCGGTCAACGCGTACCTGCTTCCTACAAGCTCACAGCGACCAAGGAAGATGACGGTGCGATCCGCGTTGCCCTCAGCCTTACTGCTCCCAGAGATTGGCTGTTGAAGCATGGCTTCCGGCACGAGGCGACACTCGTGCGCCATAACGGAGAAACGGTTCCGGTCAAATTTGAAGAAACCCTAAACGTTGCCGACAACGTCGCAGTCACACTTCATGCGGATGAATTTGTCTGCCGGAGCATAGATGAAATGCGGGAAAACTTTCCCGAGCTTGCAGACTAGGTCCGTCTTCCGAGCTCTCTAAGCTAAGCCAGGCGAGCCCTCGTACTCCTCGGAGTGGCAAGCAAGAGGCTTGTTTCACTGGCTGTGATACCCGGAATCAGACGGATACGCCGCAGGACAGCATCGAAATCTGTCAAAGTTGGCGATCCCAGTTCAAGGATCAGATCCCACCGACCATTGGTGGTGTGGATAGACGAAACTTCGGGAAGGCCGCCGAGTGCCGCAATCACCCGATCCGTCACGCGGCCCTCTATTTCAATCATCATGATGCCGCGCACCGTGGACTCAACTGCATCGGCGCGCAGAATAACCGTATAGCCGATGATGGTGCCGTTGCGTTCCAGCCTGTCAATGCGGGCCCGGATCGTTGCACGTGATGTGCCCAACTCAATTGCCAGGTCAGAGATACTTCGTCGCGCATTGTGCCGCAGAAGGGTGACTAACTTGTCGTCGATGCTTTCCATGTCAGAACGTCACCTTTAGCCGTCGTTTTGGTAATAATAGCACCTCAATGTATCAAACTGCATTGTTCATCCTGCCGATCGTCCGTGATTTTGTGCATGCAAAGGAGATGACGAATGCAGTGCAAGTTGATTGGTGTCCCGCTTCAAGAAGGCGCATCCCGTCTAGGTTGTGAGATGGGTCCGAGCGCCCTTCGCGTTGCGGGACTTGCCACGGCGCTGGCCGAGCTTGGGCATGAGGTGAGCGATCTTGGAAATCTTCAGCCTCCCAGCGGGCAGCCTGTTGAGCACTTCAACCAGGCGATCCATCATCTTCCTGAGGTCGCAGCCTGGACAGATCTGCTGGCGGAGGTCGCCTACAGGGAGAGTGGCGACAGCATGCCGATCTTTCTTGGAGGCGACCATGCGCTTTCGGCGGGGACCGTCGCCGGTGTCGCGCGGCGAGCGGCTGAAAACGGGCGGCCGCTCTTTGTTCTCTGGCTCGACGCGCATACGGATCTTCATTCGCTGGAGTCGACCCAGAGCGGTAACCTGCATGGTGTGCCTGTGGCGTATTTCACCGGTCAGCCCGGGTTCGACCGCTTCTTCCCGCCGCTGGCGTTCCCCGTCGATCCCACACATGTCTGCATGATCGGTATTCGCAGCGTCGATCCGGCCGAGCGCTCCGCAGTGGCCCGCACCGGGATAGCCGTCCACGACATGCGCTCGATCGACGAGCATGGGGTTGCTGCCTTGTTGCGCGACTTCCTGCAACAGGTCGCTGAAGCAGACGGCCTCCTGCATGTCAGTCTGGACGTAGACTTCCTCGATCCCGCCGTCGCGCCGGCTGTCGGAACGACCGTGCCTGGCGGCGCAACATTCCGGGAGGCGCATCTGGTGATGGAGATGCTGCATGATAGCGGTCTCGTCTCCAGCCTCGACCTCGTTGAACTCAATCCCTTCCTCGATGAACGAGGGCGAACCGCAACTCTGCTGGTGGACCTCACAGCGAGCCTCATGGGTCGGAAGGTGCTTGATCGCCCTACAAGGAGTTTCGGATGACGCTCGAGAAGCTTAATCTCGTACCATTCGTCAGTGTCGAGAACATGATGGACCTTGTCCTGGAAACAGGCATCGACCGCTTTCTTCTCGAACTGTGCAGCTACATTGAAGAAGATTTCCGGCGTTGGCAGAACTTTGACAAGACAGCACGGGTCGCGTCGCACTCTGCGGATGGCGTGATCGAGCTCATGCCGACGAGCGATGGACGGCTTTACGGCTTCAAATACGTGAACGGCCACCCCAAGAATACCCGAAGCGGCCGCCAGACGGTGACAGCCTTTGGTGTGCTGGCTGATGTCGAGAGCGGCTATCCCCTGCTGCTTTCGGAGATGACGATCCTGACTGCGTTGAGAACGGCG
>JAEWOP010000104.1 GCA_023399635.1 Pseudomonadota bacterium
ACCAGTATCTGAGTGCCATTTGCCTCGAAAAGCCTGACGTGTGCATCTAGGGTGCCGAAACCTTTTCGGCTCTGGGCCAGCGCGCCAAGGAAGGTGCAAGGGTCGCCTTCGAACTTCTCGACAAACAGTTTGCCGACAGTGATCCGGCAATCGCGCAGGTCGCCGATCCCCAGCCAATGCCGCAAAAGCCGCTTTCTACCGCTTCCATCGATACGGTCTCGACCGGGACGATTTCCACCGGCAGCATTCCGCTTCCGCAGAAGCGCCCCGCAACACCTTGATGCTCGGCGCGACGATCTGCGTCTGACCGTTCCACCCTCTTGCGCTTGTCCGATCTTCGGTCCCGCGCCTGACTGCCCCTGAACCTTCAGCAGTCTTTGCTGAGCCGCGAGGTCGATCCTCGCGGCTTTTTTTCTGTTCACGAGGCAGGCAATCCTCCCTATATGCAGGCAAAGACAGAACGGAGGCCCCGATGGCCAAGATCGACCAGATCATCGACGACTTTGCTTATCTTGACGAATGGGAGGACCGCTACCGCTACGTCATCGAGCTGGGCAAGGCGCTTCCGGAGCTGCCGGAGGACAAGCGGACGGCGGAAAACAAGGTCCAGGGCTGCGCCAGCCAGGTGTGGCTGGTCAGCCATGTGGCCGAAGACGGCGCCGATCCGGTGTTGACGTTCGAAGGCGATTCCGACGCACATATCGTGCGTGGACTGGTCGCGATCGTGCTGAGCGCCTATTCGGGCAAGCATGCCTCGGAGATCGCCAAGACCGATGCGATCGACATCTTCAAGCGCATCGGGCTTGTTGAACACCTGTCGGCACAGCGTGCCAACGGGTTGCGCTCGATGGTAAAACGTATCCGCGACGAGGCCCAGTTGCAGGCTGCTGCCTGAGCTTATGTTTCAGCGCGGCATGGACGGGCGGTAATCCGAGGCTCCCCAGTGATGGCTCGTGCGACCGCTTCTTGCCTGCGGCGGTGCGTAATGCCGGGACAGTGCCAGGAGCGCGGTGCGCAACATCAGTTTTGCCGAGCGCGCCGGCCATTGCCGCTCCCGCTCCACCGCTTCCAGGCCCTTGGCAAAGCAGCAGACATCAATAGCGACCCCGGCAAGCTCGGGTCCCATCGCGTCCACGGCGCGGGAAAAACGGTCTCGGGCGGCAATCGCCGTATCCGCGATGTCGGCCTGGCCGCCCCGATCGCCCTTGCCTCGGCCCGACAGCCGCGGTTCCCAGCTGGCCGTCACGCGCGGCTGCAACTGGCCCCGGGTGAAATCGCGCAACAGACGCTCTCCCGCTTCGACCGCTTCCGGCGGCAGGAAGGAACTCCCCGCGCGATCCTTCAGGCGAGACAGCAGGGAGAGCGGCGATTCGGCGAGGTTGCGGCGTACCTTTTCGCGAACGCCTTCCACGTCAACGCTCTCTTCGGTTATCAGGCGGTGCTGCTCCGCAAAGGGATCGTCATCGGCAAGAAGGCTGCGACGCAGATAGCCTGCCGTGTTTGACGTGGCCGTCAGCCTGTTGTCGCTTCGCTGAAGCAAGCCTTCGCCCAAGGAAAACCGGATCAGCTTCTCGGCGACGGCACGCCCCTCCCCGGCCTGTGACGAAGCGGATCCGCCCTCTGTTGGCGCCAGATCGATGGCGCCATGAAGAAGGCGTCGGAGCAGCCTCAACAGGTCGCGCTTTTCCATCGGCGTCAGCAGCAGATGGTCCTCGCCAGCCTTGGCCCTTCTCGGCTTATCCATGGCTGCTCACCTCCGGGTTACCGAAGATGGCGATGACGATCCGCTCAACGGCCGACACGAAGTCGTCGAAGTAAGGATCGTCGCGACGATCCTCCACTACGTGGCAGGCATGGCCGACCGTGGTGCGGTCTCGTCCGAAGGCGGCAGCGATGTCCGGCTGGGGCATGCTGAGCGCGACATGGCAGACATACATGGAGATCTGGCGCACATGGCAGGCCATCCGGCGACGGTCACGGCGGAGGAACACACGGTCGCTGGAGAGCATGATCAGTTCGGCCACCACCTGACGGACGATACGGCACACTGTTCGCTCGGGGAAGCGACGGGAAGCCGGCGCTTGCCAGGCAAAGCTTGAACTGGGCGACTCAGCGGCCGGGTGCCGTGGGAGGCTCGGTGGAGATATAGGCATGACAACTCCTCTTATAGGAATTTATTCATACCTTGAGTGGAGATGCAAGGGGACGATGATCAGCCGATGATTTTGATAACCAACTGACTCTCTTTATGTAAAACTTATAACGCCCGGCTCACGCTAGGATTTCTATCCTCTTTCATGCACCCTTGAAAGGAAAATGGGCCGGAAGCGAATGCTCCCGACCCATTTCAAGAAGATCTTGGCATGAAACTTATTTGGCGCGCTTGCGGCGCTGGCCGAGGCCCATTTCCTTTGCAAGGCGGGAACGTGCCTGGGCGTAGGCCGGAGCAACCATCGGGTAATCGGCGGGAAGGCCCCACTTCTCGCGGTATTCTTCCGGGGTCATGTTGTAGTGGGTCATCAAGTGGCGCTTCAGCGACTTGAACTTCTGGCCGTCTTCGAGACAGATCAGATAATCGTCCTCGATCGACTTCTTGATCGAAACAGGTGGCTTGGGCTTTTCCGTCACGGCGGCCACTGGAGCAGGTGCCGAGGTGTTGCTCAAGGCGGAATGAACGTCGGAAATTAGGCCGCCCAGATCTGCCACCGGCACTACGTGATTGCTCACATAGGCGGCGACGATATCGGCGGTCAGTTCGACCAGCAGGTCCTGCCCCTTATCGGATGCCACTTCTGTCATTTTTGTCTCCTGTCTTTTTATTCTTGGTGCGACGCAGCTTTTTCTGCGCGCCGTGGGAAGCCTCGTTGCGTGGAGCCTTGCTGTCTTTGCACGGGCCGGTACCGCAGCCTGTCAGAGAAGCGACAGACAAACGGACCTCATGGCCAACAGGCAGCATCACAAGATCACGGCGCGCTCCACCAAGATCCTCGACGAAAGTTTTCGGAGTAGCCTAGGAAGAAAGTAGCGCCGTTGTCTTGAGCGACATCGTATTCAACTGTTGCTGATGTATAGTCTGAAACGCGACAATGAAAGCCTCAAAAGTAGCATCGAACTCGAATCGGCTTAAATAAATCGAGTCACCGATACTATTACGAGCAATTTTCATAGTATGGTCGCAGCAGGTTGCATAGCCGGACGGCTGCAGAACTACGCGTCGGCGGATGTGTGCCGCATTTCATCCTGCACGGACAGATCTGAAAGCGGATAGCCCGATTCGTGCGATGCCTTGGCAAGGAGATGCGCCGACACAGGCGCCGTCAGCACGAAAAAGAAGAAACCGGCAAACGAGCGCGCCAGGATCGCGAGATCGGCGGCGTGCACGCCGACCGCAATCAGCATGAGGGCGGAACCGACGGTCCCGGCCTTCGACGCCGCGTGCATACGCGAATAGAGATCCGGGAAGCGGTTGATGCCGACCGCTGCCGCAAAGACGAACACAGAACCGGAAAGGATAAGTGCGGCGGTGGTGAACGCGAGCAGGATGTCCATCACGGCGTCTCCTTCTTGACGGACGACTTGTTCTTCACGGCGGTTTTGCGCGGTGCGCGCGAGCCGGCAGACGGCGACGCAACCGTTCCTGTTTTGCCAGCTTCGGCAGGAACAGCCGCTTTCTTGGCCGCCTTGGCCTTGGCAATCTTCACCTTGGCCGCGCTTGCCTTGGTTGCTTCCGATTTGCTCAAGGCGGGCTTGGAGGGTGTCTGTTTCAGGGCGGGCGCACCGGCCTCCGGCGCAGACAGCGCTGCCACAGGTACTGCCGTCACGGGCACCAAAGCATCTGACGCTTCGACTTTTTGCTCAGCCGCTTGTTGCGACGATCCATCCGGGGGCGAGCCGTCCTCCCCTTCCCTGCGCTTGCGCGACAGGATGAAGCGGGCGAAGGCGACCGTTGCCAGGAAGCCGACGAGGCCAAGCGAGATCGCAATGTCGATGTAGAGCGTGAACCCTGTGCGGATGGCGATCAACGCGATGAAGCCCATGACGATGCCGACCAGCATGTCGAGCGCGATCACCCGGTCCGGCAGTGTCGGGCCCTTGATGCCGCGCCAGACGGTCAGCAGAAAGGAGATGCCGAGGACGACGAGGCCGGCATGGACGGCGAACTGGGTGATGGACTCGGCGGTCATCAGCGAAACGCCTCCAGGATCTTGCGTTCAAACCCGTCGGCGATGTCACGGCGCGCGCTCTCCGGATCGGAGCAGTCGAGCGCGTGGACGTAGAGCGTCTTGCAGTCGTCGGAAACGTCCACGGACAGCGTACCGGGTGTCAGGGTAATGAGGTTGGCAAGTAGCGTGATCTCAAAGTCGCGGGTGACCGTGAGCGGGAAGGCGAAGATGCCGGGCTTCAGGTCGAGCCGCGGACTGAACACCATGACCGCGACGCGGAAGGCCGACATCGCCAGTTCCTTGAGGAAGAGCCGCAGCAGGGACAGGACGCGGCGAACGCGAATCCAGTAGCCTGGGCCGCCCATCTCTCCGCGGACAATCCACAGGGCGAGCGTCGCAATAAAGAAGCCGAAAACGAGATTGAGCAGCGTGGCGCTGCCGGTGATCGCCACCCAGACGACGGCAAAGATGACGTTGAAGATATAGGTGGTCATTCAGCACCTCCCGCCGGGAAGACGGACTGGATGTAAGCGGTCGGATCCGCAAGGCTGGTGGCAGCCGCCTGTGACAGCCGGACGGGGATTTCCGGGAACAGACCGAAAAAGACGAGCAACACGACGAGGCCGCCAAGCGGTAGAGAGCGCTCCCATGCTCCGGGCGCAACCGGACCCTCAGCGGACGACGAGCCGGCCATGTCGAGCGACCGCTGGCGCCAGAAGGCAAGCAGGAAGACCCGCCCCAGGGTGAGCGTCAGCAGGAAGGCGGAGACCAGGATGGCCGCGGAGAGCCACCAGGCGCCGATGTCGAGCGCGGCCTTCAAGAGCACGATCTTCGGCCAGAGACCGGAGAAAGGTGGCAGACCCGCGGTGGCGAAGAAGATGACGAAGGCGGCGGCGGCGACCCATGGCGCCTGACGATAGATGCCGCCGAGCGTCTGAAGCGACCAGGAGCCGCCAAGACGCGCGGCTTCGCCGACCAGAAGGTAAAGTGCGGTCATTGCGACGATGGAATGAAGTCCGTAGAGGATTGCTCCGCCGACACCCATCGTGCCGCCAATGGCGACCCCGGCCATGACATTGCCGATACCTGCAATGACGGCGAAGCCTGCCATGCGCCGCAGGTCACTCTGCGCCAGCGCACCCAGCGCGCCTATCACCATCGTCAGGGCAGCCGAAACGGCCAAGAGCAAGCTAAGATCCTCGCGCTGCAGCGGGAAGAGCATGACCATGACCCGCATCAGGGCATAGACCCCAACCTTGGTCAGCAGGCCGCCGAACAGGGCCGCAACCACGATGCGCGGCGTGTGATAGGAGGCAGGCAGCCAGAAGTTGACGGGGAAAGCCGCTGCCTTCATGGCGAAGGCGAGGATGAACAGGGTGCTCAGCGTCATCAGCGGCGCGGTGCCGATATGGCCATCCGCCTGACGGGCGATATCGGCCATGTTGAGCGTGCCGAAGATCGCGTAGAGATAACCGACCGAGATCAGGAAAAGCGTCGTGCCGATCAGGTTGAGGATGGCATATTTCAGCGCGCCGTCGATCTGCTCGCGCTCCGATCCCAGGATCAGCAGGCCGAAGGAGGAGATCAGCAGCACCTCGAACCAGACATAGAGGTTGAAGATGTCGCCGGTCAGGAAGGCGCCGGTCACACCGGCCATCAGCAGCAGCAGGAAGGGGAAGAAGCCGTAACGGCGGCCGGTCGCGTTGATGTCGCGCAGCGCATAGATGCCGGCGGCCAGCGCCACCAGCGCCGCGGCGAGTGCAAAGAGAGCGCCAAGAAGGTCTGCCGTGAACGAAATGCCGAAAGGCGGCAGCCAGCGGCCGGCGGTCATGGTAAAGGGGCCATGATGCGCCACCCGCCACAACAGCAGGCTGTCCATCACCACCAGCGCCACGAGGCCGGGAATGGCGATCCAGCCATGCAGGTGCAGCCTGTGGCGCACCATCAGCAGAATGGCGCCGAGGCCGATCATCAGGCCCATAGGCGCGATCACCAGCCAATCGGCAAGCGGCGTCGGCGCCATCACCATGGCGGCAGAGAGATCGATCGGGGCAGTTGTCGGAGCAGCCATCTCGTCAGTCTATCCTGTCAGTAACCGAGCGGCGGAAGCGGCTCGTCCTTCGGCTCGGCAAGCCGCATCTCGTCCGTGTTGTCCGTCCCAAGCTCCTGGTAGCCGCGATAGGTGAGAACCAGGAGGAAGGCGAAGAAGGAGAACGAGATGACGATCGCGGTGAGGATCAGCGCCTGCGGCAGCGGGTTGGCCGCGCCAGCCGGAAGGCCATCCATGTCGAACGGTATGATGGGCGGCACCTCGCGCGTCAGCCGGCCGGCGGTAAAGAGCAGCAGGTTGACGCCGTTGCCGAGGATGGCGATGCCCAGCAGGATGCGGACGCTGTGCTTGGAAAGCATCAGGTAGACCGCCGACGCGAAGAACACCCCGATCAGGACGGAGAAGACGGCTTCCATCAATCCGTCTCCCTTTCCTCAAGCGCCAGCGCGATCGACGAGATCGCTCCGAGCACGACGAAATAGACGCCGATATCGAAGGAGATCACGGTCGCTAGAGGCACTTCCACGCCGAAGAGGCTCGGATAGATCCAAAGGCCGGTCATGAAGGGCACCCCGGCAAAGAGGGACAGGAAGCCGGAGACCGTCGCGATGAACAATCCGAAGCCGGCGATTGCCATCGGATGGAAGCGGATGGCGCGCCGGACGGCGGCCACGCCATAGGCGATGCCGTAGATTGCAAGGGCGGATACGCCGATCAGCCCCCCGATGAAGCCGCCGCCAGGCTCGTTGTGGCCGCGCAACAGGACGAAAACCGAAAAGACGAGCATCAGGGCCGTGATCGGCGGCGCGACCGTGCGCAGGATGAGCGTGTTCATGGCCGTTCTCCTTCGGCGGCGGCACCGACCTTCGTATCGCGGGTTTCAGGAAGCGGGTTGCGCAGGCGTACGCGGATCAGCGCCAGAACAGCCAATCCCGTAATTGTCACCACGGCGATCTCCCCCAGCGTATC
>JAEWOP010000128.1 GCA_023399635.1 Pseudomonadota bacterium
ATGCTGCCGCTGATCAAGAATTTCGGGGGAGCGGCCGGGTTTGATGTGTCGAACGCTGCAATTCAGGTTCTTGGCGGCGCTGGCTATACCCGCGACTGGCCGCTCGAGCAGTATCTGCGCGATTCCCGCGTGATGACAATCTACGAAGGCACGACTGGGATGCAGGCGCTCGATTTCCTGACACGGCGGCTGTGGCGGGACGAGGGTCGTGCGTTGAGGCTTTTCCACGATAGGATGCGCGCTGACCTACCGCATTGTGCCGGGGCCGATTCGGGAAGCATTGACAATGCGGATCGGGCGCTCCGCGAGCTTGTAGATTTCAGCGACCGGATGTTGTCGCTCCGTAGCGATCCGGCTAGGGCGCTCCACGATGCAAACGAGTATCTGCAGGCGGGGTGGCGTACGGTCACTTCATGGATGCTGGCACGGCTTCCACGTTCGGCGTGAATGCCGGCCGATGATCGAGGACGCTTGGTCCGGTGATTTTGCCTCCTAGTCCGCCTTATGGAACATTCACCCTTTCCGCAGGTTGGCGAGTGCCTGGAGGGAAATATGCCGCAGTTCCATCTGTTGATAGCAGATCATCGAGAAGGGCAAGTTTCCATAGAGGTGGACAACAAGGCCGAAGCAATGAATGCGGGCTTCAACGCATTGGCACAATTTGCCTGCCGCAACTTCCCTCCCCCGGAAAATGTCGAGATCAAGGTCCACGACGACCAGAACCAGCTTGTTGGCACTCTCAGAATGACGTTCGAAGTTTCCTGGGCCTGAGTTGCCTGCAGATCGGGCCAATGATCCGCGGGTGCAAACAGATCATCCCCCTGTCCCCTGCACGCGTAGGCGCCGAGCTTGAGTGCAAAAGACAATATCCGGGTCCGGCCACTGACTTGACCTGCTGGGTTCCGTTGCGAGAGGCTACGCGATAGCCTCGAACGTATGAGCGGAACTTCAAGGTAGTCTCGAGTGTCCAAGATCTTCAGGAAGTCCTTTGTGCGCACCCTCGATCAGCTCATCGCGGGTGCAGTACCCGGTCAATCTTTCGAAGCATGGACCTTCGACGACCGCAGAAGCCGACAAATTGCCGAGCGTCGGCTGGCGGAGAGGGGCGTGACCGCGAAAATTCGCAGCGCCTATAAGCCACTTCTCCATGCATTTCTTGAGGAGATCGATCTTGCGGGGGTAGAGGCACTTGAGGTTCGCTATCCTAGGCATCCGAATGCGCCAGAAAATCGGTTTCGGTTGGAGGCTTACCCTCTCGCAGCGATGGTGGGGGCCGCCAGGATTGAATTCATCGAGCGGCATGACTCCCAGTTCTTCTATGAGGTCATCCTGACGCGTTCCGGGGAGATGGAGAGGCTAAAGGTGCTGGCACCGAACCGGGTCCATAGGGATGTAACCGGGCAAACCAATGTCTCACCGACAGGCTGGTTGCGAGCCGGCGGAGAGCACCACGGTGAGCGGCTTGAAACAGACTACGAGGCTCTGTTCGAAGCCGCCATAGGTGCGGTTGAAGCCTATCCATGGGGCCAGGACGAGCCCTATTTCGAGGAACTGAACATCCGTGTCGAGCATACAGCCGAGGACGAGCCGCTCGCGCTGGGCGAGGAAGTGATCAGTCTTAGAGAAGCACTCCACGAGGATCTTTATTTTTCACTGCTCGAGTTCTTTCAGAGGAAATCCGGAAGGCCGCTTGGCGACCGGGGGCTGAAGCCTGGGCAGATCGTACCGGAGATCGTCAAATCAGATCGGGAAGTTTCCGTGTCGATCGAGCTGCGTCCGCTTTGCGTGCGCGACAGCGATGGTGCCACCCAGGATCTGGACACAGCGGCCGAACCGCTTGCCGAATCGGAGATCCATGAAATCCTCGACCAGCTCGGTGGGACCCGATTTGCCGCGCGCTCTCGTTCCGGCCGCGAATTGAGGGCCAGTTATATTGCGGGCAGCGACGCAGCGGTGATGGTCAGTGGTGGCCAGCATCCGAATGAGACGACAGGAATCGTTGGCGCTCTGCGCGCGGCAAAGATACTGAGCGGAAGGGCAGGGGCACATTTTACCGTCTCGCCGCTGGAAAACGCGGACGGTTATGCGCTTCATCAGCGCTTGCGTGCGGACAATCCGCGCCACATGCACCATGCTGCGCGGTATACGGCTTTCGGCGACGATCTCGAATATCGCACACCCGAAAAAGCTGGGCAGCATCTGTACGAGAAGCAAATCCGCGTGAAGGCGGAGGAGGTGAGCGGGGCGCTCCTGCACGTGAACCTGCACGGCTATCCTTCCCATGAGTGGACACGGCCGCTTTCGGGGTATGTCCCACGCAATTTTGCAATGTGGACACTACCCAAAGGGTTCTTTCTCGTCCTGCGTCACCGCACGGGTTGGGAAGCGCATGGGGAAAAGGTGCTGGACAAGGTTACTAGTCATCTTGGTGCCATCCCGGGGTTGCTTGCGTTCAACACCCGTCAGATCGCGTTGTATGAGATCCATGCCGGGAAGACGGGCTTCAGGATGGTCAACGGGTTTCCCTGCCTTGTATCCGTAGACGATCGGCACACGGTGCCGATCACCCTGATCACAGAATATCCCGATGAGACCATCTACGGGGCAGACTTCATCGCAGGCCATACCGCTCAGATGGAGGCGGTACTCGCCGCCTATGGTGCATGGCAGGAAATCATGGCGGACAGAGAAGCTGTTGCGGCCTAGATGAAAGGCCAATGTCGTTCTGCGCCGACGTTGCCTATCTCCCGGCAATGGAGCTGCGGGAGCGTCTGTCGTAGCCCGCGCAGCTCTCACACGTCATCTTTTCTTCTCTGGTTCTTCGAGGAACAACCTTGCGAATCCGGCAGGACTTTAACAAGAGTGTCCGGAGCAAGAAGGAGCACATCGTGCAGACATCGCAGATCGGCAGCTATATCTTTGAGCCGGCACCGACGCCGAAGCTTGCCGTCGAGGGGACAGAGGCGCTTTTTCCGGTTCATCGGATCTATTGCGTCGGCCGTAACTTTGCCGACCACGCTGTTGAGATGGGGCATGATCCAAACAAGGAGCCGCCTTTCTTCTTTCAGAAGAACCCGGATAACCTTCTTCCGATGGGTAAGGACTTTCCCTATCCATCAGCTTCCGCAGATGTGCACCATGAGATTGAACTCGTTGTTGCTCTTCACAAGGGCGGGCGCGACATCTCGCCGGAGCAGGCGCTTGACTGCGTATTCGGTTACGCCGTGGGGCTCGACATGACGCGTCGTGATCTCCAGGGCGAGGCAAAGAAGCTTGGCCGCCCCTGGGAAACCGGCAAGGCTTTCGAAGCCTCAGCACCCTGCGGGCCGTTGCGTCCGGCTTTCGAGGTTGGCCATCCTACTGAGGGAGCGATCTGGCTTGAGGTTAACGGAGAGACTCGTCAGAGCGGCGACCTGAACCAGATGATCTGGAAGGTGCCGGAGATGATCTCGTATCTGTCCCAGCTTTTCGAATTGCAGCCTGGCGACCTCATCTTTGCAGGAACACCGTCTGGCGTTGACGCGGTGGCCAAGGGAGATGAGATGCATGGTCATATCACTGGCGTCGGCGAGATACGCTTCCGCGTTGTTTAAGGCAATTCCTCTGCAGTGCCGCTAGGTGCCGCAGAGCGTCAGCCAGATCACTCCGCCAAAGCAGAAGGGGGTCGCTATGATGGCGGCCAACCAGACATAGCCTGCGACTTCGCGGGCGAAACTGGCCGTGTCATCACCGGGCTTGCCGCGACCCTGCCGTCTCCACGCGATGTAGGGAATGAGGACCGTCAGGAGTGAGAGCAGGAGAGCACCGATCAGCACGATCCGCAAAGCACCATGCCCCCCCGGTGCGCGATTGTCACCGACGAGATGGCAGCCGGTCGCCTGGACCCCGTAAAGCATGAGAAAGATCAGGCTCCAGATGGCAAATCCCGCAATAATCGCAACGAGCGGATGTCTCATCATTGGCCGCCCCCATGGACGAGGCTTGCTAGCACGAAGGGGAAAGCGGCCGCCGCAACTGTGACCCCGGCGCTGTATTGGTGCCACAGCGAGCCGATGCGAAGATCGAGGCTACGCCTTTGCGATACGAAGCCGCTGCGGACCCGCCAGATACCGTATCCGGCGAAAACACAACCAAGCGCATTGTGAAGTGCCGCGTAGGCCATGACGACGAACACGCTGGCTGCAGCTGCGTGGCTGCGTGGGTCAGGCACGGCAGTGAAGGCAAGCCAAAGCATCAAGGCTGCCGCAGCAAGATGAGCCGGTACACACAGTGACAACCATCCGGTAGAGGCGGGGTGGGCGATCGCCCTCCATCCGGCAAGAGCGGCGATCACGGATGCCACAGCTGCAATCGCCGGACCGGCAACGCCCAACTCTGCGATCTGCTGCGGAGGCCAGTTCGGTGCAGAGATCCAAAGGAACAAGGCCCCGAACAGCAATGAAACATATGCGGTTGCGTCAGCCGTTAAGGTCAACACCATCGCCCACCATGAGGGTGGCCTTTCTGTCTCGATGTGAATCGGGAGATGCTGGCCGTTGCCAATGCTGAGGGTACCCACATCCGTCCCCTCAGCCGTGTCCTGACTCCACAAAAGGAAGAGTATGATCACGCAAACGAAGGCAATCGGCGTCAGCCAATATAGTTTGAAGAGGAGAGACAAGAAGAAGGATGCGGTTACAAGTGCAGTCCAGAGCGGCAGAAAAGTCTGCCGTGGCAAACGGACGATGTGTTCCGGCTTTCCTGAAACCATGTCGACCGCGAGAAGCTCCATCCTCCCGCCGCGCAGGAAGCCCAAGAGACCCTTACCGGCTGCAAGCTGCGGACCGAGGACGTTTGGCTCAAGCATGTCGGCACGGCAATCGATGCTGGGAAGGGATGCGAAATTATAGGATGGCGGGGGCGTCGGCATCGCCCATTCAAGCGTCCCCGCATTCCAGGGATTTCGGTGGAAAGGCCGACCGAACCTGAAGAGAAGAAGGAAGTCCAACGCTATCAGGGCGAAGCCCATGGTCATCACGAAGCTTCCTGCCGAGGAAATGAAGTTGAGCGTTTCCCAGCCTGATTCAGGCGGATACTCGAACACCCGCCGTGGCATGCCGCGCAACCCCGTCAAGTGCATCATGAAGAAAGTAACGTTGAAGCCGATGAAGATCATCCAGAAGGCGGCAGATGACAGATGCTGGACCGGCTGGCGGCCAGTGATGTGGGGCAGCCAATAATAGGTTGCCGCCAGCATCGGGAATACGAAACCACCGACCAGGACGTAATGCAGATGCGCGACAACGAAATGCGTGTCGTGAGCCTGCCAGTCAAACGGCACCATCGCCAGCATGACCCCCGTCAGACCTCCGATCACAAAGACAAAGAAGAAGCCGAAGATATGCAGCATCGGCACGGAAAATCGCGGACGTCCTTGGCTGATGGTTGCGAGCCAGGCAAAGATCTGGATCGCTGTCGGAATAGCCACGAGCGCACTTGCGGCGGAGAAGAAGGACAGGGCGACATGGGGAATGCCGACCGTGTACATGTGATGCACCCAGAGGCCGAAGGAAAGAAAGGCCATTGAGACGAGCGCAGCAATGATGATGCGGTATCCCGCAAGAGGGGCGCCTGCGAAGACCGGCAAAATGGTGGAAATCGCTCCCGCAGCAGGGAGAAAGATGATGTAGACCTCCGGATGCCCGAACAGCCAGAACAGGTGTTGCCACAGCAAAGGGTCGCCGCCTCTGGTCGGGTCGAAGAACGGCAGGTCAAATGCTCTCTCAACCTCCAGCAGCACTGATCCGAGGATGAGAGGCGGGAAGCCGATCAGCATCATGGTCGCCACCACCAGCATGTACCACGCAAAGATCGGCATCTTGTCGAGCGACATGCCCGCCGCCCGAAGCTTCAGGATGGTCACCATGATCTCAATTGCCGCCGAAAGGGCCGATATCTCGACGAAGGTGATACCCAGCAACCAGACGTCGGAGTTGATGCCAGGCGAATAGGTGTTGGAGGACAACGGCGTGTACATGAACCAGCCGCTGTTGGGCGCCACGCCCGCGATGAGTGCTGCAATCAGAATGCCGCCGCCGAAAAGATAGCACCAGAAGCCATAGGCGGAGAGCCTGGGAAAGGCGAGGTCACGGGTTCCGAGCAGCTTCGGGAGAAGGTAGATTGCCAGGCCTTCGAAGAAGGGGATGGCAAAAAGGAACATCATGATGGAGCCGTGCATGGTGAAAACCTGCGCGTATTCCTCAGCATCCATGAAGACGCTTTCCGACGATGCCAACTGCGTTCGGATCAGCATTGCGAGCAGACCACCGATCGCAAAGAAGACCAGCGAGGTCAGCATGAAGCGCAGGCCGACCACGTTGTGATTGACGGCGGCGTAACGGGCCAGACCGGGTTTAGTCCCCCAGACGTCTTCAAGCGCCTTATGCAGCGCGATTGGGGATGAGGGGTCCGTGTTCTGGTTCATTGTGCATCTCCGGCCCCAATGGCGGCGGCGTAATCCTCTGCGGCGTGGGCTCGAACTTCGAAATCCATTGCTGCGTGCCCTACTCCGCAGTACTCGGAGCACTGGCCACCATAGCGGCCGGGCTGGTCGGCGTGCAGCCGAAGGTAATTTGTGTGACCCGGCACAGCATCGATCTTGCCTGCAAGCCTCGGGATCCAAAAGCTATGGATGACATCATCGCTTTCCACGGCCACCTCGACCGTCTGTCCGGCGGGGATATGAAGGACGCCAAGGGTGGAGGGAGCACCTGTTATGTCCGGGTAGCGGAATCGCCATTGCCAGCGTGTTCCGGTTGCTTCAACCCGTACGAGATCCGGTGGCTCGGGAGAACCGCCTCTCAGCAGATACTCGCCCTCCCAGAAGGCGTAGAAGGTGAGGGCTGCAAGGATCGGGATGGGTAATGCCAAACCGCCAGCAAGGATCCAGGAGCGGGGTGACAGGCCTCTGCCGAACTCCGGCTTGAAGACAAGGATGAGGAAAAGTCCGACGACCAGCAGGAACAGCGGAACCGCGGCCGCCAGCATTACCCACCACAATCTGGCGATAGACGCGGCTGCTGGCCCGGCGGGATCAAGCGCGGAAACATTTCCGGTGCACCCGCACAAGAGGACCAGGCCGGCGCCTGCGATCATGCGGCGGAACCAGCAGCGATACTGCCGTATTGTAAAAGGAAACGGAGCCAGCTGATGGATGCGACGCAACACCAAAACCCAGTCATCGCGGAGGTTCAGGAGAAGGACGTCAGCTCCGCTGTTGCCGTGGCGGGTCATCCCCTGCATGCAATGACGGTTCATTTCCCCATCGCGCTGGTGTTCGTCACTCTGGCTATCGACCTGCTCTACTGGTGGTCGGGCGATGATTTCTGGCTTCGCGCCGGCCTGTGGTCCTCCGGTGGGGCCTTCTGGATGGGCGTGGCGGCCGGGATTGTCGGAACGATTGAACTGCTTTCGGTTGCCGGCATCCGCGAACGCGTCGCGAGCTGGGCGCATGCGATCGCCGCGATCATGCTCATCGCCATTGCCGGGTTGAACTGGGGCCTGCGCCTTACGGAATCGCTTGATGTCGTGCCTCATGGGCTGCTGGTTTCTGCATTGGCTTCGGTGATCACCGGGATGGCTGGCTGGCATGGAGGCAAGCTCATCTTTGATCATGGGATTGGTCTCATGGTATCTCCCAAGGACTGATGGACTGCACAAGGCGACGTAGTCCCCCGGGCTCCAAGAGGTCTCCGGCATGCGGGTAACTCAGCGTGGGTTTCGCGAGCACCACAAACAGGATCGCGATCACCACCCCGCAGGTCAGCACCGTCGTCAAAATGAAACGCCAAAGCGGATAGATCTCTCCTTCGCGAAACAGCCGAATGATTACGAGGCCAGTCAGTACGTGAAGAACAACAAGAAGGGCCACGAAGAAGAGCTTGAGGGAGAACCAGCCGGCGAACGTCTGTTGCCCAAAGATCAGGATGATGCCCGTCGCCACCGCGACGAATGCCGCCGGCGAGATGATCGTGACATAGGAAAAGCGCACCATCATCTGCAGACGATAAAGCGAATCCTTGTCCTGCACGTAAGCCCGCTGAACGTAGAGACCGGGAAGGCTGACAAGCCCTCCAGCCCAGATGGCGATGCTGGCGATGTGCAGGAACTTGAGTGCCAGGATCATGGCACTGCTCTCATGGGACTTCCTTGATTGCTTCCTATCATCCGTCCATCCTGTGTCGGTGCCACATCCTGTCAGCGCACTTAGGGCGGGAGGTGGTACGTTCTAGTCACAAGAACGGGATTAGCGCCGGCGTTGTCGGCGCGGCGAGCAGGACGGGCTGGTGAAACACACTTTAACGATCCGTTATCAGCCACAGATGGATCATTCTTCCATCACATTCGTTCTCTCAAACTGAAATCGACGGGTGGCTTCCTTGTCATCGCTCGACATTCAGAAGGAGATTGAAGATGAAGACTATCCTCGCGTTGGGCCTTTCGGCCTCTGCCCTTACGTTCGCAGCAGCGCCTGTGGCTTTCTCGGCCGATGCTGTTCGCTATCAGGAGGCGCCAGTTTATCAGGAAACGGACGCACGCAATGGCGTTAAGATTGGCTACCTTGCCTGCGATATCGGAGGCGGTGTCGGTTATGTGCTGGGCTCCGCCAAGGAAGTCAGCTGCGTGTTCACCTCGACAGATGGTGATCGGCACGACGCCTATGTCGGCAACATCCGCAAGATGGGCATTGACCTCGGGTTCACGACCCGCGGCAAGATGGTATGGGCGGTATTCGCGCCGACCGCCGGCTATCACACCGGCTCATTGGGTGGCCTTTATCAAGGCGCCACGGCTGAAGCCACAGTTGGCGCCGGTGTCGGTGCGAACGTTCTGATTGGTGGCACGTCCGGTTCAATCCATCTGCAGACGGTCAGCGTTCAGGGGCAGCTTGGCCTGAATGTTGCTGCAACCGGCACCTCGATGACCCTTACGCCGGCAAGCTGAGCCGGCACCCGCATTCGTGACACGAATGGTGGCCTCTCCATATGGAGGGGCCATCTTCGTTTTGAGGTCTTCATATCTCTCTCGCGCATCCTTATCTTAGCTTTCGCGAGACCCTTGTTCCTCGCCTCAGATGCGGAACGGCAGCGCGGGTTGAGTCTCCCGCCGATCCGATGTATTCGCCCCCCTTCAATCAGAAAGCTCCGAGGTTACGCGTGACCAGCGGCATCCAGACACCTTATTACCTGATCGACAAGTCGAAGTTGCTGCGCAACATGGAGACGATCGCCCGCGTACGGGAGGCCTCTGGCGCAAAGGCTTTGCTGGCGCTGAAATGCTTCGCGACCTGGTCGGTTTTTGACTTCATGCGAGAGTACATGGATGGCACAACCTCGTCGTCATTGAACGAGGTGCGTCTGGGCCATGAGCGCTTCGGCAAGGAAACACATGCCTACTCCGTTGCCTATGCCGACTACGAGATCGACGAGGTCGTAAGTCACGCCGACAAGATCATCTTCAATTCCATCGGCCAGCTGGAGCGCTATGCAGACAATGCCTCGGGCATCGTTCGCGGCCTCCGCTTGAACCCGCAAGTCTCCTCTTCGAGCTTCGATCTTGCAGATCCCGCGCGTCCGTTTTCGCGGCTCGGGGAATGGGATCTTGCCAAGGTCGAGAAGGTCATGGATCGCATCAGTGGCTTCATGATCCACAACAACTGTGAGAACAGCGATTTTTCCCTGTTTGACCGCATGCTCGGACAGATCGAGGAGCGATTTGCGCCACTGCTGAAGCGTGCAGAATGGGTCAGCCTCGGTGGCGGCATTCACTTCACTGGCGAGAACTATCCGGTCGACGCTTTCTGCGAGCGGCTGAAGCGCTTCTCGGGAGACTATGGCGTGCAGGTATACCTGGAGCCTGGGGAGGCCTCTATCACCAAGTCGACAACACTCGAGACCACGGTGCTCGATACGCTTTACAACGGCAAGAAGCTTGCCGTGGTGGATTCCTCCATTGAGGCACACATGCTGGATCTGCTGATCTACCGCGAAAACGCGAAGGTGCTGCCGAACGAGGGTCCCCACCGCTACATGGTGTGCGGAAAGTCCTGCCTTGCTGGCGACGTCTTCGGTGAATTCGACTTCCCACAGGAACTCAAGATCGGCGACCGCGTCTCGTTTCAGGATGCCGCCGGTTATACGATGGTCAAGAAGAACTGGTTTAACGGCGTGAAAATGCCCGCAATCGCCATCCGGGAGTTGGATGGCAGCATCAGAACAGTCCGCGAGTTCGATTACACGGATTACGAACAAAGCCTCTCGTGAGGCCTCTGACGATTGACTACAAGGAGTTGGTCCCCACTATGAAGAAGAACGTCCTGATCATCGGCGCCGGCGGCGTTGCCCAGGTGGTGGCGCACAAGTGCGCCCAGAACAACGACGTGTTGGGCGATATCCATATCGCATCACGCACGAAGGTAAAGTGCGATGCCATCATCGCCTCGGTCCACGAGAAGAAGGCGATGAAGCAGCCGGGCGTGCTGGAGGCTCATGCTCTCGACGCCCTCGACATCGAGGCGACGAAGGCGCTGATCAAGAAGACCGGCTGCGAAATCGTCATAAATGTCGGAACTGCGTTCCTTAACATGTCCGTGCTGCGCGCCTGCATCGACACAGGCGTTGCCTATATCGACACGGCGATCCACGAAGAACCGAACAAGATCTGCGAAACGCCACCCTGGTACGGAAACTACGAGTGGAAACGGGCGGCCGAATGCGAGGAGAAGGGCATCACCGCAATCCTCGGCGCTGGCTTCGATCCGGGCGTCGTCAACGCCTATGCCCGTCTTGCCAAGGACGAGTATCTCGACAAGGTGACGGATGTCGACATCGTCGACATCAATGCCGGCAGCCACGGCAAGTACTTCGCCACGAACTTCGACCCGGAAATCAACTTCCGTGAATTCACCGGTGTCGTCTATTCCTGGCAGAACAACCAGTGGCAGGTGAACAAGATGTTCGAGATCGGCAAGGATTATGACCTGCCGGTCGTTGGTACGCGGCGCGCCTATCTCTGCGGCCATGACGAGGTTCACTCGCTCGCCAAGAACATGGACGGCGCGGACGTGCGCTTCTGGATGGGCTTCGGCGATCACTACATCAACGTCTTCACCGTCCTGAAGAACATTGGTCTTCTGTCCGAGCAGCCGGTGAAGCTTGCCGACGGTTCGGAAGTCGTGCCGCTCAAGGTCGTCAAGGCTTGCCTGCCCGACCCCGCCTCGCTTGCTCCAGACTACGAAGGCAAGACCTGCATCGGCGACTTCGTGAAGGGCACCAAGGACGGCAAGGAACGGACGGTGTTCATCTACAACGTCGCCGACCACAAGGAAGCCTACAACGAAGTCGGCAGCCAGGGCATTTCCTACACGGCAGGCGTTCCCCCGGTCGCGGCTGCAATGCTGGTTGCCACCGGCGAGTGGGACGTGAAGAAGATGGCCAATGTGGAGGAACTGCCGCCGCGGCCCTTCCTCCACATTCTCAATCATATCGGCCTGCCGACCTGGATCCGGGACGAGCAGGGCGAGCGTCCGCTCGATTTTTCCTGAGGTCGGACTGAGGCTTCACGAGGCGCTGCGCTACTTGCTGCGGCGCCTCAATTCTGTTTCACCCCCAGCCAATCATTGAGCTCTGCCTCGGCGCGTTCCAGTGCGCTGTAGTTGATCAGCTTGCGCATCAGTGCCACCGCAACGGCACGGCTACGAAGATTGTAGCGTCCCTCGTCTCCATCTTCGCCCACTCGATGATAGACGTTCAGCTTCTCGTAGAGTTGCTGCAACCTGTTCTGGACGCTCCGGAGCGAAAGGTTGTGGCGGCGGGCGATCATCCGGTCGGTGAGCCCCAGCGCAATATCGATGAGGATCTCGTACTCGACATCGGTGAAGCCGTTGACGTGCCCCAGGCTCTTCTGCTGGAGACCGCGCACCTCGCGATCAATCACGCACTGTGCCTCGATGAAGATGCTCCGAAGCGCGAGCCTCAAGCGGTCGTCAGACGCCGACTTCAGGACATAGCCGTAGGCTGCTCCCTCCGGAACGATGCGGGAGACGCCGCGGACATAAGCCTCGTCGGCATAATTGGACCAGAAAAGTATCCGCGTATCCGGCCGCTCCTTCCAGATCGTACGTGCTGCCTCGATACCGTTCCGTTCCGACATCTGGAGGTCCATCACGATGTGGGCAGAGCGATGCTGACGTGCCAGGCCTTCGCCAATCTTTCCGTTATCGGCTTCCAGCACGACGCTGCATTCCGGAAGCGCGGCTCGCACAGCGTCGTGCAGATAAGAGCGATGGAGGGGATCGTCTTCGACGATGAGGACTTCCATTCTTTTTCCTTGTTCTATGCGCTCTTCAAGACGTGGAGGGGAAGCGAAAGCTTGACGGATGCGCCGGCTCCCACTTCGCTGCTGCCAATCTCAAACCGGGCGCCGATCAACCGGGCCCTCGTACGCATGTTGTCGATGCCATGACCGGCTTGCTCGCAGGGATGACCGATACCCACGCCATCATCGGAGACCGTGACCGTCAAGCCGGCGCTGCTACTGCGCAGAGCGACCACGATCTCCGACGGCTGGCCGTGCCGGACGGAGTTGTTGACGGCCTCCTGCACGATACGGAATAGCGCAGTTGCAACTGTTTGGTTGATTTCGACGAGGAGGTCCCCGGTTTCATCGATCACCTTGAATCGGATCGCCATGCCACTCTCGCGCACCGAGCGTTCGAGGTGGTTTTCTATAGCCTCCGCAACGCCGAAGAGCTGTAGAACGGAAGGCTTTGCCTCCTCGATGATCTTGCGAAGGTCCTGCATGCAGTGTTGCAGGCTTCGGAAAAGAGGCTCAAGTGTTTCGCCCGGCACATCCGGGAGATGAGACAGGCGTTCCATCCGTCGCGCCAGCCGCGTCAGGTCCGCAAGCGTCTGGTCGTGGAGGTCCATCCCGATTCGCTGGCGCTCTGCCTCCAGCGCTTCGGTCAGCTTGAGGGCGCCGAGGCGCAAGCCCTCTTCCCGTGCCCGCGCCTCCGTTTCCACCACGGCAGACCGCTTAGCCTGCTCCGCTGCACGAAGTGCGAAGAAATAGGGTGCCAACAGGTCTGCGATGGAGCGAGCGTTCTCCACATCCTCCAGCGTATAGTGATCCGGCTGATGACTGGAGCAACTGAGGGCGCCGATAATGTCGCCTTGAACCTTGAGCGGGACATGAAGCCGGCTGCGCAGGGAAAGGTTTATGATGGGACTGGAGAAGGCGCCGTCGAAGTGGAAGCGTGGATCTGCGCAGGCGTCTCCAGAAAGAAGATAGTCCACTTCACCCGAAAGCAGGCTTCGGATCGGGCTACCAGTCAGGAGCGCCGGCGGCTGCTGGCTCCACGCGGTCTCCAGACCACTTTCATAAGCGATATGGTACTTGCCATCGAGCATCTTGATGCAGACATCGAGATGGTCGTGCGGGATGATGTGGCCGATTTCGACTGCGACGGCCTGGATGATTGCGTTGAAGTCGAGTTGCCCGGCGAGCAGCCTGGAGATTCCGAGATAGTGGTCAAAGAGAGCGGTGCGTGTCGGATTGAGCATCGGGCGACGTCCTCCCAGCCGTCACGTGGGGCGGTTTGCGACGCCCATCTTGATTAAGCGCTTCCCTGAGGAAATTGTCTTGCGGGATCCCGCATATTTCGCGCGTTCCTCCGCATGTCCGGTGCTTGGATTTGCCTTTGCAATACCCCGCAACTGGGTCATTCTTCTCTTACTGACGCCTCGGCGCCAGTTCAAATGGCAATTCGGTGGCCCGTTGAGGAGCGGACCGAGAGATCAGCCCGAGGGGCGATAAGGGAGGAAGACATGACCATCAATAAGATGCTTCTGGCATCGATTGCGCTTGCGTTCGTAACAGCGCCAGTTTCGGCTTCGGCTGAAACGGCGGAAAAGAAGATTGCCCTGTCCAACAACTATGCCGGCAATTCGTGGCGCCAGGCGATGCTGACCAGCTGGGACAAGATCACCAAGGAGGCGGTAAGCCAGGGTATCGTTGCAGCGGCCGATCCTTTCACGACTGCTGAAAACCAGGCCACCGAACAGGCGGCGCAGATCCAGAATCTTATCCTGCAGGGCTATGATGCGATTGTCGTCAATGCGGCTTCGCCGACTGCTCTCAACGGAGCGGTGAAGGAAGCCTGCGATGCAGGGATTGTGGTCGTCTCCTTCGACGGGATCGTCACTGAACCTTGCGCCTGGCGGATTGCCGTCGACTTCAAGGCCATGGGCGAGAGCCAGATTGAATACCTCGCCAAGAAGATGCCGGAAGGTGGCAACTTGCTGGAAATACGGGGGCTTGCCGGCGTTTCGGTGGACGATGAGATCCATGCTGGCATCCAGGCTGGTGTCGAGAAGAACCCACAGTTCAAGATCGTCGGCTCGGTCAATGGCGACTGGGCACAGGACGTCGCACAACGTGCTGTCGCTGGAATCCTGCCAAGCCTGCCGGAGATCGCAGCGGTCGTTACTCAGGGCGGTGACGGTTACGGTGCCGCGCAGGCATTCGCAGCCGCCAACCGGCCAATCCCGACAGTGGTCATGGGTAACCGTGAAGACGAACTTCGCTGGTGGAAGGAACAGAAGGACGCCAACGGTTACGAGACCATGTCGGTCTCCATCGCGCCTGGCGTTTCTACGCTGGCCTTCTGGGTCGCGCAGCAGATCCTCGACGGCAAGGACGTGAAGAAGGATCTGGTGGTGCCATTCCTCCGTATCGACCAGGATAACCTCGAAGCCAACCTCGAAAACACCGAGAAGGGTGGCGTTGCCAACGTTGAGTACTCGCTCGAAGATGCTCAGAAGGTAATCGGCGGAGCGAACTAACCAGGTTCAATCCATCTTCCTACCGGGTGTGGCCGTGGCCGCACCCGGTAGGGCTTCTTTTGTCCCAACAGAACAGCGTCGTCATGACTGAACCAGCCCTTAAACCGGAAGTCGTCGCTGCGCGCGGCGTTAAAGTCTCCTTCGGTGCGGTCAAAGCACTGGACGGCGCAGACCTCGTTATCCGGCAGGGGGAATGCGTAGGGCTGGTAGGGCATAATGGCGCAGGTAAGTCCACCATCGTCAACGTCATCAATGGTGGGCTTGCGCCACACGATGGGCAGATCAGCTATGGCGGCAACGACGCGCAAGGGATCACTGCCGCGCGTGCGAATGGCGTCCGCTGCGTTTTCCAGGAGCTGTCGCTCTGCCCAAACCTTACCATCGCGGAAAATGCCCGCGTGATGCTCAGCGACCTCAAGGGAGGCGGTTGGCGCAGTCGCGGGCTTGACCTCGTCTCCCGGAGGCTTGCTGACATATTCCCCGGCCATGGCATCAACTGCGAAAGCGTCGTTGAAGACCTGTCTATTGCCGAACGGCAGATGGTCGAGATTGCGATCAACTTCGCCGCCGTTGCGGAGGCCCCCAAGCTCGTCATCCTGGACGAGCCGACCTCGTCGCTCGATGCCGGCCTTGCCGCGCAACTGATGGCCTATGTGCGCCGTTTCGTCGGGGAAGGCGGCTCCGTGCTGCTGATCTCCCACATCCTGGGCGAGATTCTGTCGACCTGCGACCGCATCGTCGTCATGAAGGACGGGAAGGTCGTTGCTGACCGCCCAGCGGGCGACTTCGATACACGCCGGCTGGTGGAAACCATGGGCAGTGTCGTTCGTGAACATGGCTGGGAGCGCACGGCCAGGACGAGCAGCGGTGAGCCGGTGCTTTCGCTTCAACTAAATCCGCAAAGCCAGCACCGGCTGCAGGCATTCGGTGGCGAGATCATAGGTCTCGCGGGCCTTGGAGGGCACGGCCAGACGGAAGCGCTCCTGGAGCTCTACCTTTCTGCGAATGGCAACTGGTGGCCGACGAGGCAACCGAACATGGCTTTCGTTGCGGGCGATCGTGGCTTGAACGGAACGTTTTCCCTGTGGAGCATCCTGAAGAACCTCAGCATTTCGTCGCTCAAGGGCATGTCCAGCAACAACATCATCGATCGCAACCGCGAGAACAATGTTGGCGCCGAGTGGCGCAAGCGGATCGAGATCCGTACCCCGGACATGGAAAACCCGATCCTTTCGCTTTCAGGCGGCAATCAGCAGAAGGTGCTTTTTGCCAGAGCCTTGGCAACGACTGCGAAGATCGTCCTGATGGACGACCCGATGCGCGGCGTCGATATCGGCACCAAGCAAGAGGTCTACGAGATCCTGCGTTCCGAGGCCGCCGCCGGGCGCACCTTCATCTGGTATTCCACGGAAATGGACGAGATCCGCCTTTGCGACCGTGTCTATGTCTTCCGTGATGGCGAGATCGCGGCGGAACTGACGGGAGAACAGATAACGGAGGCAAATGTGTTGGCTGCATCTTTCGCCGGAGGTGAAGCGGCATGAAGCTTTCTTCCGGTACTATCCGCATGATCATTCCTGCCGCCTCTCTGGCAGTTCTCCTTGCTGCCGTCTTCTACATGCAGCCTCGAGCGATGAGCTATACCGGCCTGAACCTGTTGTTCAACCTGGCCGTTCCGATCGCGCTTGCGACCATCGCCCAGATGTTGATCATCTCGGTGAACGACCTCGATCTCTCCATGGGCACCTTCGTCAGCTTCACGGCTTGCGTCACGGCGACCTTCCTGCAGAGCACGCCGGCGCTCGGCGTTCTGATCCTTGTTGGCGCCATTGCCGTCTATGCAGTCATAGGCGTGCTCATCCATGTGCGCCAACTCCCCTCGATCGTGGTGACGCTCGGCATGAGCTTTGTATGGGGAGGAGCCGCGGTGCTTCTTCTTCCGTCGCCCGGTGGCGCTGCACCGGATTGGGTGCGGTCGCTGATGACGGCAAAACCCCCTTTCGTGCCGATGGCGATTGTCGCCAGCGTCATCATCGCCTTGCTGACGCATCTTCTGGTGATGCGATCCTCGCTCGGTGTCCTGATCCGCGGGGTCGGCGGCAATCAGCGGTCGGTGGAGCGTGCCGGGTGGTCGGTGATCGGCATTCGTGCCGCGACCTATGCGCTGGCAGGTTTCTTCGCCGTTCTTGCGGGCATCGCCTTGGTAGGTCTGACAACCTCCGCCGACGCTAATATCGCGTTGCGCTACACGCTGCTTTCGATCGCAGGTGTCATCCTGGGCGGGGGTGAATTTGTCGGTGGCCGTGTTTCACCGATCGGCGCAGTCATGGGGGCCCTGACGCTGACGCTCGCAGGCTCTTTCCTGTCCTTCATGCGCATTTCTCCGGACTGGCAGATTGGGGCGCAGGGCGCGATCCTGATCGTGGTGCTTGCCTTGCGCCTGTTCCTCAATCGCCTGGAAAAGCGGGAGAAGAGCCGATGAAAGCTCTGAGCATGTTCGGCTCCAAGCCGTGGATCTGGTCATTCGCTGCGACATTCGCCGTTTGGATGGCAACCGTCCTTTTCACTGGCGGTTCGAGCGCGCTTGGACTTACTCAGGCGACGCTGACCTTTGCAGCCTTCTCCATCATCGTCGGCATCGGGCAGATGTTCGTTATCACGCTTGGACCGGGCAACATCGACTTGTCCGTTCCCGCTACCATGACGCTTTCAGGCACGGTTGCCCTGAAGGTCATGGAGGTCCAGGACAGCATGATCCTTGTCGGCCTGCTCGTTGCAATCTTTATCGGAGTTGCCGTCGGGATCGGCAATTATGCCCTCATCAAGCTTCTGCGCATTCCGCCCATCATTGCGACGCTGTCGATGAGCTTCATCGTGCAGTCCGTTGCGATATGGACGAATAGGGGCCTGCGCATCAGGCCGCCGGAGGCGCTCGCCAGCTTTTCCACATCCTACACGCTTGGAATTCCGAATGTCGCGCTTGTGGCATTGATCCTTTCCTTGCTCGCCTGGGTGCTGCTGGAGAAGTCAATCTACGGCCGCTGGATCTCGGCCATCGGGCAGAGCAGCTTTGCGGCTCGGATGGCTGGGATACCCGTGGACGGTACGCGTTTCATCACATACGTGCTTTGCTCTGTGCTTGCCGCGGTCGCCGGCTATTTCCTGGCGAGCTTTTCCGGCGGCGCGGCGCTCAACATGGGCGCCGAATATCTCCTGATGTCGATTGCCGTGGTGGTGATCGGCGGCACTGCCGTCGCGGGCGGCAACTCCAATGTTCCTGGTATCTGGGGTGCCTCTCTCTTCATGTTCCTCGTCGTCTCGATGCTCAACACCTACGGGTTTGGCGCGGGCGTTCGGCTCATCCTGACCGGCCTCATCATCATCGCCGTCATCCTTGCCGCCAGCGGAAGAAAGGCGCCGCGATGACAGACGAGGCTCATTTCCATTCTTCCTCACGCAAGGCATCCGACATGTCGCAGTCCTCATCGATCTACGAAATCCATGACGAGCGCTTCCGTCACCTGATCGTAGCGAGCGCGGGACTTGAGGAACTATATTCGGACTGCCGTTGGGCGGAAGGGCCGGTCTGGTTCGCCGACACCCAATGCCTGATCTTCAGCGATATTCCAAACCAGCGAATGTTGCGCTGGGTGGAAGGCGGCGGCGTGTCAGTGTTCCGTTCGCCCTCCAATTTCACCAACGGTAATACCCGCGATCGCCAAGGGCGGCTGATATCCTGTGAGCATGGTGGCCGACGCGTGGTACGGACGGAACTGGATGGCACGTCAACTGTCCTGGCAGACAGCTATCAGGGCAAGCGGCTCAATTCTCCCAATGACGTGGTGGTGCGCTCAGACGGAAGCATCTGGTTCACCGATCCCACCTACGGCATCCTGTCGGATTATGAGGGATTCAGGGCCGAGCCCGAGCAGGCGACCCACAACGTCTATCGGCTCGATCCCCACACGGGCGTACTGGAGGCGGTCATCACCGATTTCGGGCAGCCCAACGGTTTGGCCTTCTCACCAGACGAAAGCCTGCTTTACGTCGCGGATGCAGCCTCAAGTCACGACCCCAAGGCGCCAAGGCATATACGTGTGTTCGACGTTTCCCAAGATGGGCGCGTTATAGGCCACCGCGTGTTCTGCGAGATCGACAACGGCCTTCCGGATGGCTTCCGCGTGGACATTACCGGCAATGTCTGGACAAGTGCGGGTGACGGTGTTCACTGCTTCTCGCCCGAGGGCACCTTGCTTGGGAAGATCAAGGTCCCGCAAACTGTCGCCAATGTCGCCTTCGGCGGTAGCCGCCGCAACCGTCTCTTCATCACGGCGACGAAGAGCCTGTATTCGGTTTATCTTGCTGTCAACGGGATCTAGGCGGCGGCGACGCCGTCCAGCATTCTGGCTTCCAGGCAGGCTTCAATGAAAGCTGCACGCGCCACTTCAGCGGATGCGCTTTGCTTCAGGACATCTGAGCAGAGCGTCTTGGCCAGACGGTAGTGCGGACCATCCACTGCTGGCCAGCGGAACTGGAGGTAGTCCAGAGCCTCCTTTGGCCCTCGGATGGTTTCCGGGAAGCCATAGCCGATCTTGACGCGGACGGGAGAGTTCCAGCGGATGTCGCTGGTTCGGATCATCATGTTCATTACTGTACCCTGCACTTGGGCAGCTTGACCGGACGATCGCCTCGGAAGTTGCGTGCGGGACGCAATTTTTTCGTGGGTGACGCCGGCGCTCACCTTCCGCTGGCGTCACCCAGTTGCACTATAGGTTTACTTTCTCGTTCTCGCCCATGTCAGGCTTCGAGCTGGAAATGGCTGCCGCTGCCATCTTGATGTAGCTGACCACGGTACCGGGGCTATCCCAGTATTCCGCGGACGCCGGTTCAACCTTGAGCACGCGAATGGATGGGTCCTCCGGGCTGTCCCACCAGGCCTTTGCTGGAACCGACCAGATTTCTCGGATCAGGTCGCGATCGTTGAGGACCTGCGCGGTTCCAGAAACAGAAACGTACTTCTGTCCCTTGGTGTCTGCGAATGCGAGGCAGACGCTGGGCCAACGTGCAATCTCTTCGTCCTTGTGGCTTGCGACATCTGTGAGAAAGAAGACGGCGTTCTCGTCCTTCTTTGTGTAAGCGGACATCGGACGCGAGCGGATGTCACGACCGTCCTGCGTGGCCAGCATGCAGAAACCAATTCGTTCAATCAATTCCCAGACCTTCGCAGCATCATCGTGGTTGGACATTTTGATCTCCTTTGTTGAGATCAGAAAAACCCCTGCGCGGGCTGTCGGTTCCGTTCGTTCGCGGAGGCGCAGTATGAACCTATCGTTCAGCAATTCCTGATAGAGATGGAGGCAGGAGAGTGGAGTATGGACGAGTTTCTCAAGAGCCGGGCCGGCAAACAGTTTCTTCTGTCGGGCGCCATTGCCGTTGTTCTATGGACCGCGGCCGTCAACCTCAGGGAGCAGATCTTTTACGTGTTCGGCGCCATCAGCGGTAGCCGTCAGGATCTCGTCATCATCACGGCTGCGGTCGCCGGCCTCGTCAGCTTTGTCTATTCCGTTCTGCGGATCGCGGACCTGCGCTACGAGATGGTCAGGCGGGTGGAGGCGGAGAAACGCGCCGACTACATCGCCACCCATGATCATCTGACAAAGTTACCGAACCGATACGCTTTCGATCGTTTTCGCTTGCAGCCCCTGCTGGACGCCGACGCTCATGAGGCGCCGCCCTTGTCAGCTACCGTTTATTCCATCGATCTCGACGGGTTCAAGAAGGTGAATGATCTGCTGGGCCACCAGGGTGGGGACGCTCTGCTGAAGGAAGTCGCCCGGCGGATCTGTGCCCTTGCCGAAATGGGTAGCGTGTTCCGGTTCGGTGGAGATGAATTCATTGCGGTCATGCGCAACATGACGCCCGAAAAAGAAGAGCGCTTCGCTCAGTTGCTCGTGCAATCCGTGACCCGCCCTGTTCATCTGGGAGACATGACTGCCGGCGTTGGAGCCAGTGTTGGCTATGCCCGCTTTCCGGAGCACGGGGCAGATCTGGAGGAAGTCTCTCATCTCTCGGACATCGCCCTTTACGAAGCGAAAGCTTCCGGGCCGAACAACCATGTCCTGTTCCACCGTGACATGCAGCAGAAGGTCAACGCACGAGCCAAGCTGGAACGCGAACTGCGGGAGGCGATCGAGACGGATCTGATCAAGCCGTTTTATCAGCCGCTTATCAATCTGCGAACCGGCGATGTTTGCGGCTTCGAGGCCCTGGCGCGGTGGAGGCAGGCGGACGGTACTGATGTGCCTCCAAGCGTTTTCATCCCGGTCGCAGAAGAAACAGGGTTGATCACGCTGCTCTTCCAGCGCGTCCTGCACCAAGCCTGCCAGGATGCCAGACACTGGCGCGACGATGTGGTTCTCTCTTTCAACGTTTCAGCGGTGCAGATGGAGGATCGGCTACTGTCTGCTCGCATCTTCGACATCCTCGCCAAAACGGGTTTGCCGCCGGAGCGACTGGAGATCGAAATCACGGAAAATGCTCTCGTGGAAGATCCGGATCTGGCTGCGACGATCATGGAGGAGCTCCACGATGCGGGCATCCAGGTCGCCTTGGATGACTTTGGAACCGGCTATTCCAGCCTCTCGCAACTCGCTCGCTTCAGGTTCGACAAGATCAAGATCGACAAGAGCTTTGTCGGCAAGTGCGGCAGCGATGACCGGCAGGCGAAAATCATCCAGGCGATGCTGGGCTTGAGCCGCAATCTGAATGCCAAGACAACGGTGGAAGGGCTGGAGGATCACCAGCAGGTCGCCTACTTCCTCGCACAAGGCTGCGACATCGGCCAGGGCTACATCTTTGGACGCCCCATGCCGGCACAAGCTACGCTGGCCTACCTTGCGGAACGCGACAAGGTTCTGGCGACGGCGTGATCCGTCTTCAAATATCGTTGCGATAGAGCTCTCGGCGACCTAGAACCATGTAAAGGCAGAGCCGCGGCTACCTCTGCTGCTGCTACGCTGCCGCGATGGATAACGCATCACGATGACTGATACTCCCTATTTCTCTCGGCTCGGCGGACTGCCGGCGCAAACCGAGCTACTATCAAGCAAGTCTGTTTTCACCACCGCCTATGCTGTCATCCCGCGCACAGTCATGACGGACATCGTGACCAGTGTATTGCCGCATTGGGAGAAGGCACGCGCCTGGATCATTGCACGACCGCTGACCGGCTTTTCGGAAACATTTGCACAATACGTGATGGAGGTGGAGGCCGGTGGTGGAAGCCGTCTGCCCGAGCCGGATCGACGCGCACAGGCTGCGCTGTTCGTGACGGAGGGTGAGATGACCGTGGAACTGGAGGGCAGTGGCCACAACTTGCGAACAGGATCCTTCGCCTATCTCCCCGCCGGGACGGCGTGGAGCTTGCACAACAACAGCTCAAGCTCCGTCCGTTTTCATTGGATCCGAAAAGCCTTTCAGGCGGTTGAGGGGCTCGAACCGCCACCGGCAATCTTCACTCACGAGAGTGATATCGAGATGGTCTCCATGCCTGATACAGAAGGCAAATGGGCGACCACGCGCTTCATCGATCCGGCCGATGTTCGTTACGACATGCACGTCAACATCGTCACCTTTGAGCCCGGCGGCACAATTCCTTTCATGGAAACCCATGTGATGGAGCACGGGCTTTACGTGCTCGAAGGCAAAGCTGTCTATCGCCTCAACAAGGATTGGGTGGAAGTGGAGGCGGGGGACTTCATGTGGCTGCGGGCCTTCTGCCCGCAAGCCTGCTATGCCGGCGGGCCCGGTCGTTTTCGCTACCTGCTCTACAACGACGTCAACCGCCACGTTGCGCTCTGGTGATCAGGGCCTCAGGGCAGGCATCAGCACAACGTCACGTCCGCCTAGCGGCATCTCGATCGAACCAGCCGACCATTCGGAAGGTCGTTCTCCACCACCTTTTCCCGAGCCGTTTCTGGAGCCAAGCCGAGATCGAGCCATCTTCGGAGCAGTCGCTCCTCCAATACGTTCTCCGGCGGGGCCAACATGACGGAGAGGTCGATGGCCTCTGCGAGATCCATCCACCCCGCTTCATCCAGCAGGAGATAGTTGCCTTCAATCAGGATGAAGCGCGTTTGCACAGGAACTGCTCGGGCAGCAGCGATCGAAAGCTCGCGGGCTCTGTCGAACAAAGGGACCAGAACTTCCTCGTCCCCCTGATGTAGTGCCTTGAGGACGTCCAGCAGCCCCCGGATGTCGAATGTCTGCGGTGCGCCCTTTCTCTCGAGAAGCCTCTTCTCCTCCAGGATCGCGTTGTCCATATGGAATCCGTCCATGGGCACAACCGCGGCGCTTTCTCCTCGCGCCGCGAGTTCACCCGCGATCTCTTCGGCCAAAGTCGACTTACCAGATCCTGGTGGGCCGGCTATAGCCACGAGGAAGCGCTTGGCGGCGCCGGCGCGAGTGATGATATGCTCGGCGAGTTCCCCTGTCCTCTGGGTCATGCTGCGACGGGTTGATCAGGTGTCTTTGCTCCCGTCATCAGGGCAACCGCATCAGACATGCTGTAGTCCTTTGGGTTGATGACGGTCAGGCGTCGGCCCAGGCGGTGAATGTGAATCCGGTCGGCAACCTCGAAGACGTGCGGCATGTTGTGCGAAATCAGCACAATCGGAATGCCGCGGCGACGGACGTCAAGAATGAGTTCGAGCACCTTGCGACTTTCTTTGACACCAAGTGCCGCGGTCGGTTCATCAAGAATGATGACCTTGGAACCAAACGCCGCCGCGCGCGCCACGGCCACTCCCTGACGTTGGCCCCCAGACAAGGTCTCGACCGCCTGGTTGATGTTCTGGATCGTCATGAGCCCGAGTTCGCTCAGCTTCTCACGTGCAAAGCTCTCCATCGCGCCGCGGTCCAGTTTGCGTAACCATTTGCCAGTGAAGCCGGGCTTACGCAGTTCGCGTCCGAGGAACATGTTGTCCGCGATGGAGAGGGCTGGCGAGAGCGCCAGGTTCTGGTAGACGGTTTCGATACCGGCCCTGCGGGCTTCAATCGGGGAGCGGAATTGGACAACCTGACCTTCCAGCCGGATCTCTCCCTCGTCTGGCGTTATCGCTCCGGAGATCGCCTTGATCATGGATGATTTGCCGGCGCCGTTGTCACCGATCACGGCCAGGATCTCGCCGGGGTAGAGGTCAAAATCTGCGTTGTCCAATGCGGTCACACGGCCATAGCGTTTGACCAGGCCCCGGGCGCTCAGGATGGGTTCTCTCGTCATCAACTTGCTACCTTCCTGATCCATTGATCAATAGCGACCGCTGCAATGATAAGAACGCCGATGAGCAGGTAGGTCCATTGGGGGTCCGTGCCGATCAGGCGAAGTCCCAGCGAGAAGACGCCGACGATCAACGCGCCGAACAGCATTCCGAAAATAGACCCCCGACCACCAAAGAGCGAAAGGCCACCGATCACGACGGCGGTGATGGATTCGATGTTGGTGAACTGACCGGCAGTGGGCGATACAGAACCGATGCGCCCAATCAGTGCCCAGCCTGCGAAGGCGCAGATAAGACCCGACAGCGTGTAAACTCCAATGAGCATTCGCTTGACGTTGACGCCTGCGAGTTCTGCTGCGTCGGGATCGTCTCCCACGGCATACACATGGCGTCCCCAGGCGGTATTGTTGAGCACGTACCAGAGCAGCGCGACGAGCAGCACCATAGCGATAACGCCATAGGTGAGCACGGCACCACCAAGGCGGATGTTCTGCCCGAAGAACTGCAGGATCGGCGCAGTCTGCGCGATGTCCTGAGATCTTATCGTCTCGTTTGCGGAGTACAGGAAGTTGGAAGCCAGCACGATCTGCCACATGCCGAGCGTTACGATGAACGGCGGCAACTTCATTCGAGCGACAAGCATGCCGTTTATCCAGCCGCAGAAGGCGCCAACCAAGAAGCCGCAAAAGATCGAAACGGTTGGAGGTAGGCCGTAGCGGAAGGTGAACTGCCCCATTACCACGGA
>JAEWOP010000216.1 GCA_023399635.1 Pseudomonadota bacterium
CCGTTAGTTCGCGCAGCGCGCCGATGAATAACCTCGACTGTGGATAGTTCAGGCGCCCTTGATGGCAATCAAACTAGCGACTCGCGCTTTGGGTACGCTGAAACACTTAATGTCCTGTGACTTGGGAGCGGAAGGTTGCCACCGGCGCGGCCTCGCAAATGTTCGAAGCAACGATCAACTCGATGAGCTTAGGCGGTGCTGTCCAAGTGCCTCCGAAAGCAGCCAATGCAGACTCGGGGCAAAATCCATATGCGATGATCTCTGGTGAAAGTGCGACGGTTCGCTGTTCGATCACTCCAACCACGCCGATCATATCGTCGTCGCCAAGCCCAAAGCTTCGGCCTCAGCATGGATGTCGTAGCAGACGTCCAACTGTTGTCCCGAGTATCTACGTCGGTTCCTTAGACGCCATGGCAGCGATTGCCTCCCGAAGCCATCGATGCGCCGCATCCTTTTCGCAACGCCTGTGCCACGCCTGGACGAATGGAAAGCTGTTGAGCTGGAACGGCAGTTCGCCGCATTGTAGACTTCCCTGGCCCAAAAGCTCGATGCTGCGTCTTGCTGCCGTCAGGATGAGATCGCTTCCCCTGACGAAGTCGGGCGCAACAGACCAGTGCGGAATCTGGATTGCAATGCGGCGTTTGTGGCCAAGACGAGCGAGCGCATCGTCAACCTCGCTGTTGTCCTGCAGCGCAACACTTACTCGCACATGCGGACGCGAGAGATAGTCCTTGAGAGATAACGCTTCGCCTCCGCTCGTTTGGTCAAACAAGCAGGCAAATGTTTCTTCGAAAAGCACAGCGCTTTTCAGGTCTCTGTGGCCGGCCTCTGTTGCCGTCTTGATCATCCTGCCAGCACAACAAGTGACGGCAACAGCGGGTAGGCGCGGTTGCAGGGTTGTTTTCTACGGAAAACCTAACCGGGGCCACCGGTCCCAGTCAGCAATCTTGTTAGTCGCAGGCCGCGCATAATCCGGGTCAGGCTCCATATGGCACCCAGATGTTCTTCACCTGAATCGCCCTGCGCAAATAGTCACGGCCCTGCCCTTGTGTACGGTCAAGCCAATTCGGCTGACGCCCATTATTGACCCAAGTGGCCTTCAGGTTGCCCGCAGAAGCCCGCTCTACCATTACGCTTCCGTAGGCTGAGCCGAAATCACAGATTAGGCGGGACCTGCAAGACGATCACGCACGCGCAGAGCGCGCTTTGACGATTAATGCCGGTCTGGAAAGGAGCCAGTATCGAGACCTCTACACATGAAGCTGACCGCACGGCGCATCTATAGCGCCTTGGCGAAGCGTTCCAGTTTGCCCAGCGTTTGCTGACCCAGCTCCACGGCGCCGAAACCCTTGGCTTGCTGGAACTCGGCTTCCGTGCTGAACACCATACCCAGCACAACTTTCGTCGCGCCATCCTGGTCTTCGAAGGAGGCCCAGGCGTCGGCATGTTTCGGCCCGTTTTCGCCCCATAGCAGCGTATAGGCGATCCTCTCTTCGGGCCGGACCTCGACATAACGATGATGGTTCGGGAAGACTGTGCCGTCTGGGCCGATCATGTCAAAGACCCATTCACCGCCGGTCCGCAGGTCAATCCTCTTCGTGCGGCAGGAAAAGCCTTCAGGGCCCCACCATTGCGGCAGAGTCTTTTCGTTCATCCAGGTTTTCCAGACAATGTTTCGCGGCACCTTTATCACTCGCTCCAGCACCATGGTTCGCCCGGCCACACTGGCCAGATTGTTGAGACCGGCGCTGAAACCTTGTTGATAGCCATCGCGCATATCCTCGGCCAAGGAGGAAAGCTGAACCGTTACGGTCAAGCGGCTATGCTCGTCCGCCGCCTGAAAATCGGCAGTCACCAGCGCTGCCGACTGGGTTATGCCGCTGGATGAGACCACCTCGTAATTCACGCTGCGGCGGCTTGGCTGAAGCTCCAGCCAGCCGCATTCACAGCGAATATCCGGTTGGCCGGAGACCTTGCAGAGCGACACTTCGCGACCGCCCAGCCTGCTGTCCGCCTCCAGGAATTCCACTGTCACCGAGGGTGAGGGAGAGGCCCACACCGCCCGGGCGGCGGGTGACAGCCAGACCTGCCAGAGAGCCGAAAGCGGAACGGCAATTTCCCGTTCGAAACTGAGCGTTGCAAAACGGTCATGTGGCGGTTCAGCGTGTGCGCTTTGTTGACCGGGTTTCGTTGTCATTGTTCCTCCTCCTTCATGGCGTGAACTGCAAATGCCTCCAGCCGGTCAAGCCGGCTCTCCCACATGGCCCGTTGCTCATCGAGCCAAGTTCTCACCGGCTCCAGCGCTTCAGGTACTATTGCGCAGGTGCGCACGCGCCCATCCTTGGATGTGGCGATGAGCCCCGCCTCCTCAAGCACGGCGAGGTGGCGCATGACCGTGGGCAAGCGCAGACCCGTGGGAGCGGACAATGCGGTAACCTGCGCCGGCCCGCTGCCGAGGCGAGCGAGAATTGCCCGCCGTGTGGGATCGGCAAGGGCCTGAAAGATGAGTGAAAGCTCTGGATGATGCTTAGCCATATCGCTAACTATCATGTTCCATCATCGCGGTACAAGCAAAAACTTAGTCGATCAGCTAAGTTTATCATCCGGCAAATCCGGATCGGGAAGTGAAACAAGCCATCGAGAGTTGCAAAAAAGCAATTGACTCCCGCCGCCCGGTGGGTGAGCTTCGGCGGGAAAAAAGACGGGGAAAAATCAAATCATCATGTCGCCAGAACGCTTTAACCAATGCCTGCGGGTCATTCGCTGGACGCCGATCAATATCGCCTCCGCGCTGCAATGCGAACTCTCCTGGATCGAGGCGCTTGAGGCGGGCAATGAGGAGGTTCCCGAAGGGCTGGCAACATGGCTCGAAACGCTTGCGCAGGCCCATGAGGCTCTGCCGCCGCCTTCCACCTACAGAGGCAAACGGTCAACCTTCTGACGCGGTCGATTGTCGTCAGCCTTCACCAACGATTGGATTGTTCGAAATGAAATACCTCATAGCGGCTCTTGGCCTGATCACCTTCTCGAGCCCTGTTTTCGCGGCCTCCTGCGAGAAGAACTTCACCGTCTCCGGTGTGCCGATGGTGACGGCTGTTTCCTACAAGTCCTGGCAGGAGCTGCCGAAGGCAAAGGCGCCGGCCGTGCTTCAGAAGCTCGCCCAGGCCGTGGCGGCGGAAGGTTTTTCGGGCATCCAGATCAACAAGTCGCTGTCGTCCATCGATGCGCACCAGGAGACCAGCGGCAGCGGCAGAATTCAGACGCTGCGGGTGGTGGCCCGGCAAATGGGTGCGGCTGTGCGGATCGACGCCGTCTTCAATATTCAGGCAGGACAGATCGCGGACAAGAACGTGATCCGCGAGGGTATCTGCAATATCATCAATGGCGCGTGACGCGGCGGATTCCAGGCCCTGCCCACCTAAACGCTGATTGCCGGTCGGGTCGCGTCTGCGCCTTCACCCGACGCTTGCGCTGGCGCCGCACCTGTGGTGGCCGGCATGGCGTTGACGGTCTGGATGTAGCGCGGCCTTCACAGGCGTCGATCACCTCTTGCTAAGCAACTTTTGCGTGCTTAAAAAGCGCGCAATATGATCAGTTTGTGAGAGAGGACCAACGTCGTGGAACAGGAAAACAGCCATACCGGCAAGGGTCGGCGCAGGGCGCTATGGGCGGCGGTGGCAATTGTCGCCGTTGCGGCCGCAGGTGTCATCGGCGGCAAGACCTTCTACGAGGCGAAGGTGAAGGAACTGGTTGCGCACACCGGCGCTACTGCCGGTTCCGTGGAAGTCGATTTCCTCGGGAAAATTCATGTTCGCGATCTGACGCTGCCTCTCGAAGATGGCAGGAACCTTCGCATTGCCGCCATTGACGGTCGTCCGAAGCTGCCCTTTCTGGACGGCGCGCTGGACATGAGCAACATCGACGTGGATGTGCCCACCGGCAAGCTTTCCATGGCGCATGCCCGCATCGAGAATGCGGCGTTCGAGAAGTCCGCACCGGCGGAAGGAAACGGCGGCTCCCTGCCCCGCCGCATCGAGCGCTTCGCAGCGACGCGCATCTCCACGCCCGAGCTGACGTTGAGCCAGTCGGTCGCGACCACCGAGCAGAAGACGGTTTACAGCAACCTGGTCCTCTCCGAGATCGCCGGTGGCCGTATCGCCCGGTATTCGATCGACAAGGGCAGCTACGACATCAAGATGCAGCTTCCCGACGGCGACGGCGCGATTGAGGACAAGCATGTGGCGGTGTCGACCGGCGTGATCGCCGGTCAGGACATCGACGTCGCTTATCTCGCCCGGCTCTATACGGAAAAGGCCGGCCCTGACGACAAGGAGGCAAAACCTCTCTATGGGCCGCTTTCCATTAAGACGGTTTCATTTTTCGATGGCGACGGCCGTTTCAGCTATGACGAGATCCGCAGCGATGGCTTTACCGCCCGCATGCCATCCGAACCGCTGCTGGACACACTGAAGGCACTGACGGTCACCAAGGATCCCGACCAGCTTCCGCCGGAGGAACGCCAGGCGCTTTTTGCCAAGGTCGTGTCCATCCTCGACATGATCGGCAGGAGCAACATGCAGCTCATCGGCTTCAAGGCCGACGCACCGGATGAAAAAGAGGGAGCGGACGGCAAAAGGGTCAAGGCCGCCATCGACCGCATCGACATGCAGATGGACAGCCGCAAGCTCGACTTCGGCCTGAACGGTCTGTCGATCGGTGACGGCGACGGCAAGATCGAAGTGGCGGAAGCAAGCCTCAAGGGTTTCGACTGGAGTTCGACGATCGAGGGTATCTCCCAGATCATCGCGCTCGATGAAACCGAGATCGAGACCTTTCAGTTCAATCGCCTGATACCGGAACTTGGCCGGGTGCGCGTCGGCGGCATCAACGTCGATATTGCCGCGCCGAAAGAGCCGGAGGAAGAACCCGCCGGCACGCCGGAACGCATCAGGTTCACGCTCAAGAATTTCGAGATGGGGCTGACCAAGCCCTTCAACGGCATTCCGACCGATATAGAGATCAGGCAGGATGACCTCACACTTCCGATCCCGGCAGACGCGACGGAGGACGTTTTCGTGGAGGCCCGCAAGCTGGGTCTCGAGACGCTGGCTTTCTCCTATGGGCTTTCGGCAGGCTGGGACGAGCCGAACAGCAATCTGGTGATCCGCGACATCTCGCTCAGCAGCAGGGATTTCGGCAGCGTCAATCTTGCCGGGCTGGTCAGCGGCTTTACGGAGGAGTTCTTCTCCTTCGACGTCAATCGCGCGCAGGCGGCGCTTTTCGGGCTTGCCGGCCGTGAGGTGAAGCTCACCGTCAAGGACGAAGGCTTGATGGCCAAGGCGATCAAACTCTATGCCCTGCAGAACGACATGACCGAGGATCAGGTGCGCGGCACGCTGACGCTGGTGGCGAGTGTGATGCTGCAGCAGGTGGCGGCGGAGCAGCCGAAGCTGCAAGGCGCGGTGGAGGCGCTGGTGCGCTTCATCAGCACGCCTGGAACCCTGACTGTCACAGTCAAATCCACGGGCGTCAATGGCCTCGGGGTCTTCGACCTGGTTGCGGCTTCCGACAATCCGATGGGTCTTCTCGACAAGGTCGATATTCAGGCGACGGCCGAGTAAACCAGCCAGAAAACGTCTCAAGCCCGGTTCGCCGGGCTTGAG
>JAEWOP010000218.1 GCA_023399635.1 Pseudomonadota bacterium
AACCCGCGCTTCAAGGCCCGCCAGGGCTGATCGGCGGGAACGACGCCTGTCGTCGTTCACTTTGTCGAAATCCGCGGTATTACGGTTTGACCTTCGGCGCATGTAGATTACCTATATCTGCATGCGCCGAACTCGTCTGATCCTTGCCGTTCTTGCGGCTTCCCTTTCTGCAAATCCCGCTTTCACGCAGGCCATGCCCGCCGTGGCGGAAACACCTGCAGCTTCTGCGGCCGTACAAGACGACAAGCTGTCATCTCTGTTTGAAGCCCTTCGGCGCGAACGCAATCCTACCAAAGCGCGGGGTATTTCGCAGGAAGTCATGGCGGAGCTGGGTAAATCCGGCAGCGCGACAATCGACCTCCTGATGCAGTGGGCAACCACTGCCATCGGAGAGAAGCGCAACGCCGCAGCACTGGATTTCCTTGATCAGGCAACACTGCTGCAGCCCGAGTTTGCCGAAGCCTGGAACCGTCGCGCCGCACTGCATTACGCGATGGGCGACAAACGCAAATCCATGGCCGACATTCATCAGGTCCTGCAGCGCGAGCCACGCCACTTCGGCGCCATCGCGGGCATGGCAGCCATACTGGCCGACAGTGGCCAGGACGAGTTGGCGCTGAAGGCATGGCAGCGCTACCTCGAGATCTATCCCGCGGATCGAGAGGCCCAAGGTGCCACGATCAAGCTCTCGGAAAAACTTGCAGGCAGCCGCACCTGACCATGTTCCACATTGTAATGGCAGCGTTTTGCCTCCTTGCGGGAATCGTGGCAGCAGGCCTCGGCTTCACGGCATGGAAGGCTCGCGCCATCGAATCGGAGTTTCCCAACCACGGTGAACTCCTCGATGTCGGCGGCTTCAGGATGAATTCGCTATATGTGCCGGCCGGTGGACCAGCCGATCTTCCTCCAATCCTCTTCATTCACGGCGCCAGCGGCAATCTGAGAGATCAGGAAACGGCTTTTCGCGATCGCCTGCAAGGGCGGGCGGACCTCCTCTTCGTCGACCGGCCCGGACATGGCTATTCGGAACGCGGGGAATCCCGGAATGACTATCCTGACGGTCAGGCTGCCTCTATCGCGCGGTTGATGGAGGTGAGAGGCATCGAGCGCGCCATCTTTGTCGGCCATTCCTTCGGTGGAGCGATCGCAGCCAGTTTCGCCCTCTATCATCCGGAGAAGACGGCTGGCCTGGTGTTCCTCTCGCCCGCCACACATCCCTGGCCGGGTGGGGTCGACTGGCACTACAACCTTGCGAGCAGCCCATTGATCGGCTGGCTGTTCACAAGGCTGGTGTCGTTGCCTGCAGGCTTGTTTCTCTTGGACGAGGCGACACGGTCTGTATTCAAGCCCAACGCACGACCTGAAAAGTACGTGACCGATGGAGCGCCAGCTCTTGTGCTCAGGCCCTCCAACTTCCGAAACAATGCGAAGGATGTGGCCAACCTGAACGATTACGCCCGCAGGGTGGCGCCACTCTACCGGAACATTAAGACACCGACCGTGATCGTCACCGGCGACAGCGACGACATCGTCGCGGAGGAGATTCATTCCCAGGGCCTTGCCCGCGATATCGCGGGAGCGGAACTCGTCTGGGTGCATGGGCTGGGGCACAAGCCGGACTACATCGTGCCCGAACTTGCCGTTGCTGCAATCGAGAAGGTTGCCGGCTTCGACCGCGATCTAAGAGCTGTAGCCGAGGCCGCCGAAGCGCGCTTGCGGCTATCGGAACAGGCGGCTCAATAGCCGGCCACCTACCCAACATCCTTCAACATGTCCATCGGCCGCGCGCTTTGGCGCCAGGATCAACGAAAAACGGCCGGATCTCTCCGGCCGTTCTGATCTGTACATGAATGCCTTGTTCAGATGCCGCTTTGACCATCTGCGCCGATATAGGCGATGCGCAGCATGTTCGTGGCGCCCGGTGTCCCGAGTGGGACACCTGCCGAGATGATGATCCGGTCGCCTGCCTTGCCGAAGCCTTCCGACACAACGATCCGGCAGGCGCGATTGACCATATCGTCGAGATCCTCGGCATCCTGCGCCACCACGCAGTGCAGACCCCAGACCACTGAAAGCCGCCGCGCCGTCTGGACGATCGGCGAGAGTGCGATGATCGGCACCTGTGGCCGCTCACGGGCGGCCCGCAGGCCCGTGGTGCCTGACGATGTGTAAGTAACAATTGCTGACAGCCGCAGCGTTTCCGCAATCTGCCGGGCTGCAAGCGAGATGGCGTCGGCGCCCGTTGCTTCCGGCGTCGGACGCTGCGCATAGATGATGTTCGAATAGTAGGGATCGCGCTCCACGGTGCTGGCGACGGAGGCCATCGTGCTGACTGCTTCCACCGGATAGTCACCGGACGCCGATTCCGCCGATAGCATCACCGCATCGGCACCTTCGAAGACGGCGGTCGCCACGTCGGAAACTTCCGCGCGCGTTGGCACGGGCGAAGTGATCATGGATTCCAGCATCTGCGTCGCGACCACCACCGGCTTGCCGGCACGTCGGCAAGCGCGGGTAAGCTGCTTCTGCAGCCCCGGAACCGCCTCCAAGGGCATCTCAACGCCCAGATCACCACGAGCCACCATCAGTGCATCCGACAGCTCGATGATTTCCTCGATGCGTTCGATGGCCTGCGGCTTTTCGATCTTCGACATAAGCCCGACGCGGCCCCGCGCGATCTTGCGAACTTCGGCCAGATCCTCCGGGCGCTGCACGAAGGAGAGCGCAACCCAGTCTACTTCGTTGGTGGCAAGCACCGCGTCGAGATCCACGCGATCCTTCTCTGTCAGCACTCCAACGGGCAGAAGCGTGTCCGGCAGGCTGATCCCTTTGCGGTCCGAGATCCGGTTGCCCGAGATGACTGTGCAGACGATGCTGTTTCCATCGGCCTTCTCGGCGCGCAGCAGGAGCTTTCCGTCATCGATCAGCAGCCGGTGACCCGGCTTCACCGCTTCCAGGATTTCCGGATGCGGCAGGAAAACCCGCGTGGCATCGCCGGGCTCATCGCGGTTGTCGAGGGTGAAGGTCTGGCCCGGCTCAAGCGCTACCTTTGTTTCTGCAAACTTGCCGACGCGAAGCTTCGGCCCCTGCAGGTCTGCGAGGATCCCGATCGGGCGACCGCAACGGCTTTCCACCGAGCGTATGCGTTGGATCAGCGTGCGCATCATGTCATGGCTGGAATGGCTCATGTTGATGCGGAAGAGGTCTGCGCCCGCCTCGTGCAGCTTCTGGATCATCTCCTCTTCGGAGGAAGTCGGACCCAGCGTAGCGAGGATCTTCACTTTGCGGTTGCGCTTCATCAATTCTGGCCTTCCTGCGTGCTTGGTGCGTCCGAGAGCTGCACCATCCAGCTGCCCTGGCGCCCGGTATCGTATTCCTTGAAGCCCATGCGCTGGTGGCCGCGCGCAAAGCAGTCCTCGACTCCCACGATCTTGAACTCGTTTTCAGCGGTGCACATGTTGATATCGCCGGTCCAGCGACCACCCCGTGCAGCGTCTTCCGCATAGAGATAATAGTAGCGGGATTGGAGCTCACCCTCGATCAGGGTTGCGCAAGTCGAGGCTGGCACCTGCCACCAGCCTTCTGTGGTCCACCCTTCCTGGGCGCGGTAGCCGATCGCCACCCCGACAAGGTTTTGCGTGCCATTGCAGACGCGGAAGTCGGCACGTGCAGCGTCCGCGGCAAGGAGTGGCACGGCCAGCGAAGCGGCAACGGCCATAGCCGGCACGAAGCTGAACGAGCGGATGAGAGAAAAACGGGATGATTTCGACACGGCTTCCAATGGAACCCCATGGTTATTCGCGAAGCACGTTCTCGCCCGGCAGGGGTCGAAAGTCAACGCGACTATAATCGATTATAGCGGCGCAGAACCGGCATGAACGGGACCAAGCTTGCACCTCCCGACGCAGCATGCAATCAACCAAAGCTCGCACATGCCACCTCAGGACCAGCGCATTGAGCATGCAAGACTTCGTCCCATTCGAGATCATAGAAGGCGATTATGACAGGGCGATGGTTTTGCTCGCCGATCACGCCATGAACCGCCTACCACCAGAATACGGCAGCCTCGGCCTGTCTGATGGTGCCTTCAGCCGACACATCGCCTATGACATTGGCATCGAGGGGCTGACCCGCAAACTCGCTGCACGATTGGGCATACCCGCCGTCCTCGGCTGCTTTTCAAGACTCCTGATCGACCCGAACCGCGGCGAAGATGATCCGACCTTGATCATGAAGATCTCGGACGGCGCGATCATTCCCGGCAACTATCCGATCAGCCAGGAAGAGTGGAACCGACGGCTCGACACCTACCACCGCCCCTACCATCGCGCGGTGGAAAGAACGATCGCCAAGGCCGGCGCTTCGGGCAAGGCACCGCTCATCCTGTCGCTGCATTCCTTCACTCCCACTTGGAAGGGTGTGCCCCGTCCATGGCATGCAGCTGTTCTTTGGGACACAGATGACAGAGCAGTTCTCCCTCTCATCCAGATGCTTCGTGAGGACGGCTCCCTGTTGATCGGCGACAACGAGCCCTATGACGGCGCGCTGCGTGGCGACACCATGTACCGTCACTGCATGACATCGGGAACGCCACACGCACTCCTGGAGGTGCGCCAGGACCTGATCGGAGACGACGCCGGCATAGAAGAGTGGGCTGAACGTCTTGCCCCGATCTTTGCGAGGTTGAACGATGACCCGGCTCTGCACACCTATGAGATATTTCCATCCCGCACCGGCCCCTATGCCGGCCGCTGAACTGGAGCTTGTCATGACGGAACTGAGCAATCAGCAGAAACTCGAACTGGAGGCCGCGGCTTTCCGACGCCTTCTCCAGCACCTGCGCGAACGCACGGATGTTCAGAACATCGACCTCATGAACCTCGCCGGCTTCTGCCGCAACTGCCTGTCGAACTGGTACCGTGACGCGGCCCTCGATTCCGGCATCGAGATGAGCAAGGAGCAATCGCGCGAGCTTGTCTACGGCATGCCCTATGAGGAATGGAAGCTACAGCACCAGAACGAAGCGAGCAGCGATCAAAAAGCCGCATTTGCGCGGAACAAGCCTGTTGATCACTAAGCTCGCGGTCGATTCGGCTTGACCTGCGACGCCCTTCGCGGCAGGTGACACGACAATCTCAGAACCCGCAACAGAGGAGACCCTCGATGTCTGATGCTCATGGCGTCGCCCGCGACCAACTCCGCGCATTTGTCGAGCGCATCGAAAGACTGGAAGAAGAAAAGAAGACGATCGCCGACGACATCAAGGA
>JAEWOP010000227.1 GCA_023399635.1 Pseudomonadota bacterium
CAAGACCGGTTCCTTAAACCACTCGGACACTCTTCCAACGGCACGAGCGTTTACAGCTTGAGCAGAAGAGCGTCAACCGGAGAGCGGCGCAGTGGAGCAGATGTTCAGGTTCCGCGTAGAGCCGGGCGACCTCTTGCCGCCCCGCCCCGTGCGTCAGCAAGCATCTGCGGTGCCAGCCGCCCCCGTTGTGCCCGAAGAGCCGGTGGCTCCCGTGACACCCACGTCAGCCACGCCGGCGCTGCCCGCTGTGCCGGTACCGTGCATCGAGGTTTCAACACCGCAGTTCGACATTGCCGCACCCATTCCGGTCGTGCCGCCGTCAGCGTCCGTTGTGACGCCAGAATTTGTCGAACCGGTTACGCCCGGAAGGTTCGTTGAACTGCCTGTGGCGCCGGCTGTACCAGATGCTTCGGATGTACCGGTGACTGCCGCTCCCCCAGAGGCCTGCGCAAGTGCACTTGCTGCAAGACCGAAGAATAGAGCTGTCGTCGTCAAAGATCTGCCAAACATCGTATCCTCCGTGGTGTGTGAGGCACTAACGGCGTGACCACGAAATTGTTTCGGGCTGGCGCCTGTGTCACCCGAGGCTTTCTCAGGTCAAGTGCGGGAAAGCGTTCTGCGTTCAAGAGCCGACAGGGCATCATAGATCAGCACCGCAAGGGCGCCGACGATCAGCCCCCCCTGCACCACAAAAGCAAGATTGTTGGACTGCAGGCCCGCGATGATGACTTCGCCCAGAGTACGGGCGGCGACTGTGGAGCCGATCGTTGCGGTTGCAAGGCTGATCACAGCCGAAAGGCGAATCCCCGAGAGGATGACGGGCAGTGCCAGTGGAAGCTCGATCTGCACCAGCCTTTGAACGCCGGTCATGCCGGTCCCGCGCGACGCTTCGACGACTGCTCGCGGAAGCGTCGTCAGCCCCGTCAACGTGCTTTCGAAGATGGGCAGGAGCCCGTAGAGGAAGAGCGCAATCAGGGTTGGCTTCTCGCCAAAACCGACCACGGGTACCGCAAGCGCGAGGACTGCAACGGGTGGGAAGGTTTGGCCGATATTCACCAGGCTGCGTGAGAGCGGCAGGAATTCTGCTCCTATTGGCCGGCTGACAAGGACTGCCAGGCTCACCGCCACCACGGTGGCAGCCAGAGTTGCGGCAAAGACTGTTGCCAGATGCTGTGTCGTCAACCAAAGCAGGCTGCCTTGGTTGTAGATCACTGGCGCATCCGGCTGGGCAAGGGGCCGCAACAGCGGCTCCATCAAACCAGGCGCCAGCAGGAATGTCAGAAGCATCGCCAATAGCGTGCCACGGGAAATATAGGGTAGAAATCGGCTCATGCGGCTCCTCTGGCTCGGGTGAGGAGCGCCTCCAGCGTTACACGCCCTCTCGCCTCGCCGTTGGCCGAGACCACCGGCGCGGCTTGCCGACCGGACCAAAGCAGTTCGGCCAATGCTTCCTGTTGGGACGCACCATCCTCTATGGCCTGACCTTCTGCTTCTCCGGGTTCGGCGGCCTCCAGCACCTGCCGCATGGAGAGTAACCGAAACGGGCGCGCGGACGCGCCGATCATCCTTTCCACGAAGCTGTTGGCCGGGCGGCGCACCAGTTCGTCGGCTGTCCCGTACTGCAGCAGCCGTCCGGCATCCATGACGGCAATCTTGTCGGCCAGGTGGAAGGCTTCGTCCATGTCGTGCGTGACCAGGATGACGGTGGTACCGAAGTGCTTCTGTATCGCCAGAAGATCGTCCTGCGCCTTCGCTCGTATGATGGGATCAAGCGCACCGAAAGGTTCGTCCATCAACAGGACGTTCGGTTCTGCCGCCAGTGCGCGCGCGACACCCACGCGCTGCTGTTCGCCGCCGGAGAGTTCGTGTGGATAGCGTTGGCCGAACTGGTCTGGATCGAGCTGAAAGAGAGAAAGCAGCTCCCTCACCTTTCCATCGATCCGTTCTCGATCCCAGCCGACCAGCCGGGGCACCGTCGCGATGTTCTGTACGACCGTCTGGTGCGGGAAAAGACCGTGTCCCTGGATCGCATAGCCAATCCGGCGTCGTAGCTCGTAGCCGGGGATGGTGCGGTTGTCCTCTCCATCAAGGCGGATGGTTCCGGCATCCGCTTCAACCAGCCGATTGATCATCCGAAGCAAGGTCGTCTTACCGGATCCGGAGGTGCCGACGATCACGGTGATCGTGCGCGGCTCGATTGTCAGTGACACGTGGTCCACCACGGCCTTGCCGTCATAGATCTTCGACACACCCTCGATTTCGATCATCGGGCATCCCTCCCTGTGGATGGCACGCGGTTCAGCTCGATCAAGGCATCCAGCACGACCGCGGACACGAATGCGAGAGCGACGGTCGGTAGCGCGCCCAGAAGGACAAGGTCGGTTGCCGTCTGTCCTAGGCCCTGAAATACGAAGGTGCCGAAGCCGCCGCCACCGATCAAGGCCGCAATGGTGGCCAGCCCGATGTTCTGGACAAGCACGATACGTATTCCTGTCAGTATCACGGGAAGCGCCAGCGGAAACTCGACACGCCACAGCCGCTGGGCCGGCGTCATGCCAAGGCCGCGGGCAGCCTGGCGGCTTTCGCGTGGCACACCGTCAAGGCCTACGACGGTGTTGGCTACCATGGGCAGAAGCGAATAAAGGAAAAGAGCGACAAAGGCCGGAGCTGCGCCGACCCCCCTCACCCCGATGGCATGAGCACCGGGAATGTTGGCAGCAATCCAGCCGAGCGGCGCGATCAGGATCCCGAAAAGAGCAATCGACGGGATTGTCTGAACGATGTTCAGGACGGTCAGCACTGCCGATCGCAGTTTGGGCACGCGTTCACAAAGAATCCCAAGCGGCACACCGACAACCAGAGCGGCTGCGAGAGAGCCGAGGGCCAGAGCAAGATGTCGCAACGCTTCGCGCCAGAAGACATCGGCGCGCACCGCATACTCTTTGATAAGGGAGAGACCCTCCCACAGGCCCGACAGGAGGATCAGCGCCAAGATGGTGATCGTGAGCGCAAGATAGAGAAGACGCAGCCAAGGGCGCGGCCGCATCCGGCTGATGGCGTCGGCAGCAAGCAGGGAGAAGGTGAAGAGCAGCAACCAAAAGCCGCTGGCCGGTGACACTCGGGCATAGGTATTGCCGGCAGGTGTCAAGAAACTTGAGGCACTGCCAATGACGATGAAGAGGCATACGAGTGCAACTGCGGATGCCAGAAGTCTCGGAAGGGCTCGCCGCTCCATGATGGCAACCGTCGCTGCAAGCGCTAACGTGGCTAGCAGCGTCCCGCTTGCCCAGGCCGGTAGAGCATCGAGGATCCCAAACCCCTGACCCTGAACAATGCGATTTGCGCGCACTGTCGCCAAGGGAGAGAACATAGCAAAAGTTGCCAAGAGAACGATCAGCACGCCGAGCTTGTCGATGCGATAGGTCACACGGCGGTCCTTGCAGAGGCTCCGGCAGCCCGCGTCTCCGGTCTGGCGGAAAATGAGCCGTTACTTCAGAAAACCGTTCTGCTTCAGGAAGTCCTGCGCAACTGCCTTGGCAGGCTCCCCTCCTACCTGGACGCGTCCATTCAACGCCTGCAGCGCCTCTAGAGACAGCTTTTCGAAGACGGGCTTCAAGAGGCTCTCGATCTCAGGGTGCTGCTTGAGAACCGCCTCACGAATGATCGGAGCCGGCTGGTAGACCGGCTGAACCCCTTTGTCGTCCTCCAGAACAACAAGACCTGACGGGGCGATGCCGCCATCAGTTCCATAGACCATCGCAGCGTTGGCGCCATTGGTCTGGTTGGCGGCGGCGGCGATTGTGGCCGCGGTATCGCCGCCGGAAAGCGTAATCAGCTGATCCGACTTGAGGGTGAACCCATAAGTGGTCTGGAACGCCGGGAGCGCAGCAGCGGAGTTTACGAACTCTGATGAAGCCGCCAGGATGATTTCGCCGCCTTCTGCAACATATTTGCCGAACTCAGTGAGCGTTCGCAGGCTATTGTCGTTGGCGACATCCTCCCGAAGCGCTATCGCCCAGGTGTTGTTGGCAGGAGATGGTGTCAGCCAGACGATCTTGTTGGTCTCATAATCCAACGTTTTTACCTGCTGATAGGCATCGGAAGCATTCTTCCAGGCAGGATCGTCAGCCTTTTCAAAGAAGAACGCCCCATTGCCCGTGTATTCCGGGTAGATATCGATCTCTCCTGCCATAATGGCGGCGCGGACAACTGGAGTAGCACCGAGCTGGGTCCGGTCAGTGGTCTCAATGCCGTTTGCCTGCAGCATCTCGAGGATGATGTTGCCGAGAACGCCGCCCTCCGTATCGATCTTCGACGCAACAACCACTTGCGCGGAAGCCGCGCCGGCCGACAATGCGAGGGCGAGCGCGACGCCGGCAGTTGTCCTTAGAATGTTCATGAGAATACCCTCCATGCTCGGTCCCCGTCTGACCTGTCTGATCAGCTTTATGCGTTGACACTCAATATGGATCACCCGGCTGCAGAAGAGGAGAGCGGCCGGATCATTTTCTCACGCCCTCCTCGCGCTTCTCAGACATCGCATTGGCGGAAACGACAAAACGTCCGGCGCAAACGGAACGGTGCGGATGGGCAAGCCTGCAAAACTCAACGAGATAATAAAGGGGTGCGAGAACACCCGCAAGTTTCTACCCGGCGTGGAGGAACGCCGGTGAAATGTCACCAACCGGTGGACATCAAACCAGGGGAACGTCATCGATGAATAGACTACTTGCCTCTACCTGCCTCGCCTTTGGCCTTTCGACCCTCGGAGCAACAGTCGCTGCGGCAGAATGCGGAGACGTCACGATCGCCAGCATGAACTGGCAAAGCGCCGAAGTACTTGCCGCACTTGACCAGTTCATCCTCAACGAAGGTTTTGGCTGTAACGCCGAGATTATCGTCGGAGACACCGTTCCGACTCTCACGTCCATGGTCGAGAAAGGGGAGCCCGATCTTGCTCCCGAAGGCTGGATCGACCTTCTCCCGGAGGTCGTCGGGCGGGGCGTCGCGGACGGCAAGCTCGTTGGCGCGGCCGTTGCACTTTCTGACGGCGCCGTACAGGGCTGGTGGATCCCGAAATACATCGCTGATGCAAATCCGGACGTCAAGACGATCGAGGACGCGCTGAAGCACCCTGAACTGTTCCCGGATCCCGAAGACCCGTCGAAGGGTGCCATCCATAATGGTCCAGCCGGCTGGGGCGGCACCGTCGCCACGGCACAGCTCTACAAAGCCTATGCTGCCGCGGAAGCGGGCTTCACGCTCGTCGATACCGGCTCATCTGCCGGCCTGGATGGTTCGATTGCCAAAGCCTATGAAGGCCAGAAAGGCTGGGCCGGCTACTACTGGGCACCAACGGCGTTGCTCGGCAAGTATGAGATGGTGAAGCTCGAACACGGCGTTCCCTACGACGAGGCCGAGTGGAAACGGTGCAACACGGTTGCAGATTGCCCCGACCCGAAGAAGAACGACTGGCCAAAAGACACCGTCCAGACGATGCTGACAGCAGGTTTTGCGGAGCGGGCAGGCCCGGAGGTCATGGATTACCTGAACAAGCGCGCCTGGAGCAACGCGACGGTCAATGCACTCATGGCCTGGATGACGAATAATCAGGCCACCGGTGAGGACGGTGCCCGTCACTTCCTGCAGGAAAACGAGGATATCTGGACGACGTGGGTCTCACCCGAGGCTGCTGAGAAGATCAAGTCAGCACTCTGAGGGGCGAGTTGCTGGCGGCCCTCGTGGTCGCCAGCCAATTTTCACGACGCCGGTCTTCCGGTCGTCGTCCACTCATTCTCCGGAGATTTACAGATGGAGTGGCTAACCAGCTTTCCGCATATGGATGACACCATGTTGCGGGATGTGAAGAAGGCGATCGATGACGGATTCCGCGCCTTCACGCGCGCCTATGGTGACGGGATCGAGACCTTCTTCGAGCCGCTTCAGTTTTTCCTCATCCAGTCGGAGCGATTGCTGACGAGAACGCCGTGGCCGATCATCCTCCTGGCGATTGCGGTGCTAGCATGGCTGGCCAGCCGCAACTGGAAAATCGTCACCGGCAGCGTCGTCACCCTGCTCTTGATCGGCTATTTCGACATGTGGGACGATACGATGAAGACCATATCCATGATCTTCGTTTGCACAGTCCTCTCCATCATTGTCGGCATACCGATCGGCATTGCCATGTCGCGATCAGATCGGCTGCAGGCGGCGGTCAATCCGGTGCTTGACGTGATGCAAACCATGCCGAGCTTCGTGTATTTGATTCCCGTCGTCATGCTGCTCGGCATCGGTAAGGTCCCGGGGCTTATCGCAGTCGTCATCTACGCACTGCCGCCGATGATCCGGCTGACAAATCTCGGTATCCGGCTCGTGGATCGCGACGTGTTGGAGGCCGCCGACGCCTTCGGTTCGTCAAGCTGGCAGAAGCTCAAGGATGTGCAGATGCCCCTTGCGCTTCCCACCATCATGGCGGGCATCAACCAGACGATCATGATGGCGCTCGCAATGGTGGTCATCGCTTCCATGATCGGCGTTCAGGGGCTGGGACAGCCTGTACTCAGGGCGATCTCCAACCAGTACTTCACGCTTGGCATCTTCAACGGTTTGGCCATCGTCGGGATCGCGATCATCTTCGACCGGGTGAGCCAGGCCTATGGAAAGCGGCTGCAGCGCCACCGGGAGACCATCAACGGCTAAGGCAACGCGAGCCTTGAGAAGCCGTATCCGACCCCAATGCCGGAAATCGTGCGGGTGGGTAGCTGGCGCGCTAGCGAACTGGGCCTTCCTCTTGTCAGACTCGGCCGAACATGATTGCGCTGTGAACCAGCCTCCACAGCGGATCCTCGCCCATGTTTGCCACAGCACCCTTTCTTACCATATCTCTCCTTCTGCTCTCGAACGTGTTCATGACGTTCGCCTGGTACGGGCACCTCAAGTTCAAGGCAGCACCCCTCTACATTGTCGTGCTTGTCAGCTGGGGAATTGCCTTCTTCGAGTACTGCTTCCAGGTTCCGGCAAACCGCATCGGCCATGGCTACTTCAATGCTGCCCAGTTGAAGACGATCCAGGAAGTCATCACGCTTTCGGTCTTCGTTCTGTTTTCTGTCTTCTACCTGGGCGAAGCGTTCCACTGGAAACAGGGACTTGGCTTCGCTTTCATCGCGCTCGGAGCGTTCTTCATCTTCACCAAATAGCATCGGAACTGCATTGCGCAGCCAAAGTTAAGACTGCGAGGAGTGAAGAGACGCTGCATGAGCATGGGCGGCACAGTTCGCATTGGCATATCTGGCTGGACCTACAAGCCTTGGCGCGGCGTATTTTACCCGCCTCGCCTGCCGCAGAAGCAGGAGCTTGCGTTTGCCGCGTCTCGTTTCCCGAGCATTGAAATCAATGGGACGTTCTACGGTCTTCAAAAGCCGCAGGACTTTGAAGCCTGGCGAGCGGCGACACCAGAGGATTCCGTGTTCGCTGTAAAGGCGCCGCGTTACATAACCCACATGAAACGGCTGAAGGACGTCGAGATCCCGCTCGCCAACTTTTTCGCTTCCGGGCCCCTCAACCTCCGACACAAGCTGGGTCCGATCCTGTGGCAGTTCCCACCCCGTATGAAGTTTGACGCGCTCCGCTTCGAGAGCTTCTTGCGACTGCTGCCCAAAGACACGGAAGCTGCAGCGCAACTGGCACGTCGGCACGATGCGCGTCTTGATGGCCGCTCTGCCACCGAGGCTGATGCAAACCGGCCGGTGCGCCACGCCTTCGAGATCCGCCACGAGAGCTTCGCCTGTCCGGAGTTCATTACTTTGCTGCGCCAGTATGGCGTTGCGCTTGTGGTTGCCGATACGGTGGAATGGCCGCTGTTGATGGATCTGACTGCCGACTTTGTCTATTGCCGCTTGCATGGCTCAGAAGAGCTCTATGTCAGCGGCTATGATGACGCGTCGCTGCAGGAATGGGCGGCACTGGTTGACGAATGGGCCACGGGAAATGATCCGCAACAGGCCAAGCGGGTAATGCCAGCCTCGTCCCGGCGCTCCGAAGGCCGCGACGTCTATGTCTACTTCGACAACGATGCCAAGGTTCGAGCACCTGCCGATGCCGCCTCTCTCATAGAAAAGGTTGGTGCTTCGCCGAGCCGCGGGCACGTTCGCGCGAGCTGATCTCCCTTCACCCGCTTTTGCACGCATATGCCTTCATTTCCGCTACGGATTGTTCTAGAGACGTTCGAACATCCCGCTTAAGTGGCGGCCGAAATTCGTGCAAGGTAGCGTCGACTATGCTCAATTCCCTCCGAAATGCATCCCGCTCGTGGGTCGCCAAGGCACTTCTCTTGCTCCTTGTCGCCTCCTTTGCCGTCTGGGGCGTTTCAACCTCTTTGGTAGCCACTGATGCCAACACGGTGATGACGGTTGGGGACCAGGAGGTTTCGGCGCAGGAATTTGCGCTAGCCTACCAGAGGCAGGTGTCTGCGCTCGGGCGTCAGTTCGGGATGCAGCTTACACCGGAGCAGGCACGCGCCTTTGGTCTCGACCAGCAGGTTTACTCCCAGCTTGCCGCGGGTGCAGCGCTGGACCAGCTTTCCCAGGAAATGGGGCTTGGGCTTTCTCACGACCGCCTTGCAATGTTGATCGCAGAAGACCCGGCGTTCAAGAGCAGCAACGGACAGTTCGATCGTAACCTCTTTACTTCACGCCTGCGCAATGCCGGCCTTCGAGAAGACGACTACATCACGGAACGCAGCAAGGTCGCGGTTCGCAGTCAGGTTGTTGAAGCCGTCTCGGACGGATTCGCGCCGCCGCAGGTAATGCTTGACGCCCTCAGGCAGTACCGCGACGAGACCCGCAGCGTTGAGTATCTGCTTCTATCCAATGCCAATATCGATCCGGTGAAGGCACCGACGGATGACGTTCTTGCTGCATGGTTCGAGGGGGTGAAGGCACGTTATCGTGCTCCGGAATTTCGCACCGTCTCCTATGTGACACTGCAGCCCTCCGATCTTGCTGATCCTGCTTCCATCACCGAGGATGAGGCTCGTGCAGAGTATGAGCGCCGCAAGGATAGCTTTACCACACGCGGCGTGCGGACGATCGAACAGCTGACCTACCCAAACCGCGAGATGGCTGAAGCAGCCGCGACGCAGCTCGCAGAAGGCAACACGACCTTCGACCGGCTCATCACCGATCAAGGCAAGACGGCAAGTGACGTTTTGCTGGGGCAGTTTTCCAGGGACAACATGCCAGATCCCGCCTTGGCCGAGGCAGCTTTCTCGGTCTCGACCGAAGGCGGCACGACCGGCGTGGTCGATGGCGCCTTTGGCCCGGTGATCCTACGCGTCACCGGCATCACTTCCGAAACCACCAAGACCTTCGAAGAGGTGGCGGGCGA
>JAEWOP010000258.1 GCA_023399635.1 Pseudomonadota bacterium
CCATGGCGCGGTGAAGACGAGATCTGCAGCCTCTGGATCCCCGTGGATATTCGCCTCGGCGGCTGGGCTGACATTGCCATTCAGATCGAAGGCGCCGCCCATCACAACCACCTCCTTCACCAGTGCTGCGAAATCCGGATCCGTCTTCAGTGCCAGTGCAAGGTTGGTCATGCGGCCGACGGCAACCAACGTCACCTCGCCCGGCTGCGCTCGCACCGTATCGATGATGAACTGCCAGGCCGGGCGTTCATCCGCCTGCGCATGGATTGTATCCGGGATATCGATGTCGCCGAGCCCGTTTTCACCGTGGATGAAGGTCGGCCAATGACCTTCCGGTCGCGACGGATCCAAGGTCACGCCCGCGCCTTGAGCGACGGGCGCTGCGATCCCCCATTCCTGCTTCAGGAAAAGCGCATTGCGAGTCGTGAGGTCAATAGGCGCATTGCCGAACACGGTCGTCACGCCGATCAGGTCGATCTGCGGGTGCCGGTGCAGGAAAAGCAGTGCCATCGCATCGTCGATGCCGGGATCTGTATCGAAAATTACCTTGTGCATGCTCACGCTCTGAAGTTTTGCTGGGACCGAATGATCGGTGCGGAACCATATAATGCTTTGCTTGCCGCACAAGTGCGCCAGCTTCTTCAGAATGGCCCGTTGCCATCGTGCATCTTCGGTGGCAGAGAGCGGCGCAGCGTTTCATGCCCCTCCCAAAACTCCTGGCCCTCCATGCACGATCTTGCCCTTCACCTCGTGCTGCTGCTTTTCGCGGCTGCCGTTATAGCTGGCTTCGTCGACTCCATCGCCGGGGGTGGTGGACTGATCACAATCCCGGTGATGCTGATTGCAGGCATTCCGCCGCTTGAATCGATTGCAACAAACAAGCTGCAGGGACAGTTTGGCGTCGCATCTGCCACCATCGCCTATGCCCGCCGCGGCCATGTGGATTTGAAGAAGCAGATGCCCATGGCGCTGACGGCGACACTGGGAGGCATCTTCGGCGCTCTTTTAGCGTCAGTTGTACCGGCGACGATGCTTGCAGCAGCCATACCGTTCCTCCTCATCGGGATCGCGCTGTTCTTCGCGCTGAAGCCGAACCTCAGTGACCTCGACAGTCATCGACGTTTAACGGCGCTGGCATTTGGAGCAACGGTCGTGCCGTTGATCGGCCTCTATGACGGCATCTTTGGACCCGGCGCCGGGTCATTCTACATGCTTGCCTTTGTGCTTCTGGGAGGGATGGGATTGCTGAAAGCAACCGCACATACCAAACTCCTCAACCTGGGCTCAAATTTCGGCTCCTTTCTTGTCTTTGCGCTCACCGGATCCATTCTCTGGAAGGTCGGCTTGGTTATGGGCGCAGGGCAAATTCTAGGCGCGCAGATAGGATCGCGCGTGGCAATGCGCGGCGGGGCGAGGATCATCAAGCCGCTTCTGGTTATTTCATGCCTGGCACTGGCGCTTAAGCTGATCTCGGATCCAGGCCATTCCCTAAGGCTCTGGCTCGGGTTCTGATCGCAAGTGGAGAAGGCGTTAGCCCTTCATCTTCAACGGCAAGCCTGCGGCAACGAAGAAAACTTCGTCCGCAACGGCCGCAATCCGCTGATGCAGTCGCCCCGCATGATCGCGGAAATCACGTGCCATCTTGTTGTCAGGAACGATCCCAAGTCCCACTTCGTTGGACACGAGGATCAGCCTGCCCTTCCATGTTTCGACACATTCGACCAACGCTCGTGCGGAGGCAATGATGTCAGCGTCTGCCATCATCAGGTTTGTGACCCACAGTGTCAGGCAGTCGACAAGCACGACCCGGCCGACGTCCTGTAGCTGCTGCAGGTGAAGGGGAAGATCGAGCGGCACCTCATGCGTCTGCCAGCCTTCCCCGCGGTCCTGCCTGTGCTGGAGGATACGCCGGGCCATCTCCTCGTCCCAAGCCTGCCCGGTTGCAACATAGTGCCGCTCCAGACCACTGTCGCGCGCCATTTGCTCCGCGAATGCGGACTTGCCCGAGCGCGCGCCACCAAGCACCAGTGTTGTGGGCGACGCGTTGATCAAACCGCACCTGTCAGGGGCTGAGAATCAATACTGGTGAAGGAGGGGGCAGCGGAGGTCCTGAAAGCACGGGCGATTCGTAGATCCATGAGGCGTCCGCCTTGGTTCATCAAGCCTGCGCTGCCACTCACTCAAGATGGATAAGCAGAAGGCGCAAGTCAACCGGCAACGTCCGAAGAAGCAGCGCAAGCCTTCTAAAAGCATGCGCGGCGGGTACGCACTACCTGATCCCGCGCCGCCGGACGGAACGCCCGTCTGCGAAACGATGATTAGCGGCACAACGTTACCGGAAGGTTAGTGCGGCATCTAACATCTCGGATTTCTCCAGCGGCAAACAGAGGATCATCAAAGCCTCGCGATCACCCATCCGAGCGGTTGATTATGCAGCGCAATACCCTAGTGTTTTTAGTATTCAATCTCTCACCCGCGGCCGCTTACGTGATGGCGGCCAAAAGGATCATGCAGCATCGATCTGCTGTCTCCCATACGGATGCCAATGATGCGATTCTCCATTGCTGCCCCTGGGCTCTTGCTGGGTTTCTGCCTCCATGCGGAAGCCGCCGAGGCCGCCTGCGGGCAGATCTTTGTTGCCGAAATGAACTGGGGCTCGGCGGCGATCGCTGCGCATATCGACAAGATCATTCTTGAGCGTGGCTTCCAGTGCACTGTCTCCCTTGTTCCCGGAGATACTGTGCCCACTTTCAACTCAATGAACCTGTCCGGCACTCCCAATCTGGCGCCGGAATTCTGGGTTAATGCCGTGCGTGGCGAGTTGACGCAAGCGACGGCGGCAAACCGTCTCGTGATCGGCGCCGAGATCCTTGCGGACGGCGCAGTTGAAGGCTGGTGGGTCCCCAAATTCATTGTCGACGCGAATCCAGAAATTCGTACCGTCGACGACGCCCTCGCGCGCCCGGATCTCTTTCCGAGTGCGGTGGCGGGGGGAAAAGCGGCGCTTCATGGCTGCCCGACAGACTGGAGCTGCCATGTCACGACTGCCAATCTTTTCCGTGCGTTCGGCGCTGAAGAAAAAGGCTTCACCCTGATCGAGCCAGCAACCGCTGCGGAATTCGAAGCCTCGATCGTTAACGCGTTCGAAACGGAAACAGGGTGGCTCGGCTACTATTGGGCGCCGACGGCTATCCTCGGGAAGTACGAGATGGTGAAGCTCTCGTTTGGTGTGGCTCACAACAAATCTCAGTGGGACGACTGCACGATCGTTGCAGATTGCTCGAATCCGGAGCGCAACGCCTACCCTACTTCTCAGGCTTACACATTGGTCACCAGATCTTTCGCGGAGAAAGCTTCGGATGCCATGGACTATGTCAACCGCCGCAAGTGGTCGAACGCAACCATCAGCAGCGTCCTTGCATGGCAGTTGGATAATGGAGCTTCCCACGCCGAGACTGCCGAGCATTTCCTCCGAAGCTATGAGCAGGTTTGGTCACAGTGGTTGACGCCCGCAGTTGCGGAAAAGGTGAAGTCAAACCGTTAGCGTGACCACTTGTCGGTTCCGCGTCGCAAATCGCGCATTGTCGCTGCTGCCAATGATATAGGTGGGTGGACAACGGTAGCCTACCCGCACCAGCGTCGGTGAGACGGGTCAGGCAGAATGTGCGACCCGGAAGATGCATGGCCAGCCACGGAATCGAGATCAAGGGACTGTTCAAGATCTTCGGACCAAGAGCCCGGAGTTTTATTGATCCTGTCCGCAATGGCATGTCGAAAGCCGAGTTGAACGAGAGCCATGGCCATGTTCTGGGGCTTCGGAACATCAACCTCTCTATGCCCGCCGGCGGTATCACCGTGGTCATGGGGTTATCGGGCTCAGGGAAGTCGACCCTGATCCGTCACATCAACAGATTGATCGAGCCAACGGTTGGCGAAGTCATCTACGACGGGGTCGACATCTGTCGTATGAACCAGCGCGACCTACGCGAATTCCGCCGTCTCAAGACGGCGATGGTGTTCCAGAAGTTCGCGCTCCTGCCGCATCGTACAGTGATGGAGAACGCCGTTTACGGCTTGGACATCCAGGGCATACCGCGCAGCAAGAGCATCAAGCAGGCGCAGCACTGGATCGAACGCGTGGGGCTTGGCGGCTTCGAAGACCACTACCCCAACCAATTGTCCGGGGGCATGCAGCAACGGGTGGGTCTCGCCCGCGCCCTTGCCAATGACGCTGATATCCTGCTGATGGACGAAGCCTATTCTGCCCTTGATCCGCTGATCCGCGTCGACATGCAGACAGTGCTTCTCGACATCCAGCGCGAATTGAAGAAGACAGTCGTCTTCATCACGCACGATCTCGACGAGGCGCTACGGCTCGGAGACAAGATTGCGATCCTGCGCGACGGCCAGATGATCCAGCAGGGAACGGGACAGGAAATCGTCTTGGCTCCGGCGGACGAATATATCGCAGCCTTTGTCAAAGAGGTGAATCGCGGCCGCGTCATTCAGGCGAAAACCGTGATGAAACCGGCCATAGGCGCCCTGGAAGGTGTTATGGTGGCCGCCGACGAGACGCTGGAATCAGTGGCGCAGCGTTTGACCAAGGCAGATCGTTCACGGGCGATCGTCGTCGACGAGAACGGGCTCGAGATCGGCGTGCTCGACCTGAACACGATCCTGACAGCGATGGTCACCCCCGCCGGCCATTCCGACGCGTTTGCGGCTCAAGCATAGTCAGATTGCACTCGACCGTCGCAACATTTATAGGCGGCACCTAAAGGAGCACCCTCCATGACCGCTGCCAATCCCCTCCGCGATCTTCTAGACGAAAAGGGCGTTCTGCTTGCCGATGGAGCGACTGGCACCAATCTGTTCGCCATGGGTCTGGAGGCCGGGGAAGCACCTGAACTCTGGAATGAGATGCACCCAGAGCGGATCGAGAAGCTGCACCAGGATTTCGTCGATGCTGGCGCCGATATCATCCTGACCAACTCCTTCGGCGGAACGCGCCACCGGTTGAAGCTGCACAACGCGCAGGACCGGGTGTTCGACCTCAACAAACGCGCGGCAGAGATTGCACGCGCTGTGGCAGCCCGGTCGTCACGCAAGATAATCGTTGCCGGATCAGTGGGACCGACTGGCGAACTGCTGATCCCGCTTGGAGCAATGTCCTACCAAGACGCAGTGGCAGCTTTCGCCGAGCAGATGGAAGGGCTCAAGGCTGGCGGTGCAGATGTCATGTGGATCGAAACGATGTCGTCGGCCGATGAGATCCGTGCGGCCGCCGAAGCGGCAACCAAGACCCGTATGCCGTATACCTATACTGGTTCCTTCGACACCGCGGGAAAGACCATGATGGGCCTTGATCCGAAGGACATCCATGCTGTGGCGCGGGATGTCGGCGAAGGTCCGGTTGCTGTCGGCGCCAACTGCGGCGTCGGCGCCTCCGATATTCTCTCGAGCCTCCTCGACATGACTGAATCCGCACCGGACGCAATCACCATCGTCAAGGGCAATTGCGGCATACCCGAGTTTCGTGGCGCGGAGATTTATTATTCGGGAACACCGCCACTCATGGCCGACTATGCGCGGCTTGCCCGCGACGCCGGCGCGCGGATCATCGGCGGCTGTTGCGGCACCTCATGCGAGCATCTTGCCGCGATGCGGCGGGCGCTTGACGGCTATGCGCCGGGCCCGCGACCGACTATCGAGGAAATTGTAGAGCGCATTGGACCGCTCCGTAACAAGACCGCAGGCCAGTCGGGCGGAGAAACTCCGCGCGAGCGTCGCCGGCGAAGGACCTGAAGATGAGCAATGTAGCCCCTATCGCCAATCGGGACATGGTAGCTGACGGCCTGGCAGGCCTGAACGAGGAAAGCCGCTCATGGCTGAAGCTGCTGATGGACAACCCTGTATCGGACGAGACCTTGCTAGACGGGCTCCACCTCTACCTGGACCGCCAGGCACAATCGCGCGTCCTGAACTCCCTGAAGCTCAAGAAATGCGGCGAGTGGCTTGGTGACATCGCCCCCGGACGGCTGCAGACGCGGCTGATGGAGGCGGCCAAGGCAAGTCAGCATGCCGCCTACTTGGCCTTCCGTGAAGGTCTCGTCGCTTCCGGCGGGCTGGAGCGCGCTTACCCGAAGGCGAAGATCTAGGATTCCTAGTTCAGCGCATCCATGTGAAATCGAAGCTGCTCTGGCGAGTAGCGGTACTCGGCGCCGACTGGACAGGCATTGCGAGCGGCGCAGCCGTGTCGTAGGCAGCCAGTGCTGCCCTCCTCCGTCGCCAGATGATCCCTGCATCCTAGAATGAAGAATGCACTGGCAGCCAGGGCGTTTGCTGGACAGGCGAAAACACACGGCATCTCAGCGCATTTGTTACAGGGATGAGCGCCCTGAACAACCGGCGTCGGCGCGCGTTGTTCGGAAAAGATGAGCGCCCCACGATAGCCGTGCCAGAGTCCATATTGCGGATGGATGAGGATGCCGAGCGGTGATGGCGCCAGGCCCTCCGCCTGCATCGCCCATTGCTGGAAGGGATGATAAGGACGATCGGACGGGAAGACGGCCAAAGCACCGAATTTGGCCGCGGTAGGTTCGATTACCGTACGCGACCAGGTGTCGAGTGGATCCGGTCCCTTGTAGTCCTGCCGCCAGTGGGAGAACGCCTCCCAGATCGAGCCTCCGACATTACCGAGCAGCACCACGGTTTGGGACGGTTCACCGTTGGGCAATTGCGGTCCCTGCCCCGCCTCCAAGCGCACCACGCCGCGCAAACGGAGGCCCGTTGGCAACAAGGCGTCGGCAAGCTCTTCCAAACGAGACGCGTTGATCGTCATGATTTCTGCGGCTTGTAGTGCGGTCTCCAAACTTCAGCTTGTATGAAGTCGGCAACGGCCGCTGCTCCACCTTGCTCCCTGGCGGCGTCGGGACCCTTTCAAGTGAAGGCGTCGGGCATGGAGTCCTTGCGCTCCTTGATGAAGGCAAGCAGCGCCTCGTCTATCGCGGGGTCGAGCGGTGGAGCTTCGTATCCATCCAGCCACGCCCGGCAGAGGGCGTTCGCCCGCTCCTCGATCCGCTTTTCACCCTCGATTTCCCATTGCTCAAACGAGTTGTTGTCCATCAACGCTGAACGGTAGAAGGCCGTCTGGAAGTGTGCCTGTGTGTGGGCGCAACCAAGGTAATGGCTTCCCGGCCCCACTTCGCGAATTGCGTCCAACGCCTGTCCGGATTCAGACAGATCGATGCCCTCTGCCATCTTCTGCATCATGCCGAGTTGGTCCTGGTCGATCATGAATTTCTCATAGGAGGAAACCAGTCCGCCTTCCAGCCAACCAGCCGCATGCAACACGAAATTCGTGCCGGCCAGCAGGGTCGTGTTCAACGTGTTGGACGATTCATGGGCAGCTTGCGCATCCGGCACCTTGGACCCACAGAGGGAACCACCGGTTCGGAAAGGAAGCCCGAGGCGCCGTGCCAGCTGCGCGGCACCAAAGGAAACAAGCGAAGGCTCTGGCGTGCCGAAAGTCGGCGCGCCGGATTGCATCGAGATCGAGGCTGCGAACGTCCCGAAGAGTACAGGCGAGCCGGGGCGAATGAGTTGGGTAAAGGACGCGCCGGCCAAGACCTCGGCAAGAATCTGCGTCAGCGTTCCAGCGACCGTGACAGGGCTCATTGCACCAGACAGAATGAACGGCGAAACAACCGACGCCTGGTTATGTCGGGCATAGACCTTCAGCGCCCCGACCATTGTCTCGTCGAAGACCATCGGCGAGTTGGCGTTGATGAGGTTGAGCGTGACGCAGTTGTTTTCAACGAACTCGTCGCCGAACACGATCTTTGCCATTGCTATCGTGTCTTCCGCCCGCTCCGGGGCCGTCACGGAGCCCATGAACGGCTTGTCAGAATACTTGATATGACTGTAGACCATGTCGAGGTGGCGCTTGTTCACCGGCACGTCCACCGGCTCGCAGACGGTACCTCCCGACGAGTGCATCGATGGCGCCATGTAGGCGAGCTTCACGAAGTTGCGAAAATCTTCGATGGTCGCGTAGCGGCGCTGACCATCCAGATCTCGAACGAAGGGTGGGCCGTAGACAGGCGCAAACACTGTGGCCTTGCCACCGATCTGCACATTGCGCTGGGGGTTGCGGGCGTGCCACGTGAACTCGCTGGGAGCCGTCTTGAGCAAGTCACGGCAAAGGCCCTTCGGAAAGTGTACGCGCTGGCCTTTGACGTCCGCACCTGCCTTCGCCCACAGCTCCAGCGCCTCTGCATCGTCGCGGAACTCGATGCCGATCTCCTCAAGGATGGTGTCAGCATTGCGCTCGATGAGCTGCAAACCTTCTTCGTCGAGAACTTCATAGACGCCGATCTTGCGCGTGATGTGCGGCAGCGACGGTCCCGGTCCGGCACCCCCGCGTGATGCTCGACGGCCGGCCGCTCCCCGCTCGCCACGTGAACGGCGTCCACCCGCCGTTGCTTCCGTTGGTTGATTGAGATCGTCCATGCTCATCCTCACCATCGCGCCGTCACGGCGCATGCCATCGCTGATCTGCCTCATGCTAGGCCGGCGGGGAAAGCAAACCCTGCCTTTCTGCGCCACGCGATTGCGCAGAACAGACATGAAACCGGTTCAAGAGGAGCACCGTCGCTTTTTCAACAAGCGGGAGTCGTTTTCAAGGAAGTTGGAAAAGCTTTTGCGTTTCATCATGTTCGCTGTGGAGGCACGACGGCGTGCCGTCGAAGAATGGAAGCGCTCATGTCCGATGACGACATCATCCTGTCCGAACTGTCCGACGAGGAACTCGTGCAGCAGATGCATGACGACCTTTACGACGGGCTGAAGGAGGAGATCGAGGAAGCCACGCAGATCCTGCTCGACCGTGGCTGGGCACCCTATGATGTGCTGACCCAGGCACTGGTCGAAGGCATGCGGATCGTGGGTATCGATTTCCGCGACGGCATCCTTTTTGTGCCCGAAGTGCTTCTGTCTGCCAACGCGATGAAGGCCGGCATGACAATCCTGCGGCCTTTGCTTGCTGCAACAGGCGCGCCTAAGCAGGGAAAGATGGTGATCGGCACCGTTAAGGGCGACATTCACGACATTGGCAAGAACCTGGTTGGCATGATGATGGAAGGGGCTGGCTTCGACGTCATCGACCTCGGCATCAACAATCCGGTTGAGAACTATCTCGAAGCTCTGGAACGCGAGAAGCCCGACATTCTGGGAATGTCTGCCCTGCTGACGACAACGATGCCCTACATGAAGGTCGTCATCGACACGATGAAGGAAAAGGGCATTCGTGACGACTATGTCGTACTGGTTGGGGG
>JAEWOP010000021.1 GCA_023399635.1 Pseudomonadota bacterium
GTTGTGGCGCCTCGGATTGAAGAGGGTCAGAGACAATAGTGACGGTTGAAAGCCGATTTTGTTCCCGAAGCTTAGGCAGGTATCCGAGCATTTCCTCCAGCAGTTGACACGGCTTTGCGGCATCTGCTCAAACCATGCCGAGGACTTGCAAAAAGGCGTGCATGACGAGGAGGAGCCGGATGGCGGGGTATGTGTTGGCAATCGACCAGGGGACAACCTCCAGTCGTGCGATCGTCTTCGACGAGGCGATGAAGATTGCGGGCGTCGGCCAGAAGGAGTTCACGCAGATCTTCCCGAAATCGGCCTGGGTGGAGCACGATCCGGAGGAAATCTGGAGTTCGGTGGTGCTGACAATGCGCCAAGCGATCCGCAAGGCCGGCATCAAGGCCTCCGACATTGCCGCGATCGGCATCACCAACCAGCGCGAGACGGTGGTCGTTTGGGAGCGTGACACGGGGCAGGCGATCCACAACGCGATCGTCTGGCAGGATCGCCGCACTGCTTCGGAGTGCGAGCGGATGAAGGGTGAGGGGCTGGAGGCGCTTTTCACCAACAAGACCGGCCTGCTGCTCGATCCCTATTTTTCCGGCAGCAAGCTTTCCTGGCTCCTCAAGAATGTCGAGGGCGCTAGAGCCCGCGCCGAAAACGGCCAACTCTGCTTCGGCACCATCGATACCTACCTGATCTGGCGCCTGACCGGTGGCAAGAGCTTCGTCACCGATGCCACGAATGCCAGCCGCACGCTTCTCTACAACATTGCCGACAATGCCTGGGACGAGGAGCTGTTGAAGGTGCTCGACGTGCCCGCGGCGATGCTGCCGCAGGTCAAGGATTGTGCCGACGAGTTTGGCGTTACCGATGAGCGGCTGGTTGGCGCTGCCATTCCCATCCTGGGTGTGGCTGGCGATCAGCATGCAGCGACCATCGGGCAGGCGTGCTTCGAGCCCGGCATGATCAAGTCGACCTACGGCACCGGCTGTTTTGCGGTTCTCAACACCGGCAGCGAGATGGTGCTGTCGAAGAACAGACTGCTCACCACCATCGCCTACCGGCTGAAAGGTCAGACGACCTACGCGCTTGAAGGCTCGATCTTCATCGCGGGTGCAGCGGTGCAATGGCTGCGCGATGGGCTTGGCATCATTCGCAAGGCGGAGCAGACGGGGACGCTCGCCGACAGTGCCGATCCCGAGCAGAACGTTTATCTGGTGCCGGCCTTTACCGGGCTTGGCGCGCCGCACTGGGATGCCGAAGCGCGGGGTGCAATTTTCGGACTGACCCGAAATACGGGGCCGGCGGAGCTATCGCGGGCGGCGCTGGAGGCGGTTTGCTACCAGACGCGCGACCTTCTCGACGCGATGCACAAGGACTGGCAAAACGGCGACAGCGAAACGGTGCTGCGCGTGGATGGCGGCATGGTTGCCTCTGACTGGACGATGCAGCGCCTTTCCGATCTCCTGGATGCGCCGGTCGATCGACCGACGATCTTGGAAACAACCGCACTGGGTGCTGCCTGGCTTGCGGGTTCGCAAGCGGGCGTATGGCCTGATCAGGCGGAATTCTCCCGCCTGTGGAACCGGCAGCGGCGTTTCGAGCCGCAGATGGAGGAAAAGCTGCGGGCGGCGAAGCTTGCAGGTTGGCGGGATGCGGTGCGGCGGACGCTGGGCGGCATGTGAACCGTCCGCTCGTCTTCAATTCCCTCTATTCGATCCGCTCGTTGGGGTAGACCCCCCAGAGCGAGCCTTGGTCGACATAGCCTTCGATGCGGTTGGCGGGCAGTGACACCTGGCACCATCTGCCGTCGCACCGATGGACATCCATGACCACGTTGGGCGACAGTTGCGCCACCGTCTTGGCGTTTGCCGAGCCGGACCGCTTGAGCGCGATCGGCTCCTTCAACCAGGGACCGACCATTGCCGTGCGCTCTCCTGACAGCAACGCCCCCGACATCCAGCCGGTCACCCCGTCGAAATCACGCACGCGACGCCAGTTGCCGTATTCCTCGGTGATCTCCATCGGCATGCCGCGCTGGGTGTAGACCCATTTCGTGGCGTGGTCGGTGGAGGGGCCAATGCGCATCCGCGCCTGGTTCGCCTTCAGCGATACGTAGCGCGGTAACGGATAGCCCGTCTCACGGCCCGTCTTGAAGCCGCTGCCCGCGGCCGAGGCAGGGCTTGCGACCACCGGCATGGCAAGGACCAGCGCGACGAGCGGTGCGGCCGCACAGCCCTTCCAGGGTTTGGCGATAAACTGCCGGATCATGATGCGTTTCGGTCAACGCCGCGGTGACGCACCGGCAGGCCCATTACCTGCACTTTTCAACTTCCTTCAGCGCCGCAGTGACGCCGCTCAAGGAGAACGTGTAGCTGGTATCGGTGCCGCGTTGCGAGGTCGCCTGCAGCACCAGCTGTCGCCCGGCCTTCATCGCGTTGACCATTTCCGGCTCTGCGGCCTGGTTGCTGACCCAGGCAGCGTTTTCCTTCGGGCGCAAATCAAACGCCTTGTCATCGACGCGGGCGCGGATGTCCCCATCCTGCTTCAAATTGTATCCCATGATGGCCTGTGGCGCGTAAGCGGAGCCGCTGGACGGGGCGATCAGAAGGAAATTGTCGCCGTGATTGACGTTGGTTGGCTGTGCAGAGAGGGGCACCGAGAGAGCATAGCAGTTCTTCTGGCCGCCCGACGTATAGGAATAAACGCCCCAGGCGTCGAATTGCTTGATGCGCGTTGGTTGTGCGCTGGCCGCCGCGACCGATCCAAGAATGAGCGAAAAAGCAAAGCAGCACGTCCGGGTGAACATCTTGCCTCCATCTGTTTCTGTGCGTGGATTTTGGCCCGCATCGATGCTGCGGCGCCGTTTCTTAAGAGGCTCTAATACAGATGCGGAGGGTTACCGGGAAGTTAAGTTATGGGTTTGAATGAGGGTGACGCCGGTCACAAACCGGTGAGGTTGCCCGATTTCGAGACCGAATTCGCCGGAAATTTCGCGACGCCGCATGGCCGAAAGACAGGCGTGAAGGTCGCTTACTGTTGCTCGGCAAAGGCTTTGGTGAGCCCCTCGAAGGCATCCATCGGCGGGAACTCCTGGAAGCTGTGGGCGGCGCCGGTCGTGGTCCAGGGGAACTTGACGCTCGTATAGGTTTCGATGAAGGGCGAGAACCATGAGACATCGTTGAGCATCGTCGGTCGTATGTTGACGAAGGCATCGATGAAGGTCGCCTTGGTGAACATCCAGCTCTTGCAGTGCGGGCAGTGATAGTGGTGTAGGTCTTCGCCATGAACGCCGCCGATCACCGGCTCGCCCTCGACCACCTCGAAACCCTCGGACGGAATGGCTGCGCTGCAGGAAAAGGCGCTGGCGCTCATCTTCTGGCAACCGCGGCAGTGGCAGGCCATCGTCAGCAGCGGCGGTGCGCTGATGCGGATGCGGACCTGTCCGCAGCGGCAGGAGCCTTCCATCGGCAGAGTTGGCATGGGCATCATGTCTCTCCTCAGGATCGTGCCGGGATGTTCAATCCACGTTGCACTGCCGGTCGGGCCAGCCCGCGCTCCAGCCATCGGGGCACGTGTTTCAATTCGTCGTACTGGACGAGCTCGCCGGCGCCATAGAAGCCGATCAGGTTGCGAACCCAGCCGAGCATGGAGATGTCGGCGATCGTATATTCGTCGCCCATCACCCAGTTGCGGCCATCGCCAAGCCTCGTCTCCAGCACCCGGATAAGCCGCGCGCTCTCCTTGGCATAGCGGTCGCGCGGGCGCTTGTCCTCGTAATCCTTGCCCGCGAACTTGTGGAAAAAGCCGAGCTGGCCGAACATCGGCCCCATGCCGCCCATCTGCCACATCACCCACTGGACGGTTTCGTAACGCCTGCCGGCATCGGTCGGCATGAACTTCCCAGTCTTCTCTGCCAGATAGACGAGGATCGCGCCGCTCTCGAACAGCGCCAGCGGCTTACCGTCCGGTCCATCGGGATCGAGGATTGCCGGGATCTTGCCGTTCGGGTTCAGCGACAGGTACTCCGGACCCCAGGTCTCGTTTTCGCCGATATTGATGAAGTGCGGCTCGTAGGGAAGCGCGATCTCCTCCAGCATGATGGAGGCTTTTACGCCGTTCGGCGTCGGCGCGGCGTACAGCTCCAAGATATCCGGGTTCTTCGGTGGCCAGCGGCTGGTGATCGGGAAGGCGGAAAGATCGGCCATGATGTCCTCGCGCAGGTTCAAGTTCACCGAAACTATAGCGCCGGAAGTGCCTCCTGCCAGTGCAGAGC
>JAEWOP010000075.1 GCA_023399635.1 Pseudomonadota bacterium
CCTCACAAAAGGCGCCCGCCTTTCTTATCTTTGGGAAACCAAAGGATGGCCCGAGAGGCCATGACTGGCAGACCGGATGGGCCGGCTTTGCCACATCAACCGCTGACCTGCCATGGGGCAGGATTGCCGGATGCTTTTGCCAGGTTGGCCTGGCAAGGGTGAAAGAAGACGCTGCAAAGCGCCGTCCACACCGAAGCCTCCCGTTGTCTTGCCCGTGTCACGTCACACCTTGCGCCGCTGCATTGCCATCCAAGGCAGGCGAGGCGCATTTGAAGGACAAGACATGTTCAATTCACATACTGTTGAAATCGAGTGGGCCGGTCGCCCGCTGAAGCTTGAAACCGGCAAGATTGCGCGTCAGGCTGACGGCGCGGTTCTTGCCACCTACGGCGAAACCGTCGTTCTCGCCACCGTCGTCTCGGCCAAGGCGCCGAAGCCGGGCCAGGACTTCTTCCCGCTGACCGTAAATTACCAGGAAAAGACCTACGCTGCCGGTAAGATCCCGGGCGGCTATTTCAAGCGCGAAGGCCGTCCGTCGGAAAACGAGACGCTGGTTTCCCGCCTGATCGACCGTCCGATCCGCCCGCTCTTCCCGGAAGGCTACAAGAACGACACCCAGGTCGTTGTTACCGTCGTCCAGCATGACCTTGAGAACAATCCTGACGTTCTCGCCATGGTCGCAGCTTCGGCTGCTCTCACGATCTCCGGCGTTCCGTTCATGGGCCCCGTCGGTGGCGCACGTGTGGGCTACATCAACGGCGAATACGTGCTGAACCCGCATCTCGACGAGATGGACGAGTCAGTTCTCGACCTCGTCGTGGCGGGGACCCAGGACGCCGTTCTGATGGTTGAGTCCGAAGCCAAGGAACTCAACGAAGAAATCATGCTCGGTGCCGTGATGTTCGGCCACAAGGGCTTCCAGCCGGTCATCGACGCGATCATCAAGCTCGCTGAAGTGGCTGCCAAGGAGCCGCGCGAGTTCGAACCTGAAGATCATTCCGCTCTCGAAGCCGAAATGCTGCAGCATTTCGAAGCCGAGCTGCGCGCTGCCTACAAGAACACCCAGAAGGCCGAGCGTTATGCAGCCGTTGACGCCGTCAAAGCGAAGGTCAAGGCGCACTTCTTCCCGGAAGGCGAAGAGGCAAAATATTCCAGCGAAGTTGTCGGTGCCGTCTTCAAGCACCTGCAGGCCAAGATCGTGCGCTGGAACATCCTCGACACCAAGAGCCGCATCGACGGCCGTGACCTGGAAACCGTTCGCCCGATCGTGTCGGAAGTTGGCATCCTGCCGCGTACCCATGGTTCGGCGCTCTTTACCCGCGGCGAGACGCAGGCGATCGTTGTCGCCACGCTCGGTACCGGTGAAGACGAACAGTATGTCGACAGCCTGACCGGCATGTACAAGGAACGCTTCCTTCTGCATTACAACTTCCCGCCCTACTCGGTGGGTGAAACCGGCCGCATGGGCTCCCCAGGCCGCCGCGAAATCGGTCACGGCAAGCTCGCATGGCGCGCCATCCGCCCGATGCTGCCTTCGGCCGAGCAGTTCCCCTACACGCTGCGCGTCGTTTCCGAGATCACTGAGTCGAACGGCTCGTCCTCGATGGCGACCGTCTGCGGCACGTCGCTTGCACTGATGGACGCTGGTGTTCCGCTGGCAAAGCCGGTGGCTGGTATCGCCATGGGCTTGATCCTTGAAGGCGATCGCTTTGCTGTTCTCTCTGATATCCTTGGCGACGAAGACCACCTCGGCGACATGGACTTCAAGGTTGCGGGTACCGCTGACGGCATCACCTCGCTGCAGATGGATATCAAGATCGCCGGCATCACCGAAGAGATCATGAAGGTTGCTCTCGGGCAGGCACAGGGCGGCCGCAAGCACATCCTCGGTGAAATGGCGAATGCCCTTTCGGAAAGCCGTGGCCAGCTTGGCGAATTCGCTCCGCGCATCGAAGTGATGAACATTCCGGTCGACAAGATCCGCGAAGTCATCGGTTCGGGCGGCAAGGTCATCCGCGAGATCGTCGAAAAGACCGGCGCCAAGATCAACATCGAAGACGATGGCACGATCAAGATCGCGTCCTCGTCCGGCAAGGAAATCGAGGCAGCGCGCAAGTGGATCCACTCGATCGTTGCCGAGCCGGAAGTTGGCGCGATCTACGAGGGCACCGTCGTCAAGGCGGCTGATTTCGGTGCATTCGTCAACTTCTTCGGCGCCCGTGACGGTCTCGTCCACATCTCGCAACTTGCTTCCGAGCGCGTGGCCAAGACCTCGGATGTCGTCAAGGAAGGCGACAAGGTTTGGGTCAAGCTGATGGGCTTTGACGAGCGCGGCAAGGTCCGTCTCTCGATGAAGGTTGTCGACCAGGCCACCGGCCAGGAGATCAAGAAGGCTGAAGGCGAAGCTGCCGAGTAAGCTGCCAAGTTCAGACCATGAAGGCGCGGGACAATACCCCGCGCCTTTTCTGTATCTACACCTAGTGGAAAGTCATCCGCGATGAGTCGTGACGCATTGAAAACCCTGTTCCACCCCTTCGCCACTGGCGCCGTTCCGGTGCCGGGAGAGGGCGACCGCGTGTTGTTCTTGGGCGCCGAAAGCGGCTATCCGCCGCCGGAAGGCTTTTCCGCCACCGTTGACGCTGTTCAACCCTTCCGGCCGCTATTCATAAAGCTCGGTAATGGCGCCGTGCCGCTTCCCGAGCGGCGGGACTACGACATGGCGCTTGTGCTGTGCGGCAAGCACAGGGGCGAGAACGAGGCACGGGTTGCCGAAGCCTTGGAACGCGTTGTCGAAGGCGGGATGATCGTCATTGCCGGCGGCAAGGAAGACGGCATCCAGACGCTGCGCACGACGCTTCTGAAGCTGGAAATCAATCTCGACTACACCCCCAAATATCACGGCGTTGCCATCTGGTTTGCAAGGCCAAAGGATGCGGGCACCGCGATCAAGGCGCTCGCGAAGCCAAAGGTTCAGGTCGAAGGCGGCTTCGAGGCCGCCCCCGGGATGTTCTCGCATGACCGCATCGATCCGGGCTCGGAGCTGCTGGCGAGCCGTCTGCCGACCGACTTCGATGGCAATGCCGCAGACTTTGGCGCTGGCTGGGGATACCTGTCTGTGATGCTCGCCAGGACGGCTCCGCGCGTGAACAGGATTGACCTCTTCGAGGCAGATTACCGCGCGCTGGAATATGCGAAGACCAACATTGCCCGCAACTGTCCCGACCTGCAGGCGCGCTTCTTCTGGCAGGACCTCGGTAGCGAGCCCCCCAAGGAGAAATACGACCTGGTGATCATGAACCCTCCTTTCCATGAAGCGCAGGCGGCAGATCCCGAACTCGGCAAGGCGATGATCCGTGCGGCAGCCGCCGCTCTGAGGAATGGTGGAAGGCTGATGTTGGTCGCCAACCGCGGACTTCCCTACGAGCCGGTGCTGGCGTCGGAGTTCAAGGAAAGCGGCGAACTGTGCCGAAACGCCCGCTTCAAGATTCTGCAGGCGCGGAAATAGTCCTCAGAGATCCGGACAGAGAAAAGGCCGCTCATGTGAATGAGCGGGCGTTTCGTTGGGGGTTGTGGGGAGTTCCGTTACTCAACGTCCGCCTTGCGCAGGCGCTCGAGGATCGGCAGCGACGTGATGTTGTAGCCGGCATCGACATAATGGATTTCTCCGGTAACGCCGCGCGAAAGATCCGACAGAAGATAAAGCGCCGAACCTCCAATGTCTTCGATCGTCGCCGTGCGGCGCAGGGGCGCGTTTTTCTGGTTCCAGGAATACATGGCACGAGCGTCGGAGATCCCCGCTCCGGCAAGCGTTCGAACCGGGCCTGCGGAGATGGCATTCACCCGGATATCCTGCGGGCCATAATCAGCAGCAAGATAGCGCACGGAGGATTCCAGTGCCGCCTTGGCAACGCCCATGACGTTGTAGTTCGGGATCACCCGGGTTGAGCCGCCATAGGTGAGGGTGAGCATCGATCCACCGTCAGCCATGAGATCGGCAGCGCGCTTGGCGACTTCCGTGAACGAGAAGCACGAAATCACCATAGTTCGCGAGAAGTTGTCGCGGGAGGTGTCTGCGTAGAGGCCCTTGAGCTCGTTCTTATCGGAGAAACCGATGGCGTGAACGAGAAAGTCCATCTTGCCCCACCGCTCCTTGATGGCGTCGAAGGTGGCATCGACAGTGGCGATATCCTCGACATCACATGGAAGCAGGAAATCCGAGTCGACGTCCGCTGCAAGCGGTTTCACTCGCTTTCCGAGCGCTTCTCCCTGGTAGGTGAAGGCCAGTTCAGCACCGTGAGCGGCGAGCGTCCTGGCGATCCCCCAAGCGATGGAGTGATTGTTCGCGACCCCCATGATCAGGCCGCGCTTCCCCTGCATGATACCCGTCATCAAATCTTATCCGTTAAAGCGCTGGAAGACGAGCGTGGCATTGGTGCCGCCGAACCCGAAGGAATTGGAAAGGATGGTGTCGATCTTGGCGTCATCGATGCGCTTGCGGACGATCGGCACGCCCTCGAACTCGGGGTCGAGCGTCTGAATGTGGGCGCTTTCGCCGATGAACTTCTCCTGCATCATCAAGAGGCCATAGATCGATTCCTGCACGCCGGCAGCGCCCAGCGAATGGCCTGTGAGCGACTTTGTCGACTGGACGTGCGGGATCTTGTCTCCGAAGACCTCACGGATCGCACCGATCTCCTTCGAGTCCCCAACGGGCGTGGAAGTGCCGTGCGTGTTGATGTAGTCGATCTCGCCGTTGACGGTGGAAAGTGCCTGCCGCATGCAGCGGATCGCGCCTTCACCCGATGGCGCCACCATGTCGTATCCATCCGAGGTCGCGCCGTATCCGACAAGCTCAGCATAGATCTTGGCGCCGCGTGCCTTTGCGTGCTCCAGTTCTTCAAGGACCAGAACACCAGCGCCGCCAGCGATTACGAAGCCGTCCCGGTCGACGTCATAGGCGCGCGAGGCGGATGCGGGGGCGTCATTGTATTTGCTCGACATCGCGCCCATGGCGTCGAAGAGGTTCGACATGGTCCAGTCGAGATCCTCGTGGCCACCAGCAAACATCAGGTCCTGCTTGCCCCACTGGATCATTTCGGCAGCGTTGCCGATGCAGTGCGCCGAAGTCGAGCAAGCCGACGAAATGGAATAGTTGACGCCGTGGATCTTGAACCAAGTGGCAAGGGTCGCCGACGCTGTCGAGGACATGGCCTTCGGCACAGCGAACGGGCCGATACGCTTGGGGCTGTTGTTCTTGATCGTGATATCCGCGGCTTCGATCAGCGTGCGTGTGGAGGGCCCGCCCGAGCCCATGATGATGCCAGCGCGCTCGTTTTGCGCGTAATCGCTTTCCTCGAGGCCCGAATCGGCAATTGCCTGCTTCATCGCAACATGGTTCCAGGCGCCGCCCTGGCTCAGGAAACGCATCGCGCGGCGATCGACAAGGTCCGTCGGGTCGAGATCCGGCCGGCCCCAGACCTGGCACCGGAAGCCGTGGTCGGCGAAATCCTGCGAAAATGAAATGCCGGACTTTGCCTGGCGAAGAGATTCGGTGACTTCGGAGGCGTCGTTCCCGATGGAGGATACAATACCAAGACCCGTGACAACAACCCGTCTCATCTTGATGACCTTCTCTGCTTTCTATCGTGCTGGGCGGCCGTAGTTCAGACAGCCTTTTCCTTCGACAGTCCGACCTTCAGGTCGGTCGCCTGATAAATCGTCTCGCCGTCTGCCTTGACCCAGCCGTCTGCGATGCCCAGCACCAGACGACCACGCATCACGCGCTTGAAGTCGATGCCGTATTCAAGGAGCTTCGTGTGCGGGCGGACCATGCCCTTGAACTTGACCTCACCGGTCGAAAGCGCCATGCCCCGACCTTCTTCGCCAAGCCAGCCGAGATAGAAGCCCGTCAGCTGCCACATCCCATCGAGGCCGAGGCAGCCCGGCATGATCGGGTTGCCCTGGAAGTGAACCGGAAAATACCAGTCGTCAGGATGAACGTCGTATTCCGCCCGCAGGTATCCCTTGTCGAAGGCGCCGCCGGTTTCCGAGATGTCGGTAACGCGATGGACCATCAGCATCGGCGGCAGGGGCAGCTGTGCGTTACCAGGACCAAAAAGCTCGCCACGTGCACAGGCCAAAAGCTCCTCGTAGCTGAAACTCGACTGTCTATCCGTCATTAACTCTGGGTCCCCTTAAGTCACATTCGACGTTTTAATGCACATCCGCCTGGAATTGAAGCACTACGCTCGGCTGGCCGAGGCAAGGTTCATGCGCAAGCGACGCCGGTCAAATTTCCAGTTCGCATATAGGAAGCCGCTGAAGCAAACCAGAGCTTGGTGCCGAAATAACATCTTTTTACCGCGTTCAAGCCGTTCTCGCGCCTATTGAAAGGCGCCTCGGCAAAAGTTATATCGGAAAGTCAAGAATGCGTATCGCAGATAGACGTGGGGCAAGATGGCAGACGCCATGATCAGCATCGAGACGAGGTTGCGGGACTGCGGCCTGCGCCCGACGCGTCAGCGCGTCGCGCTTGCCGAGCTCTTGTTTGCCAAGGGTGACCGCCATCTGACGGTGGAAGAGTTGCACGAGGAAGCTTTGGCTGCCGATGTGCCGGTTTCACTGGCCACCGTCTACAACACGCTGCACCAGTTCACGGAAGCCAGGCTGATCCGTGTGCTTGCGGTGGAAGGCGCCCGGACTTACTTCGACACGAACTGCTCGGACCACCATCACTTCTTTGTTGAAGGCCGGAACGAGGTGCTCGACATTCCGGTCAACAATATCGCGATCGGAAATCTTCCCGAGGCGCCTGAGGGCATGGAAATATCCCACGTGGACGTGGTGATCCGGCTTCGCGAGAAGAAGGCATAGAGCAGCGCCTTCACTTCTTCTTATTCATCGCATCATCCGGATCCCGGCCCGGCCTCGAACGGTATTGCGGGATCGTCCAGCCGTATTGTATCGCGCCGCCCCGCAGGGCGAACGCTACGATGAAGCCGGCGGCGGTGCTTGCGTAAGATGGAAGATCCAGCCCCTCCAGCGCCGTGAAGGTGGACGCACCAAGAAGTGCCGCCGAGATATAGATCTCCGGGCGTAGCAGGACCGAAGGTTCGTCGGCCAGGATATCGCGCAGGATGCCGCCACAGGTGGCGGTGAGAATGCCGGTGATGATAGCGATCGGCGTCGAGCCGGTGACGGACAGACCGATGGCAGCCCCCATCACGCAATAGGCAGACAGCCCTACGGCATCGAGCCAGATCAGCAGCCGGTAGCGCCATTCGATGAGGGGTGCGGTAAAGAAGACGACGACGGCCGTGCTAACGCAAACCAGGATATATGTCGGCTCAACCACCCAAAAAACCGGCGTCCGGCCCAGCACCACATCGCGCAATGTCCCCCCGCCAACACCCGTCAGCATGGCGAAGAAGAGAAAGCTGATGATGTCGAGCTGCTTGCGGGAGGCGGCCAGTGCGCCGGTTGCGGCGAAGACCAGGACACCAGCATAGTCCAGGATGTAGAACATTCAGACCTCTCGATCGTCTGTGTCGCCAGCGTCGCGCAAGTGCCGCATGCTAGGTTGTGGAATTAGTACCATCTTCCTTACGCGCATCGCGCAAAGAGGCGAAGGGCTCGAGGAGCGAATGCCTGTGAAAAAGCACCTGATCATCGCCGCGCAGGTTCTGGCGCTTGCCGTCTTGCCAACGGTCGCCTCCGCACAGCAGGAACTGCTGAACGATCCGGAAATCTACGAAAAGGATCACTTCCGCAAGACCTGCAAGATCGCGCAGTTCGGCAGTGGCTTCATGACCCGGCTGGATATCAACAATGACGGCATCGTCGACGCGATCACCAATCATAGCGAGTTGACCTGCGACGGCGTGCGCGGACCTGACTGCAATAAAGACGGGTGCGCGCACAACTTCTACCTCCGGGCGAAGGAGGGCGGCTACTTCATGATCGCCACCGCCCGCATCTATGGCTATGACTTCATCAAGCGCTTCGGGAACATGGTCTTCGTGATGAAGATGCATCCGCGGTTCTGCGAGCGGACGGACGAGAAACCTTGCGAGATGACCGTGCGCGTACGTGGCGGCCGTTTCGTCACGATCTCCAAGAAGTAAGGTTATGGTGAGGGGAGGATCTCGTCGATCCGGCCGGTGAGGTAGTAACCCAGGAGCCCGATCCATTCACGAACAGCCGTGGACGTGAGCTGCGCGTTGGAGGTCGGCTGAGTGAAGTCGAAGCCGAGGCGCAGGACGCCGCTGGTCCGGTAATCGACAGGCCATGGCCTGACCGGAATATCGGCCTTCCGGAATAGCCCGACGGACCGCGGCATGTGGAATGCGGACGTCACGAGCAGGCAATCGGTGATCCCTTCGCGCGCCAGAACGTCCTTCGTCTGCAGCGCATTCTCATAGGTGGTGCGCGAAGTATTCTCCTTGATCAGGCGATCCGACGCGATTCCAAAGGCCGAGAAGAACCTCTCCGATGCTGCTGATTCACCTTCATAGACGCCGCTGATTGAGCCGTCGCCGCCGGAGACCAGGATGCGTGCCTGCGGGTGGCGCAGTGCCAGACGCAAGGTTTCGAGATAGCGATCACCGGCCTGGTTGAGCTCGATCCCGCCGCGGCTGGTTGTCACTTCGTTTTCGAGCGCCCCGCCGAGCACCAAGATACAGAAGATCTCCCGCGGTTCCTCCCGGGGCTTCGGGACCTGAGCTTCGAGCACCTGCAGGGCTACGCCGCCCGCCGTTGTGTAAAGCGTAACGAACAGAAAAAGGGCGGCCAAACCAACAGCGGTGCCGCTGCTGCGGCGCCAGCCACACACAGCGAGAACCGCACCGAGGAGGCAGAGCAGGAATACGAGCGAAAGCGGCTGCGCCACCAGCCAGAAGAGCTTCGAAAACAGGAACATCACCATGCTGTCGCAGCATTGAGGTGATGCTGTCAACGCCGGCGATGGTTGCCCGTCACGATCGGTTGCTGGAAATGCAGGTGCAGCGGACGCGGCAGGAATATGGTGGCTATGGCGACGGCCGCCACGCACAGTACCACCACCCAGAGCGCCTCCTTGCCGAGCCAGTTGGTGAGAAAGGCACCTGTCACCGCGCCGCCTGCCATGCCCGTCCAAGGGATGGTCTGGATGATCCATCCGGTCGGGTTGCGGTCGCCGACAATCCAGCGGCCGATACCGCGACCGAAACGTGACAGCGCCCCGGTAATGTAGGTAAGGCCGATAGGCAGCCCCTCAATATGTTCCACCGTCGCGTTGATCATCCCCATGGAAAGGATGACGAGATAAAAGCGAAGGCGCGGGTAACCCTCCTCCGGGACCAGAGCTGCAACGGCGATGGTGAGCGCAACACCGGTGAGCACAACGAAGGTGCGCCGGCTGGAAAGGGTGTGGGCAAGGACGATGCCGAGCGCATTGCCAAGGACGAAGACCCAGAGGGCAAAGAACAGGATGATGGCGTGGGCATAGTCGCCCTCGGCAAAGAACAAGGCAGCCCGCGTGGTGTTGCCCGTCATGAACGAGACGAAGTCGCCGGAAAGCAACAAACCAACGGCGTCGGTCATTCCGGCTATAAAGGATATGGCTGCGACCAGGATCAATCCGGTCACAGTGCGCCTCCTGCGGACGAGGTGTCGGCGTCTGGCAAGGGTCATGCGATACGAGTCCCCCCGGGCGGCACACTGAATCGGGTGCGCGGACTTAGTCTATTCATCCATCAGCAGGTTTTGGAAGATATCCCATGGTATGACCCGTCGTGAGGGTAATGCAAGCCTCGTCAACGGTGATGCAGCCAGTGCAAGACGCCTTCGGCAGCCGCACGCCCCGTTGCGAAACACGCCGTCAGCAGATAGCCGCCGGTTGGAGCCTCCCAGTCCAGCATCTCGCCTGCGAGGAACACGCCTGGCATCCGCTGGAGCATGAAGCAGTCATCGATCTCTTCCCAGGCCACGCCGCCGGCAGAAGAGATCGCTTCTTCGATGGGACGAGGGCAAGCAAGCGGGATCGGCAGGGCCTTGATCAAGGCAGCAACTTGCGGCGGCGTCTGCTGAGCGATGCCGGGAGTGAGCTCGCGGATCAGAGCCGCCTTGACGCCGTCGAGGCCGGCACCTTTTCTCAGGCGATTGGAGAAGCTCGCCTTGCCGGGTTGCCTTGCAAGATCGCGCGCCAGTCGCTCTGCGCGTCGTCCCGGCGCCAGGTCCACGACCAGCGCAGCTTGACCGGCCCGATCCAGTCCATCCCTGAGCGCCGCCGAGTGGGCGTAGACCAGGCTTCCTTCAATCCCGTACCTGGAGATGACGAATTCACCGGGAAACGTGCCGGCGTCCGAGGTGGCAACGGCGGATTTCAACGGGGCGCCGGCGAAGCGTTCACGAAACGCCTCGCTCCAGATGACATCGAATCCGCAGTTGGCCGGGCGGAACGGTGATACGGCAACGCCTAGATCGCGCAGCCAGGATACCCAGGCGGCATCGGAACCAAGCCGCGGCCAACTTGCTCCGCCCAGCGCGAGGATCGCCGCATCCGGTTGCGCAACTATTTGTCCGTTGGGCGTGTCGAACCTGTAGCCCCCCGCAGCAAACCCTATCCATCGGTGGCGGGGTCTGAGCGTAACACCCTGCGCTTCAAGCCGCTTGAGCCAGGCGCGCAGCAGCGGCGAAGCCTTCATTGCCGTCGGAAAGACCCGGCCGGAGGTGCCGACAAAGGTTTCTATGCCCAGCTTGGCCGCCCAGGCCCGAACATCGTCCGGCCTGAAAGCATCCAATACCGGACGTAATCGGCTTGAGGCGGATCCGAAGCGAGTGCGAAAGTGGACGAAATCTTCTGAATGAGTGAGATTGAGGCCAGACTTTCCTGCCAGCAGGAATTTTCGCCCGAACGTGGGCATCGCCTCATACACCGTCACCTGGTGACCATGTGCGGACAGCAACTCCGCGGCCATCAGCCCTGCTGGCCCGCCGCCAATGATCGCTATGTCGTATCGGACCATGCACCCCGCCTTCCGTCGCGCCTCCCTAGCATGGGCTGCGACGCGGGGGCAGGGGTTTGTCAGCCAGCGCCGCCCACAGGGGTCAATACCTTGCCCGTTCCCTTGCAGTCAGGACAATCGGAGCCGCCTACCTCGCCGCTTCCGCCGCAGCGCCGGCAGAGGTTCTCGCCCGCATTGGGCGTGCCGGGCGGAACGGCATCAGTGTTTTCACGGCTGCCCCCAGTGTTCTCTTCTGCCATTGGATACTCCAAAGAGAAGGGCCGGCTCCGAGAGAAGCCGGCCGCAGTTGCTGTTTATTCCGCTGCCTGGCTTTGTGTCATGCCCTGGTTTGGCAGCTTGCCCATCAAAACTTCCTCGGCGGAGGCCTTGTAGTTCTTCACCGAACTCGTCCACTGGCCCCAGACAGTCGGATCGATCTTGTCACCGTTCTCCCCGAGGCTCTGCAGGCGACGCTGGTCCTCGTCGGTCAGTACCTGCTTCGGCAGCGGGGCGAGCTTCTTGACATCGGCTGCGCTGATGCCGAGCTTTTCCCCGACCCGGCGGCCGTAGTCGTCGTGGACCAGGAAGAAATGCCAGACCATGCGCTCCTGGACGTCGCGCTCGCACTGGCTCAGCAAGTCTCCCATGTTGAAGATCAGGTCGTCGCGCTCCCAGTCCATCATCGTGCAGAAACGGCCACGCGCCTGGACATAGTCGTTGCGGCGCTCGAGGACGCTGCGGGTGAGCCGGCCGTGAAGCTCGGGCGAGTTGTTCGGCTGCTCGATCGGGCTCTCGGTAAGCCCGTTGTGGATCGACGGCTCGTAATTGACATGCGGGTTCTGACCCGGTGCCAGATCGCGCTGATAGCTCATCTGGCCGCCCGAAAGGTTGGTCGAGACCTTGGCGTTCTTAGCCTGATTGACCGGCAGCTGGAGATAGTTGGTGCCGACGCGGTAGCGCTGGGTGTCCGAATAGGAAAAGGTCCGGCCGACCAGCATCTTGTCGTCGGAGAAATCGAGGCCGTCGACGAGCACGCCGGTGCCCATGGCGATCTGTTCGTTCTCGTTGAAGAAGTCCTCGACGTTACGGTTCAGGGTCATCGTACCGACGTGGCGAAGCGGGAAGTCCTTCTCCGGCCAGATCTTTGTATCGTCGAGCGGATCCCAGTCCAGCTCCGGATGGTCATGGTCCTCCATGATCTGCACGAACATATCCCACTGCGGGAAATCGCCGCGCTCGATCGAGGTGAAGAGATCCTTGGAAGCCGAGCCGAAATCCTGGCCCTGCACCTTCGCCGCTTCCTCGGCCGTCAGGCTGGCAAGCCCGGCGCGCGGGTGGAAGTGGTACTTCACGAGAACCGTCTCGCCATTGGCGTTGACCATCTTGTAGGTGTTGACGCCAAAGCCTTCCATGTGGCGATAGCTCGCCGGAATCCCGCGCGGCGAGAACAGATGCGTCAGCATGTGCATGGATTCGGGCGTCTGGCTCATGAAGTCGAAGATGCGGTTCGGTTCTTGGCGGAAGGTAACCGGATCGGGCTTCAGCGAATGGATGACATCCGGAAACTTGATCGCGTCGCGGATGAAGAAGACTGCGAGGTTGTTGCCGACCAGATCCCAGTTGCCGTCTTCGGTATAGAACTTGACGGCAAAGCCGCGCGGATCGCGGGCCACCTCGGAGGAATCACGACCGCCGATCACGGTCGAGAACCGGATCGCGAGCGGCGTCTTCTTGCCGGCCTGCTGGAACAGCTTAGCACGTGTGTATTTCGACGCCGGCTCGTCGCCGATCTTGCCGGTCGCTTGGAATTCGCCATAACAGACGAAGCCGCGCGCGTGCACCACGCGCTCCGGGATGCGTTCACGGTCGAAGTGGGTGATCTTCTCCAGAAACTGGTAATTCTCAAGAGTTGCCGGTCCACGTGAGCCAACCGTGCGGGTCGACTGGTTGTTGGCAATCGGATGACCTTGCCGGTTGGTGAGCACGCGGTCGTCGCGGCCGGAGGGCATATTCGTTCCGCCCTGAGACATGTTCTTCTCGTCCACCTTCTTCCCTCCTGTTTTGGATTGGTGAGGATATCGCGCCCTAGGGCGCGCAGCTACCCGCCATTCAACCAGAAACATCGGCAATCGGTTCCACTCCAATTCTGCGATCGTTGCTCCGTGTTCCCAGTCACAGGAGAGAAGCAGGCTTTGACAATCGCAGATGGCCTTCGTACTTGTTCGGAGAGTGCGGGGAAGGGC
>JAEWOP010000092.1 GCA_023399635.1 Pseudomonadota bacterium
GAAGAAGACTTCAAGCGTGAACCAGATCCCTCCTCTCCCTGGAAAGATCGCCGCCTGAAGGACGAGTAGACCCGGAACCGCCCGCAGGGTTGTAAGGCGGGGGGTGAAATGTTAGACGCCGAGCTGATCATTTTTTCTTTCGAGGACACTGCATGGCCGACGAAAATACACAGGGTGCATCGAGCCCGTCGCTGAACATCCTTGCGCAGTACACGAAGGATCTTTCCTTCGAAAACCCGGGTGCACCCCGGTCACTACAGGCTCGCGACAAGGCCCCGGCCATCAACATCAATGTCAACGTCAACGCCAATCCCCTTTCGGAGACGGATTTTGATGTGGTCCTGTCCCTCACCGTCGAGGCGAAGGAAGGTGACAAGGTCGTCTTCGCAGCCGAGTTGGTTTATGGCGGCGTCTTCCGCATCACCGGTTTCCCTCAGGAACACATGCTTCCGGTTCTGTTCATCGAGTGCCCGCGGCTTCTCTTCCCGTTCGCCCGCCAGATCGTTGCAGACGTTACGCGCAACGGGGGCTTCCCGCCGCTGATGATCGATCCTATCGATTTTGCGCAGATGTTCTCGCAGCGCATGGCACAGGAAAAGGCCAAGGCGCAGGTTCAGACGCTGAACAGCTGATCTACCGGAAAACGATGAAGACTATGAGGCTCGGATCTGCATATCCGGGCCTTCTTGTTTGAAGAGGTTCCAGACCGCTTTTTCTCCGAGGCGGGCAACCAGCGCGGCATGTGCTTCTTGCTCGGCAGCGCTCAAGCGGCCCGGCAGCGGTCGCGGCCGGCGCGAGATACCCACGACGTGCTCGTCGAGCTCAATAACTGTTGTCGAAGTCTCGACCTCAACGAGCCCAAATGCCGCCTGACGGCCGCCGGTCATCTCGATATAAACTTCCGCCAGCAGTTCCGAGTCGAGCAAGGCACCGTGCTTGGTACGATGCGTGTTGTCGATGCCGTAGCGACGGCAGAGCGCGTCCAGCGAGTTTGGCCCCATCGGATTCTTGCGGCGCGCCAAAGCAAGGGTATCTACCACCTGGTCCATCGGAACCGGCGGCAGACCAAGACGCTCGAATTCGGCATTGATGAAACCGATATCGAAGGCAGCGTTGTGGGCGATCCACTTCGCGCCCTCGAAAAATTCTATGATCTGACCCGCGACCTGGGCAAAGCTCGGCTTGTCTTTCAGGGATTCATCGGTGATGCCATGGACGGCCAGGGCGTCGGGATGCACCTTTCGATCACCCGGATTGATGTAGAGATGCAGGGTCCGCCCGGTCGGGAAGTTGTTGATCAGCTCTATGCCGCCGATCTCGATGATGCGATCGAGCTTCGTCTCAAGACCCGTGGTTTCCGTGTCGAAGATGATCTCACGCATCGGTTTTCTCGCTTCTCTTGCCAGCTTTCAACGCGGCAATGATCTGGTGGACGCGCTCGCGTGCGGCCTCAATCCCGTGACCCGTATCTATCAGAAAATCGGCCTTCGTTCTCTTTACCTGGTCGCTCATCTGGCGGGACAGAATCAGATCGAATTTTTCCACAGTCATCCCCGGCCGCGCAAGGACCCTTGCTCTTTGGATCTGTGGATCACATGTGACAACGACGATCGCATCGACGCGGCTCTCGGCCCCCACTTCGAACAGCAGAGGGATGTCGAGGAGAACAAGTTCGTCTCCGGCAGCTCTGCGTGCTTCCAGAAACGCAAGTTCACGGGTCCGCACCAGCGGATGCACGATTGCTTCAAGCTCGGCAAAACGTGACGGGTTTTCCGTCAGTTGCCTTGCCAGTTCCTGTCGATCCACGCAACCGTTCACCGTGCTTCCCGGAAACGCTACGCCAATGGGTTCGACAGCCTCCGCCCGATAGAGATCATGCACGACAGCATCGGCATCGTTGACAGCGATCCCGGCCTCCGCAAACAGCTTGGCTGTCGTGGACTTGCCCATGCCGATCGAACCCGTGAGCCCGATAACGATCATCAGTGGCTTTCCATGTCGGCAATGACCAGATTGCGGAGCGTTTCATCTACTTCCGGTCGAAGGCCAAACCATCTTTCAAAACCGGGCACCGCCTGGTGCAAGAGCATCCCCACCCCATCGACCGTCGCGACCCCCTGCTCTTCCGCCTGGGCTAGAATAGGTGTTTTGAGCGGCACGTAGACGATATCTGTAACAAGTGCACCCTGCGCCATCCTGGAGAAGTCAATCACAGGCACGTCCCCACCATCCATGCCGAGCGATGTGGTGTTGACGAAGAGGCCGGCCTCCTGCGTTACCTCTGCCAGTTCTTTCATGGAGTGGGCACGGATATTCCCGCCAAAGCGGTCAGCGAGTTCTCTGGCTCGCCCTTCCGTGCGGTTGACAATGTTGATTTCGCTGACGCCACGGTCGCGCAATGCCCAGATCACGGCGCGGCTTGCCCCACCCGCACCGAGAACGACCGCTCGACTCGTTGCATCCCAACCTGGATGCCGCTCGTCCAGGTTTGCCGCGAAGCCGTGGGCATCCGTGTTGGTCGCAAACAGGCGCCCCTCCCGTAGCCAAAGCGTGTTGGCAGCGCCCAGCTCTTCCGCGATAGCATCAGGCACATCTGCAAGTGCGCAAGCGATTTCCTTGTGAGGAAGGGTTACGTTTCCTCCGACATAGGGGCTCGCTCCCGACTTCAGGTTCTCGATGAATACGGGGAAGTCGTCGACCGTCACGGGTTCCCGACAATACTCTCCAGCTATGCCGAACTGCTTCAACCAATAGCCGTGAATCAGCGGCGAACGGGAGTGCTTGATTGGCCATCCAGTTACAAAAGCCTTGACCTTTGTTTCACGTGAATCAGCCATCGATCGCTCCCAGATCCCGAAGTTTTGCAAGAAGTGGGAGCATCGGCAGCCCAAGGATCGTGAAGTAGTCTCCCTGGATTTCGGAGAACAACTGGATCCCCTCGCCCTCCAGCTGGTACGCGCCTACGCTCCCTAGGAGCCTGTCACCGCACCGGCCGATGTAGCCTTCCACAAACTCGTCCGTCAGGGGGCGCACCGTCAAATCCGCATGTGAGATGTGGTCCCAGAGAAGCTCGCCATTTTGGGCAAGCGCGATTGCACTGTTCAACCGGTGGGTCTTTCCGGACAGCGATAGGATGTGGTTCTTTGCTTCCTCACGGTTCTTCGGCTTGTGGTAAACACGGTTGCCCAGAGACATCGTCTGGTCGGAACCGATGACGATCGCATCCGGAATCCGGAGGCTGACATCCAGAGCCTTCGCGCGGGCAAGTTCTGAAGCGACCTGCTCCGGGTTAGCATGGGATTGAGCCAGAACCGACTCAATCGCGCGTTCATCGATATCGGCTGCTTGGGCGTCAAACGACAAGCCGGCATTGTCCATCAGCATGCGGCGGAAGGGACTGGACGACGCCAGCACGAGCGTTGGCTTCACGGCGTTCTCCTTGGAAAGGGATCGATTAACCCAGCTTGTCACGCAGCGCAACGATGGCAGCCGCGGTCTCCTCGATGGAGCGGCGGGTAACGTCAATGACCGGCCACCCGTGCCGCACGCAAAGCGCGCGGGCGTATTTGAGCTCCTCCTGGATATTGGCGCGATCGGTATAGTACTGCCGATCAAAGCCTTGGGTGTGGCCAAGCTCTCGGTTTTCCCGCACCTGCGAAATGCGTTCAGTTGTCGCTACCAGGCCAACCACCAGCGGGCGCTTCGCTGCTAAGAGGCTCGGCGGTAAATCGGATCCGAGCACAATCGGGAGGTTAGCTGTCTTTATTCCCCGGTTGGCCAGATAGATGCTCGTCGGCGTCTTCGACGTCCGGCTGATCCCCACAAGGACCACATCCGCGTCGTCATAATCCTCCGGCAATTGGCCGTCATCATGATCCATTGTGAAGTTGAGCGCGTCCATCCGAGCGAAGTAGGTTTCATCAAGATCATGTTGCGCGCCGACTCTCCGACGCGACGGGGAACCGAGATAGGTTTGGAACGTTGAAAGTACCGGCTCGAGAACATTCACGCTGGGGGAGCCCAGTTCCTTACAGCGCAGATCCACAAGCGCAGCGAGGTCTTGGTCAACGAGAGTATAGAGGACAATGCCAGGCTGACGGTCGATTGCCTCCAGCACGGCCAAGAGCTGCCTTCGATTGCGGATCAGCGGATAAACATGCTCGATGGACGTGGAGCCGTGAAATTGCGCAGAGACGGCTCGACCGGCGGAGATCAAGGTTTCGCCGGTTGAGTCAGAAATCAAATGCAGGTGAAAGAAGTTTCTTCGGTTCTCCACGCTCTTCTTCCTCCGTTGTTGATAACCAGCGAGAAACTGGGCGTCGCTGGAGATCGGGTTCCCGGTGATGGGAAAACATCCGCTTTGTCCACAATCTCATCTGACCGCACACGGGTTTCGGAGCCTCTGTGGAAACCGTTCATAAGTCGTCCAGTAGGATTCCTGGTCTGGCTTTTTCCACAGAAAGAACGAGCTCCAGTAGGACCATACTGGATTGATATTGAAGGTTAAATCACGACTGTCCACACAAGTCTTCGTTGCAGCTTCAGGTTATCCATTCGCCAGCGCGATGACAGCAAATTGTCGCAGTGCCGGTGGATGACGTTTAATCCTTGATAGTCACCGACTCTAAGAAATAGAAACTCTTCAAAATTGGATTCCTATTTAGGAGGAAAACCTTGACCGGCCCATTCCGGAAGATCGTTGCGGTGCTCGAAGGGCAAACCGTCTCGCCACCACCCATCTGGCTGATGAGACAGGCTGGACGTTATCTGCCGGAGTATCGCGAAACCCGGGCTGAGGCAGGCAGTTTCCTGGATCTCTGCTATTCCCCCAACCACGCAGTGGAAGTGACGCTGCAGCCCATCCGCCGCTACGGCTTTGACGCGGCAATCCTGTTTTCCGATATCCTGGTCATTCCCGATGCTTTGAAACGCAATGTCCGTTTCGTGCAGGGCGAGGGGCCACAAATGGATCCGCTGGATGTCGCCGACGTCGCCATGCTCAGACCGGATGGTGTTCTTGAGCACCTTGCGCCTGTTATTGAGACGGTTCGGCGATTGCGGCAGGAGCTTCCTGAAGAGACAGCGCTGCTTGGCTTCTGTGGAGCGCCCTGGACCGTTGCAACCTACATGATTGCCGGCCATGGAACCTCTGACCAGGCCCCTGCCCGCCTTTTTTCCTACCGACACCCGGAGGAGTTTCGCCGCCTTCTGGACCTGCTTGCTGATATCTCGGCAGAATATCTGATCGCTCAGATCGACGCGGGTGCCGATGCGGTTCAGATTTTCGATTCCTGGGCAGGAGTTCTCGGTGAGGAAGAATTTCAGCGCTATGCGGTGGGTCCTGTAGCACGGATCGTTCAAAGGGTGAGAAGCGCCAGACCCGGGGCTCGTATCATCGCTTTCGCCAAGGGAGCCGGTATGAACCTCAGGCACTACCGTCAGGGCACGGACGCCAGTGCCATTGGCCTGGACTGGACGGTTCCTCTTTCATTTGCAGCTGAACTGCAAAAGGATGGACCCGTTCAAGGCAACCTGGACCCGATGCGGGTCGTGGCGGGTGGCCGCGCATTGGAAGAGGGCATTGACGCTATCTTGCAAACGCTGGGTAACGGCCCATTGATTTTCAACCTTGGGCACGGAATCACGCCGGAAGCAGATCCTGCGCATGTGACGGATCTAGTGCGGCGTGTGCGGGGAACGTCCTGAATGTCACAGACGGAAAGGCAGATCTCTACCACCGCCGGAAGCCGTGCCCGCTCGCGCGCCTATCTGGCGCTCGCCGTCTTCATCGCCATTATCATCGGTCTCTACTTTGCTCAGCCAGAAGCCTTCCATCTCTGGATCAAAGCTTTGCATGTCGTTGCGGTGATCTCCTGGATGGCGGGCCTGCTCTACATGCCGCGGTTGTTCATTTATCACAGCGATGCCGCACCGGGCTCTGAACAGTCAGAGACGTTCAAGGTTATGGAGAACCGGCTCCTAAAGGTGATCATGAACCCTGCCATGATGATTACCTGGATGCTGGGGCTCTATCTCGCTTGGGACGTTTTTTCACTTCAGGGCGGCTGGCTGCATGCCAAGATTGAGCTCGTTGTGCTGCTGACGGTGGTGCATGTGCTGTTTAGCCGTGCGGTTCGTACGTTCGCTACTGACGGGGCAAGAAGGTCTCCCCGCTACTGGCGCATGATGAATGAGGCACCAACTGTCCTGATGATCGCCATCGTTATCCTAGTGATCGTCAAGCCGTTTTAAGCCGACGTCCTATTAGCGAAGATTTCTGAGCAACCCCTTGCGGGCTCCTCGGGAACTCGCTATTTTCCCGCAATCTCATCTCGTGGCATGCGTGTAATCACTCATACTCCCCGGAGGTCCTCCGCGGTCGAGAATTTCACCGGCACGCCTTTTTCCCTTTTTACCCTCACGTGGTCCCCTTCATGGCTGAAATGAAGCTTCAAGAACTGAAAAGCAAATCCCCCACGGACTTGCTGACCTTCGCCGAATCGCTCGAGGTCGAGAACGCCAGCACCATGCGCAAGCAGGAACTGATGTTTGCGATCCTCAAGGTTCTGGCCAGCCAGGATGTAGAGATCATCGGCGAAGGCGTCGTCGAGGTGCTTCAGGACGGATTTGGCTTCCTGCGATCTGCAAACGCGAACTATCTGCCGGGCCCGGACGACATCTACATTTCGCCTTCGCAGATCAGACGCTTTTCGCTCAAGACCGGTGATACGGTCGAGGGTCCTATCCGTGGGCCAAAGGAAGGTGAGCGCTACTTCGCGCTCCTGAAGGTCAACACGATCAACTTTGACGACCCGGAGAAGATCCGTCACAAGGTCCACTTCGACAATCTGACGCCGCTCTACCCGAACGAGCGGTTCAAGATGGAATTGGACATCCCGACCTCCAAGGACCTCTCGGCACGCGTGATCGATCTTGTGGCGCCGCTCGGAAAGGGCCAGCGCGGCCTGATCGTTGCACCGCCGCGGACAGGTAAGACCGTCCTGCTGCAGAACATTGCCCATTCCATCACGGCCAATCATCCCGAATGCTATCTGATCGTTTTGCTGATTGACGAACGGCCGGAAGAAGTGACGGACATGCAACGCTCGGTGCGCGGCGAAGTCGTATCGTCTACCTTCGACGAGCCCGCTGTGCGTCACGTGCAGGTGGCGGAGATGGTTATCGAGAAGGCGAAGCGCCTGGTCGAGCACGGCCGTGACGTCGTCATTCTGCTCGATTCGATCACGCGCCTCGGCCGAGCCTATAACACCGTCGTTCCTTCGTCGGGCAAAGTCTTGACCGGTGGTGTTGACGCCAACGCTCTCCAACGTCCGAAGCGATTCTTTGGTGCTGCCCGTAATATCGAAGAAGGCGGTTCGCTGACCATCATCGCAACGGCCCTTATCGACACCGGCAGCCGCATGGACGAGGTCATCTTCGAAGAATTCAAGGGTACGGGCAACTCCGAAATCGTCCTGGATCGCAAGGTCGCCGACAAGCGCATCTTCCCGTCGATGGATATCCTCAAGTCTGGCACGCGTAAGGAAGACCTTCTGGTGCCTCGTCAGGACCTGCAGAAGATCTTCGTCCTTCGCCGGATTCTCGCGCCGATGGGCACCACAGATGCTATTGAGTTCCTGATCGACAAGCTGAAACAGACGAAGAGCAACAGCGATTTCTTCGACTCGATGAATACCTAGTTTTCATTAGCCGGATTCTCTCGATGCGCCCGGCCTCGTGTCGGGCGCATTTCGTTCCGGACGCGGACAGATCCTATGCTCCAGCCAGAGATGACAATATTCGCACTATCGAGCGGCGCGCCGCCCGCAGGCGTTGCGGTTGTTCGCTTAAGCGGCGCCGGATCGTTCGGTGCTTTGGAGGCTCTGACGAAAAAGCCCCTGCCGAAGCCGCGCCAGGCGGTAGTCAGGACACTCATTGGGCGCGCCGGGCAGATCCTGGATGAGGCCCTGGTGCTGGCGTTTCACGGCCCCCATTCCTTTACGGGTGAGGACTCGGTAGAGCTGCATCTTCATGGCAGCCGCGCTGTCGTGACCGCAGTTCTGGCAGAACTCGAGAAGATGGACGGCCTGCGGCTCGCGGAAGCGGGCGAGTTTTCCCGCCGGGCGTTCGAGAACGGTCGGATCGACTTGGTCGAAGCCGAAGGTTTGGCCGAATTGATATCAGCAGAAACGGAGATGCAAAGGCGTCTCGCGGTTGAGCAGAGTTTCGGGCATCAATCGGACCTATATAATGACTGGGCCGCGCGGCTGACACATGCTCGGGCTATGATTGAGGCAGACCTCGATTTCGCGGATGAGGATGATGTTCCGGGCTCGGTCGCCGATCGAATCCTTGTTGATGTCACCGCTCTTCAGAAGGAGCTCCTGGAGCATCTCGCCGCGGCGCGGGCCGGCGAGATCATTCGTGATGGCTACAGGATCGCGATTGTGGGTGCGCCGAACGCTGGGAAATCGAGTCTTCTCAACGCGTTGGCGGATCGCGAAGTTGCCATTGTCACCGAAGTCGCAGGCACCACACGTGATATCATCCAGGTAGACCTGGATCTTGATGGTTATCTTGTTCGGCTGTTCGACACTGCGGGCCTTCGGGAAACGGATGACCTTGTGGAGAAGGAAGGGGTAAGGCGCGCCATCGCCATGATGGAGCAGGCTGACCTTGTCCTTCTCCTTGAAGAGATTGATTCGGTTTCGAAACGGGATACCATCCCGGCAAATAAGGACGTACTCCACCTCGGCAGCAAGGTAGATCTTCACCAAAGCTCCGAGGTTTATGATGTTTGCGTTTCCGCGAAAGACGGGACGGGACTACCAGCATTGCGAACCCTTCTCCTGAAGAAGGTTCAGGCTGTATGGTCCGGCTCCGTTGCGCCCGTCCGGCATCGGCAGCTCAACCTACTTAGTGAGGCTTCTGCTTCCATCGCTGAGGCCCTGAGCGTTGATCAACTGGAGTTGCGTGCCGAGCATCTGCGAGCCGCTGCTTCGGCTCTTGGCCGTATCACGGGTCGGGTAGACGTGGAGCAGTTGCTCGATGTTATCTTTTCGCAGTTTTGTATTGGCAAGTGATTCACGTGAAACACGTGGTATAGGTTCATGATGACAGAGGCATACGACGTTATCGTCATCGGCGGCGGACACGCCGGATGTGAAGCGGCCAGCGCGGCCGCACGAGTCGGGGCAAAGACGGCGCTGATCACCCATAAGCGGGAAACGATTGGCGTCATGTCCTGCAACCCAGCGATCGGCGGCTTGGGTAAAGGTCACCTGGTGCGGGAGGTGGACGCCCTAGATGGGCTTATGGGACGCGTGGCAGATGCTGCCGGTATCCAGTTCAGAATGCTGAATAGACGCAAAGGGCCCGCCGTCAGAGGGCCGCGCACGCAAGCTGACCGTAGGCTCTACCGACTGGCGATGCAGAAGGAGATTGATGGCCACGCGAACCTGACCGTGATCGAAGGGGATGCGGAGGATCTTCTCGTCAATGGCGCTGTTGTGCATGGTGTAGCAATGGCCGATGGCCGGAGCTTCGGATGTGGCGCGGTGGTCCTCACCACGGGGACCTTCCTTCGCGGCCTGATTCATATCGGAACCGAAAAGGTTCCTGCTGGGCGAATGGGAGAGGCGCCCTCGATCGGGCTATCAGGAACCCTGGCGCGCCACCAGATCAAGCTGGGACGCCTGAAGACCGGTACGCCAGCACGGTTGGATGGCAAAACGGTTAGATGGGACCTTATCGGGAGCCAGGGACCTGACGAGGATCCGGTTCCGTTTTCGTTCATGACAGATCAGATCACCAATCGGCAGATCGCTTGTGGTGTAACACGCACGACTGATGCAACACACAGGATCATCAGTGACAATATCCATCTCTCCGCGATGTATTCCGGACAGATTGGTGGAGTGGGTCCGCGGTACTGTCCATCGATCGAGGACAAGATCGTGCGCTTTGGCGAACGAGACGGTCATCAGATTTTCCTGGAGCCCGAAGGTCTGGACGATGACACCGTCTACCCGAATGGTATCTCGTCGTCTCTCCCTGCGACTGTTCAGGAAGCGTTCATCCGAACGATTCCCGGACTAGAAGAAGTAAGGATCATTCAGCCAGGATATGCGATCGAGTATGACCACGTTGATCCTCGGGAGCTGACATCTGCTCTAGAGGTGAAGAAGATCGAGCGGCTTTTCCTGGCCGGCCAGATCAACGGTACGACCGGCTACGAGGAAGCAGCAGCGCAGGGCCTGGCGGCGGGCCTGAATGCTGCGCTTCGTGCCAGTGGCGCTCCAGCCTTCACATTCAGCCGCACGAGTTCGTATATCGGGGTCATGCTGGACGACCTGACGTCTAAAGGTGTGACGGAGCCCTACCGCATGTTCACATCGCGTGCAGAATACAGGCTCTCGCTTCGAGCAGATAACGCAGATGTTCGTTTAACGCCCGAGGGCATCACTGCCGGGCTGGTTGGCTCAGACAGGGCGCAGCGGTTCAGCGGCTACGAAAAAGAATTAGAAGGTTGGCAGACGCGGCTGAGATCTCTTTCCCTCACACCGACCGAAGCGGCAGGTCGCGGTCTCAAGATCAATCAGGACGGGCAGCGCCGCAGCGCGTTTGAGCTTTTGTCTTTCCCGGATGTCACGGTCTCCTCGCTTTCCAGCATTTGGCCAGAGCTGAAGACGATGTCGCCGCGCGCTGTTTCCGCGCTAGAGATCGAGGCAGGATATGCCGTTTACGTGGCACGACAGGAGAGCGATATCGTTGCTTTGCGAAAGGATGAGAGCTTTCTCATTCCCGAGACGTTCGACTACGATCTCGTCTCGGGTCTCTCCAATGAGTTGAAGCAGAAGCTGAAGCAGCGACAGCCTGCATCACTCGCGCAAGCTTCGCTCATCGAGGGTATGACGCCGGCCGCATCTGCGCTTCTTCTTGCCATGGTTCGTAAGCAATCGATAACTCGCGGAGTGCGAGTCCAGTGATTCTTCTAAACGACAAGCGTGTTTCACGTGAAACGCAGGAGAGGCTTGAGCACTTTGCGAACCTGTTCCGGAAATGGGCGACACGCATCAACCTCGTTGCTCCCTCTACTCTTGATGAGCTTTGGAACCGCCACATTGCTGACAGTGCTCAGTTATTCCAGCTGAAACCGAATGCGGCAACCTGGATTGATCTCGGATCTGGTGGCGGCTTCCCAGGGGTCATCACGGCGATCCTGTTGAAAGAGGTTTGTGGCGGATGGGTCCATCTGGTGGAGAGCAACCAGAAGAAGGCATCATTCCTTCGGGTCGCTCTTCTTGAAACAGATGCCAAGGGCTCGGTGCATCCTGTGCGCGCAGAGGACGCATTCGACATAATTGGTCCGTGCGATTTCGTGTCTGCACGTGCGTTGGCGGATCTCGATCTGCTGTTCCGCTACGCTTCGCCCTGGCTTGCCGGCTCAACGGCAAGTGGTTTCTTCCACAAAGGCAGGGATTACCAGCGCGAAGTGGAGAAAGCGCGTGGTGAATGGGAATTCGATCTGGTAGAACATCGAAGTGCCATCGAGATCGACTCAGTCATCCTAGAGGTGAGCAATCTCCGGCGAAATCGATAGTCAGCCTCATTAGGTGCGGCATGAACCAGACGACGCGTATCATCACCATAGCCAATCAGAAGGGCGGAGTTGGTAAGACAACAACCGCGATCAACCTGGCGACGGCCTTGGCGGCGATCGGTGAGCAGGTGCTCATCGTCGATCTCGATCCTCAGGGGAATGCGAGTACCGGACTAGGTATAGACCGCCGTGACAGGGCCGTTTCATCCTATGACCTTCTGATGGATACCCATGCCGTAGAGCAGACGGTCTTACCGACAGCAGTGCCCAATCTTTCCATCGTGCCTTCCACGATGGATCTCCTCGGCTTTGAAATGGAGATCTCGCAGAAGCCGGACAGGGTGTTCCGCTTGAAGCGGGCACTTGCGCAGGGGGTATTGCCCTACTCTTACATCATTCTGGATTGCCCGCCATCGTTCAACCTATTGACGATGAATGCCATGGCTGCCGCACAATCTGTGCTTGTACCACTGCAGTGTGAGTTCTTTGCTCTTGAGGGCCTAAGTCAGCTCCTTGAGACAGTGAATCAGGTTCGGCAGACGGTGAATCCTGCCCTCGACATTCAGGGCATCGTCTTGACGATGTTCGATGCCCGCAACAATCTGGCTCAGCAGGTGGTCAGCGATGTGCGCTCGTACCTGGGAGACAAAGTCTATCACACGCTTATCCCGAGAAATGTTCGTGTCTCGGAGGCACCTTCGTATGGTAAGCCGGCTATTCTTTATGATCTTAAATGCGCGGGGAGCCAAGCCTATCTGCAGCTTGCTTCCGAAGTCATACAGCGGGAACGGCGCCGTAAAGCGGCTTGAGAATCTATGGGTCAAGGTATGAGTGACGATCTTTCAAAGCGGCGGCTTGGGCGCGGCTTGGCTGCGCTGATCGGAGAGATGGATCAGCCTCCGCAGGTTGATGAGCCTCGCACGCCGGTCAATCCAGATCGTATGGTTCCAATCGAACACATTGCGCGCAACCCCCGTAATCCGAGGCGGCAGTTTGACGAAGGTGACCTGCAGGATCTTGCAAGCTCGATCCGCCAGCACGGCATCGTTCAGCCGGTGGTTGTTCGTTCCGTTGATGACAGGTTCGAGATCATTGCCGGTGAGCGCCGGTGGCGCGCGGCACAGCTCGCGGGTCTTCATGAGATTCCGGTTATCGTTCGCGATGTCGATGATCGTACGGCTCTTGAGATCGCGATCGTCGAGAATGTTCAGCGTGCGGATCTCAATCCGCTCGAAGAAGCGCTTGGCTACGACCAGCTGATCGCCGAGTATGGCTATACCCAAAACGACCTGGGCGGTATCATCGGTAAAAGCCGCAGCCATGTGGCAAACAGTCTGAGGCTGCTGAAACTGCCGGATCCCGTGCGTGGCATGCTTGCCTCGGGTGAACTCTCTGCCGGGCATGCACGGGCTTTGATCACCACATCGGACCCAGTGGCTCTGGCGCGAACCATCGTTGCCAAGGGTATGTCTGTTCGCGACGCCGAACGGCTGGCGCAGAATGATATCAAGGCCCAGTCGCAGCCGCAGGCGGCGTCAAGGGGTGATCAAAAGGACTCTGACACGCTTGCTCTCGAGCGGTCGCTGTCCGACGCACTGGGTCTGGATGTCAGTATCAGCCACAAGGGCGGAGCTGGCCAGTTGCGGATCTCCTACCGCAGCCTGGAACAACTCGAGGACATATGCCGGCTTCTGGAGCGGCGGTAAACGGCTCAGCGGCGACCGCGTGCAGCCTGGAGCGCAATAGACATCAGCGTCTGAAACGCGATCGCGTATTCGAGGCTCTGCTTTTGTCGTGACTGCAGGATTGTCGACTGCAGTCTCGCTGTCTCACGTGCAAGGGCGCTTGCGGTCCAAGAGCGTAGCGCCTTTTCCATCAGGGGCTTGCGCTTGAAGTGGATGTGTCGCCCAAGCGTCATCATCACCTGCCCCGTTTGAAGGTTCTTCTCCTCCATCTCTGCCCGCATAAGATCGATCATCTGAAACTGCTTCAGACATGACTGAAGCACGAGAAAGATAGGCGTCTTGGACGTCACGACCTTCTGGAGTGCGTGCCGCAACGCAGGCAGATCTCCTGCTAAAATTGCGTCCACAGCATCATCGGTTGAAACGCCGCTTGCATCACCAATGATTGCCAGAACATCCTCTTCCTCAACGGTTCCGGAGCCGCGGCAATAAAGAGAGAGCTTGCGGATTTCATTGCGGGAGGCGACCCTGTCTCCGCCTAGAAGTTCCACGAGTTGACGTCGAGCGGCCGGAGTGATGGCCAAGCCATCCAGTGCGAGCTCAGAGTCTATCAATGCATTCAGAGCGCGAACGTCATCGGAATAACACGGAATGACGGCGATCGCCTTGGACGGCTCGGCGATCTTGCGAAGTCCACTGCCCTTCTTCAGGTCGCCTGCTTCCACGATCAGCATATTGGCTGGAGGTGGCCCAGCTGCCAGCACAGAGATGGCATCCTGAAGCGGCTTCTCATTTGCCGCGCCACGCACCCAGACGAGTTTCTCGCCACCGAAGAGCCCCAGGGAGTTCAACTCGTCGAGCAGTCGACCAGGGTCGTTCTGAAGGTCGGAAACATCCAGCTTCAGCATTGAGAAGGGGTCGTCCTGGGGGACGCCGGACTTCTTTGCCAAAACGGCCGCCCGCTCGGATGCCAGCCCTCGATCGGGGCCGTAGATTATGAAGATACGATAGGCTTCGCTGCCGCGTTCGACAAAGCGGTCGAACTCGTGCGATCTTATTTCTGCCATGTCACCTGGGACGCCGGCTCTTTTGCGAGCGCCACTGCGAGATCTGCACGAATGAGTTCTGCGAGCTCCCGTGCTGCCCGATCTTCGGCATCGCGAACGGCTCGCAGCTCAGCGAATTCCTGACGCGAAACATCCAACAGTGCGGTCGCGCGGCGGCTACCGCTCTTCAACACAAGGCTGTCGCTGGAGCGCGCAAGAGTATACGTGCCGCTGACGACGACACGTCCGGGCTGCAGACCCACGGCATCTTCATCATCCAGAATATCATTGTAGGTCGAGGTGACATTCAGCGTGACCTGATATTGCGGAATACGAGCCTCGCCTTGCCCTCCGGAGGTGAGGAAGATCAGCTGGTTGCGAACCACCTGCTCAACCCGGTCACTCGCCTGGCTAAAGGATATGTCGGCGAGCTTAGCTCCACTACCTGACGTCTCGGAATACAGCGGTCGGACCTGACATGCAGCGAGCAGCGCAACCATGCCAAGACCCACGGCGACCTTCAAAAGACGTGACGAACGAGGAAAGGCATCAGATGACAATGTTCACGATCCTCTGTGGGACAACAATGATCTTCTTTGGTGCGCGCCCGTCCAGGGCGGTTTGAACCGCGTCCAGGACCAGGACGGCGGCCTCGACCTCACTTTGAGACGCGTCACGCGCGATTGTCAATTCGGCCCGCTTCTTGCCGTTGATCTGGACCGGCAGTGTCACCTCGTTTTCGATCACCAGAGCCGGATCGAAGGTAGGCCACGCGCTCCCTGTCAGCATCCCGGAATTGCCGAGGGCGTTCCAGCACTCTTCAGCAAGGTGAGGCGTAATAGGAGCGACAATCTGCACTGCAATCTCTGCTGCGTCGCGCACCGCAGATCCGAAAGCCGTGTCCCCCTCTCCGTTGGCAACCTTCGACAGCGGCCCCGCGAGCGCATTGATGAGTTCATAGATCCGCGCAACGGCCTTGTTGAAGGCAAGGCGATCGTAGTCTTCCTGCACCGCCTTGAGTGTCTTGTGGGCAATCTGGGAGACGGCGAGCCCCTCACCTTCCTTAGCTGGATTCGGCGGGACCTGTGCAAGGTGAGCGGAGGCATCGGAAATCAAGCGCCAAAGGCGCTGCGTGAAGCGGTGGGCACCTTCGACGCCTGCTTCCGACCAGATCACGTCACGGTCCGGAGGAGAATCTGACAGCACGAAGAAGCGGGCAGTGTCGGCACCGTAAGACGCGATGATGTCATCCGGATCAACAACATTCTTCTTCGACTTCGACATCTTCTCGATCGAGCCGATGGTGATCTCCTCGCCGGAAGACAGGAGACTCGCTCGACGTTTCCCATCTATCTCTTCGATGCGAATGTCTGCCGGAGCCACCCACTCGCCATTGGCGCCGTTGCCGCGCCGGTAGGTCTCGTGCACCACCATGCCCTGGGTGAAGAGCCCCTTGAATGGCTCCTTCACGTCTACATGGCCGGTCTCCCTCATCGCACGAGTGAAGAAGCGAGAGTAGAGGAGATGCAGGATCGCGTGCTCGATGCCGCCGATATACTGGTCGACCGGCAACCAGCGGTTCGCGGCTGCGCGATCCGTCGGATTATCTTCCCAAGGCGCCGTGAAGCGGGCGAAGTACCAGCTGGAATCGACAAATGTGTCCATGGTGTCGGTTTCGCGACGGGCCTGACCGCCACAGGTCGGGCAGCCGACGTGACGCCACGTAGGGTGTCGGTCCAGTGGATTGCCAGGCTGATCAAAGGTCACGTCGTCTGGCAGCTGAACCGGCAGGTCCTTCTTGGGCACCGGTACCACGCCACACACCTCACAGTGGATGACCGGGATCGGGCAGCCCCAGTAGCGCTGGCGGGAAATGCCCCAGTCGCGCAGGCGAAAGTTCACCTTGCGCTCGCCCTGTGGCATGTTGCCAAGCATCGTGCTGGCCAGTTTATCAGCGACGATACCAAAGGCTTCTTCCGTCGACATACCGTCCAGGAAGCGCGAATTGATCATGATGCCGTCGCCGTCATAGGCGGTATCGCCGATGGCAAAGCTGGCAGCTTCCGCATCTGCCGGCATGACCACTGGCACGACTGGAAGGTCATACTTGCGGGCGAAATCGAGATCTCGCTGGTCTCCGGAGGGGCAGCCGAAGATTGCCCCGGTGCCGTAATCCATCAGCACGAAGTTGGCGACATAGACCGGCAGCTCCCAGCTTGGATCAAGCGGGTGCTTCACCCTGACGCCGATATCGATGCCTTTCTTCTCTGCCGTTTCCAGCGCAGCCAGCGAGGTCCCGTGCTGGCGGCATTCCTGGCAGAAGGCGTCAACGGAGGGATCCTTTGCGGCAGCTTCCTTGGCAAGCGGATGATCCGCGGCGATCGCCAGGAAGGAGGCGCCGAACAGGGTATCGGGGCGGGTGGTGTAAACAGTCACTTCGTTCTGACCAGCCGGCGCCGTCTCGGCCACGATCTCCCAGCGGATCGTCATCCCTTCGGAACGACCGATCCAGTTCTTTTGCATCAGCCGGACCTTTTCCGGCCACTGGTCGAGGGTGTCGAGCGAATCGAGAAGATCCTGACTAAAAGCGGTAATCTTGAAGAACCACTGGGTCAGGTCGCGCTGTTCGACCAGCGCGCCGGAGCGCCAGCCGCGGCCGTCGATAACCTGCTCGTTGGCAAGAACCGTCTGGTCAACCGGGTCCCAATTCACCTTGGACTGCTTGCGGTAGACGAGTCCCTTTTCCATCATGTCGAGGAAAAGATGCTGCTGGCGGTGGTAATATTCGACGTCGCAAGTGGCAAACTCACGCGACCAGTCGAGCGACAGGCCCATTGCCTTCAGCTGCGCCCGCATCGATGCGATGTTCTGATACGTCCACTGCTTCGGGTGCACCTTGTTGTCGCGTGCAGCGTTTTCCGCAGGCATACCGAAAGCGTCCCAACCCATGGGATGCAGCACGTTGTAGCCGCGGGCGCGCTTGTAGCGTGCGACGACGTCGCCCATGGCGTAGTTGCGCACATGGCCCATGTGGATCCGGCCCGAAGGATAAGGGAACATCTCCAGGACGTAGTACTTTTCCCGCGGGTCTGCATTGTCGGCTTCGAACGCCTTGTGTTCAGCCCATTTCTGCTGCCAGCGTGGCTCCACCTCGCGCGGATTGTAACGTTCACTTGCCATTTCGATGGTATCCGGGAATGCCTTGAAAGATTTGCGCAGACCTTCACCATGAATGGCATCAAGCGTCAAGTTTTACAGGGGAAACAACAGTGCTCGCTCGCTACAAGGAGCAGCTTGGCATGACCCGCTTCGGCGGGTAAGTCATGAGCTTCTGGTTTGCGAAGGGAAGATCATGACTGTCGAGCAAAGGCTGACGGAGGTTCGGGAGCGGGTAGAGGCGGCTGAGCGGCAGGCAAAGCGGCCAGCCGGATCCGTAACACTGGTCGCCGTCTCGAAAACCTTTGGCACGGAGGCTATCCGGCCGCTGCTTCATGCCGGTCAGAGGGTCTTTGGTGAAAACCGGGTACAAGAAAGCCAAGGCAAGTGGCCGGAGCTGAAGAACGAATTCGGCGACATCGAGCTTCACCTTATCGGACCGCTGCAGTCCAACAAGGCTGCGGATGCGGTTGCGCTGTTCGACGTCATCGAGACGGTGGATCGAGAGAAGATTGCGCGAGCGCTGGCCGAGGAAATGCGCCGGCAAGATCGGATGGTGCGGCTTTATGTTCAGGTCAACACCGGACTTGAGCCGCAAAAGGCGGGCATTGCGCCAGCGGAAACCGCATCTTTCGTCAGACTGTGCCAGGAAGAGCTTGGTCTCTCCGTGGAAGGCCTGATGTGTATCCCTCCAGCAGACGAGAATCCCGGGCCGCATTTTGCCCTGCTGGCCAAGCTCGCCGGGGAATGCGGCGTGGAGAAAATCTCCATGGGCATGTCAGGTGATTTCGAAACCGCCATCGCGTTCGGCGCGACGAGCGTGCGTGTGGGTTCTGCCATCTTTGGCAATCGCTAAGGGCGCCTAGCCCATAAGTCTGGCTTTCCAGGCTGATCTGCCTCATCCTAGATGAGTCCCAAGGCTGCGCTGGGACTTTGGGAGGAGCAGATGCAGAGCAAGTATTTTGAGGTCTATGCGGATTGGCAGGCCGATCCTGAGGCTTTCTGGCAGCGCGCTGCCGAGAAGCTGAGTTGGTTTACGCCGATCCAGAAAGTGTTCGATCAAGAGCAAGGCGTCTACGGACGCTGGTTTGCGGGGGGTGAAACAAACACCTGCTTCAACTGCCTTGACCGCCATATCGAGGCCGGCCGGGGTGGCGAAACAGCGCTCATCTTCGACAGCGCGATGAACTCCGTCAAAGCCCGCTTCACCTATGATGAGGCGCTCACGGAAGTCCAAGCCATCGCTGCAGTGCTACGCAATCACGGCGTCGGTAAGGGCGATCGCGTAATCATCTACATGCCGATGGTGCCCGAGGCCGTGTTCTCGATGCTTGCCTGTGCAAGACTGGGCGCCGTGCATTCGGTCGTCTTCGGTGGGTTTGCCGCACACGAGCTTGCCACGCGCATCGACGACTGCGGCGCCAAGGTCGTGATCAGTGCCAGTTGCGGCCTGGAGCCGGGTCGGGTGGTGCCCTACAAGCCGTTGCTCGACCAGGCGATCGACATGGCAAAGGTGAAGCCTGACGTCTGCCTGATCCTGCAACGCGACGAGCTTCATGCACCGTTGCGCTACGAGCATGGGGATGTCGATTTCAGCCAGGCGGTTGAGGCCGAGAAGATCACCGGTACGGTTGTGAAATGCGTACCGGTTGCGGCAACGGACCCGCTCTACATCCTCTATACATCGGGAACTACAGGGCAGCCGAAGGGAGTGGTCCGCGACAATGGCGGGCACATGGTGGCGCTGCACTGGACGATGGAAAACGTCTATGGAGTGAAACCAGGCGACGTCTTCTGGGCAGCATCCGACATCGGCTGGGTGGTTGGCCATTCCTACATCGTCTATGCCCCGCTTCTGGCGGGGAATACGACGGTGCTGTTTGAAGGGAAGCCGGTCGGAACGCCAGACGCAGGTACCTTCTGGCGGGTTGTCTCGGACTACAACGTCAAGGTTCTGTTCACGGCGCCAACCGCTTTTCGGGCAATACGACGTGACGATCCAGAGGGGGATCTTGTCGGTAATTACGATCTTTCCTCCTTGCAGGCGCTCTTTCTTGCCGGGGAGCGGGCGGATCCGGAAACCCTGAAATGGGCCGAGCGGGTTCTCAACGTGCCGGTTATCGATCATTGGTGGCAGACGGAAACAGGGTGGCCAATGGTGGCCAATCCATTCGGTCTCGGCCTGCTGCCGTTCAAATCCGGATCGCCGACCCAACCAATGCCCGGTTATGCCGTCGACATTCTTGACGATTCCGGCTGCCCTGTGCCGCGGGGTACCCTCGGCAACATCGTCGTCAAGTTGCCGCTGCCACCAGGCTGCCTGGTCAGCTTCTGGAACGCCGATGAACGCTTCCGGCAGTCATGCCTCGAGGAATTTCCCGGCTACTACAAGACGGCCGACGCCGGTGTCATGGACGAAGATGGCTATGTCTCCGTGATGGCGCGTACGGACGACATCATCAACTGCGCCGGTCACCGGCTTTCTACCGGCGCGATGGAAGAGGTCTGCGCCATGCATCCGGACGTCGCGGAATGCGCGGTCGTCGGCGTTGCCGATCCCCTGAAGGGGCAAATCCCCTGCGGCTTCGTGGTGTTGAAGAACCGGGTCTCCCGCGAGGAAACGCTGATAGAACGGGAAGTCGTGGATCTTGTCCGGAGCGAGATCGGGCCGGTGGCGGCATTTCGCACCGTCATGGTGGTCAAGCGCCTGCCGAAGACGCGTTCGGGCAAGATCCTGCGAGGGACAATGCAGAAGATTGCGGACGACATGCCCTGGACGATGCCGCCCACCATCGACGACCCGTCCATCCTGGACGAGATCATCGACATCCTGCAGCAGCGCGGCTACGCACGGGCGCGCCAAGCAGTGAAAGAGACCGCTTGAAACAAGAAACCCCGGCTTTGCCGGGGTTTAAAGAGCGATAGCGGAAGCGCTAGAAGCGACCTTCGTCCTCGTCTTCGTCACGAGGGGTGGACTTCAATGAGCTGAGTTTTGCGAAGACAGCGTTTGCGTCGATTTCCTTCTCCTCCTCGCGATCATCGCGATAGTCGAAGCCGAGGTTTTCTGTTTCCGATGCCGACTGCAGCGTCGCGCCGATTTCAGCCGCCGTCGGCAGCGGACGACCCTTGGACGCCTTTTCTACTTCGAGATCGAGGTCGATCTGGCTGCAGAGACCAAGCGTGACCGGGTCCATCGGGGTGAGGTTCGTGGCGTTCCAATGGGTGCGGTCGCGGATCTGCTCGATCGTCGACTTCGTGGTGCCGACGAGGCGCGAGATCTGGGCATCCTTCAGTTCCGGGTGGTTGCGAACCAGCCAGAGGATCGCTTTCGGCCGGTCCTGACGCTTCGAAACGGGGGTGTAACGCGGACCACGGCGCTTTGATTCCGGTACGCGTACCTTGGGTTCCTGAAGCTTCAGCTTGTGGTTCACGTCGGCTTCGCCACGCTGGATTTCGTCGCGCGACAGCTGCCCTGTAGCGATCGGGTCCAATCCCTTGATGCCCTGTGCTGCTTCGCCGTCGGCGATCGCCTTGACCTCAAGCGGGTGCAGCTTGCAGAACTGCGCGATTTGGTCAAAGGAGAGTGCCGTATTGTCGACCAGCCAGACCGCAGTCGCCTTCGGCATGAGCAATTGTTGAGCCATAGATATAGTTCCTCTGTCCGTCCGCGCCGGTGTCGCGGGCGTGGGTATCAACCACAATTTCCGGGAATTCGACCCGTCTATAACCGGAATGCGGTGAAATTGCAAATATCGCGCAACATGAACCGTTTGTCTAATTGCTGGCTTGGTTTCACCTGATATGAATGCGTCATGATCCGGATCTTTGGTCCGGTTTCTTCGTGATGAAATGGGGAGGAGACCATGTCCGAGAAGGTTTATCCTGTGTCGCGCGCCACCAAAAGCATGGCGCTGATCGACAAGGACAAATACGAGAAGTGGTACGAGGAAAGCGTCGAAGATCCTGACAAGTTCTGGGGCAAGCACGGCAAGCGGATTGACTGGTTCAAGCCCTACACCAAGGTCAAGAACACGACGTTCAAGGGCAAGGTCTCAATCAAGTGGTTCGAGGACGGGCTTACCAACGTCTCCTATAACTGTATCGACCGTCACCTGAAAACGCATGGGGAACGCACCGCCCTTATCTGGGAAGGTGACAACCCGTATATCGACAAGAAGATCACCTATAACCAGCTTTACGACCAGGTCTGCCGACTCGCCAACGTGCTGAAGAAGCACGGGGTCAAGAAGGGCGATCGTGTGACGATCTATATGCCGATGATTCCCGAGGCGGCCTATGCAATGCTCGCCTGCGCGCGCATCGGCGCCGTTCATTCGGTCGTCTTCGGTGGGTTCTCTCCGGAAGCGTTGGCTGGTCGCATTGTGGACTGCCAGTCCTGTTTCGTCATCACCTGCGACGAGGGCGTGCGCGGCGGAAAACCGGTGCCGCTCAAGGAGAACACCGACAAGGCGATCCACATCGCTGCTCGCCAGTATGCCACTGTCACCAATGTGCTGGTCGTGCGCCGCACCGGCGGCAAGGTCAACTGGGCTCCAGGGCGTGACCTTTGGTATCATCAGGAAATCGCAAGCGTCAAAGGGCATTGCGAGCCTGTAAAGATGAAGGCCGAGGACCCGCTCTTCATCCTTTACACCTCAGGTTCCACGGGTAAGCCCAAGGGTGTGCTTCACACCACCGGCGGCTATCTCGTTTATGCTGCGATGACGCATGAATATGTCTTCGACTACCATGACGGGGACGTCTACTGGTGTACGGCTGACGTCGGCTGGGTGACCGGTCACTCCTATATCGTCTACGGACCGCTGGCGAATTGCGCCACGTCGCTGATGTTCGAGGGCGTGCCGAATTTCCCAGATCACGGCCGTTTCTGGGAAGTGATCGACAAGCACAAGGTCAACATCTTCTACACCGCACCGACCGCGATCCGGTCGCTGATGGGCGCCGGCGACGAGTATGTGAAGCGGTCGTCCCGCTCCAGCCTGCGGCTGCTGGGTACGGTTGGCGAGCCGATCAATCCGGAAGCCTGGGAATGGTATTACAGGGTGGTTGGCGACAGCCGTTGCCCGGTGATCGACACATGGTGGCAGACGGAAACCGGGGGCCACATGATCACGCCGCTGCCAGGAGCGACCGACCTCAAGCCCGGTTCTGCGACAGTGCCGTTCTTCGGCGTGAAGCCGGAGCTGGTCGACAATGAGGGGAATATTCTCCATGGGGCGGCTGACGGCAACCTGTGCATCGCCGACTCGTGGCCTGGCCAGATGCGCTCGGTTTATGGCGACCATGAACGGTTCATCCAGACCTACTTCTCGACCTACAAGGGCAAGTACTTCACCGGCGACGGATGCCGCCGCGACGAAGACGGCTATTACTGGATCACGGGTCGCGTTGACGACGTCCTCAACGTGTCCGGCCACCGCCTCGGGACGGCAGAGGTCGAATCGGCACTGGTGTCGCACGACATGGTGTCTGAAGCGGCGGTCGTGGGTTACCCCCACAACGTCAAGGGACAAGGCATCTATTGCTACGTGACCTTGATGTCCGGCAACGAAGGCGATGACGCGTTGCGTCAGGAACTGGTCAAGCACGTCCGAAGCGAGATCGGGCCGATTGCAACGCCTGACAAGATCCAGTTTGCTCCGGGCCTGCCCAAGACCCGCTCCGGCAAGATCATGCGGCGTATTCTGCGCAAGATCGCCGAAGACGATTTCGGCGCTCTGGGAGACATCTCGACGCTTGCCGATCCAGGTGTCGTTGATGACCTGATCGAAAACCGCCAAAACAAGGCGGACTGACCCCAGGAGAGGCCGCTTTCCATCAAAGCGGCCTCCTCAACAGCCAATGTTTTTCTGGATTTCCTCGACTTCCTGCCGGCTTCGGCAGACGTTTTCGCAGGGGATGCCATCCTTGTCGGCGTCTGCTCTGCTGTATCCGCCACACCAGCTTTCCACCGCCTCTTCGCAGCTGGCGACCTGTTTGCAGGTCAAGCGCGGGTTGAGCGTGTGCCGTCGTAGTCAGAAGTACTGACAGAACCGCAACGGCAACCATCGTCTTTTTCATGGCTCCCTCCGCAGCAGGAGGATAGCCGCGATGGTCAGGCTGCTCAAGGTTTGTCTGCAAAGGCCGGCGTTATCGGCACCCTGTCTGGGCCTTCCTCCCGCCGTCGTAGCTGACGGCCAGTCCCGCCAAAAGCAGATGTTCCGCTGGCTGTAGCCCGTCCGCGAGCGTCACGTCCGCCACCACACGGCCGAAATACTTGTCCCCGGAGATGCGGTTCAACTGCACGGTCATCGAGGCAGTCGCCAATTTCTCAAGCGCCAGGCGGGCTGCTTCGCCGGCCTCTCGCTCACTCGCACAAGATGACCGAAGCTCAGGTGTATCGATGCCGCGGATGCGGACGTAAACCTCCACCTTCTGCTGGGGCCAGGGCCTGGCCTCCACGAGAAGCGTGTCTCCATCGATCACACGGATGACTTGGGCTTCTACCGGACCAACGATCTCGTCCCGTCCGGCGGCCTGAGCGTGGGTGGCAGCGAGAAACAGCAGGAGTGGAGTTAGCACGATCTTCATGGAAGGAATAAATTCCTTCAATGGCCGAAAGTCAATAGGATTATCTCCCTTTAGAAGTCGATGGCGCGTCCATTGATCTCCCAGTCGCCGAAGCGTGCGGGGTCCGCCCCGCCCCGCCCTCCGAGTTCCGTCGGCATCTCCTGCTGCTTCTCCGATTGCCGCCGCTGCTCGGCCTCCTCGAGTGCGCGCCTGGCTGCTGGAGAAAGCGCCTTCCTCGGCGTCATGTCCTCAGGTGTCACGGTGCTGTTGTCGTTGTCTGGCGTGTGCATAATCTGCTCCGGCGTGCGGAATATTGAAATGAAACTGACGATGAACCACATCTAGTGCGCTTAACGCAGGCAATAAAGCCGTTCTGGAGATCGAAAATGAACATGATGCGCACCGCCATGCTGCTCGCTTTCATGACGGCCCTGTTCATGGGTGTCGGCTTCCTGATCGGTGGCCGCGGCGGCATGATGATCGCCTTCCTTTTCGCTGCCGGGATAAACCTGTTTTCCTATTGGAATTCAGACAAGATGGTTCTCTCTGCCTACCGGGCCCAGCCCGTGGACGAGCATAACGCACCTGAACTCCACCAGATGATGCGCCAGCTTTCCGCCAATGCCGGTCTTCCGATGCCGAAGGTCTATGTCTACGACAGCCCACAGCCGAACGCCTTCGCCACCGGGCGCAACCCGCAAAACGCGGCCGTGGCAGCTTCCACCGGACTTTTGCAGCGGTTGACACCGGAGGAGGTGGCAGGCGTCATGGCCCATGAGCTCGCCCACATCCAGAACCGCGATACATTGACCATGACCATCACGGCGACGCTTGCCGGGGCGATCTCGATGCTGGGCAATTTTGCCTTCTTCTTTGGCGGCAACCGTGACAACAACAACCCCCTCGGCTTCATTGGTGTGCTGGTGGCGATGATCGTGGCACCTCTGGCCGCTATGCTGGTGCAGATGGCAATCAGCCGGACTCGCGAATACTCCGCCGATCGTCGCGGAGCGGAGATCTGCGGCAACCCGCTATGGCTGGCCTCCGCGCTTGGCAAGATCGCGGGCGCGGCGCAGGTGATCCACAACGATGATGCCGAGCGCAACCCGGCAACCGCTCATATGTTCATCATCAACCCGCTATCGGGAGAGCGAATGGACAACCTGTTTTCGACCCACCCCAATACGGAGAACAGGATTGCTGCCCTGCAGCAGATGACGGCTGACTTCGGAACCGGCGCCTCGACGGGAGCTGTCGGTACTGCTAGACCCACGCGCACCGCGCGCTCCGTACCCAATACCGGCTGGGGCCGTGGTTCATCCGAACCGCGCAAGGGACCCTGGTCTTGAACCAAGAAAAGAAGAACAAGAAGCCGTTCAAGCATAAACCGGCAGGAGGACCCTCCCCTGCTTCGCGATCAGTCCCCAGTCCCAAGGCCGGTTTGGAGGTTCGCTCGACAGCGGCGAAGCTCCTGGCCGCGGTGGTCGACAAGAAGATCTCACTGGATGGAATCCTGGATCCCACCCATGGTAATCCAGCCTACAAGCAGCTCAGCGAGCAGGACCGGGCACTGACGCGCGCAATCCTGCTCAGCGCGCTTCGTCATCTTCCTCGCGTCGAGTCGGCTCTTTCTTCCCTGCTGGCGAGCCCGCTGCCGCAGGGTGCGCGACCGCTTCATCATGTACTCTGTGTTGCTGCGGCCCAGATCCTTTACCTGGACGTACCTTCGCATGCCGTGGTCGATATTGCCGTTGAGCAGGCTCATCGGGATCCTCGCAATCGTCGCTTCGCCAAGCTGGTGAATGCAGTGCTGCGCCGTCTGGTGCGAGAACGGGAGGCGGTCCTCGAACAGATCGCCTCCGTGTCGCCCGTGCCGGACTGGTTCATGACGCGTCTGGTTTCAGCCTATGGCGCCGAAGCGGCGCGGGAGATCGCGGAGGCCCAACTCGCTCCGCCGGGGATCGACCTCACCGTGAAAGCTGATCCGGAGCGTTGGGCTGAAGAGCTTGATGCAAGGCTGTTGCCGACAGGGAGCCTGCGACTTCCCTCTTTCGACGGCTCAGTCGCTTCTCTTCCAGGTTTCAACGAGGGGGCGTGGTGGGTTCAGGACGCCGCTGCCAGCATTCCTGCGCGACTGTTCGGAGACATCAACGGCAAGCGGATTGCCGATCTCTGTGCCGCGCCGGGTGGAAAGACGGCTCAGTTGGTCATGGCCGGTGCGGATGTGATTGCGGTGGAGCAATCGGCTAATCGAATGGTGCGGCTGAAAGAAAATCTCCAGCGCCTTGGCCTGCAGGCTGAGGTCGTGCACGGAGACCTGTTTGATTACCAGCCGGACGAGTTGCTCGATGGCGTGCTTCTTGATGCGCCGTGCTCTTCGACCGGAACGACCCGGCGCCACCCGGACGTGCTGTGGACCAAAGGGCCGGAGGACATTGCCAAGCTCGCAGCACTGCAGGCGAGAATGCTTCGACACGCGGTCACACTCGTCAAGCCAGGCGGACTGATCGTATTTTCCAACTGCTCGCTCGATCCGATCGAAGGCGAAGAGCTGGTGTCTGACCTCCTCAGCGCCGATGAGACGGTTGAGCGCGTGCCGGTCGATCCAGCGCTTTGGCCGGGGCTTGAACAAGCCATTACGTCGGAAGGGGAATTCCGTACGACGCCAGCGATGTTGCCGCCACAAGACGGCTTCAGCGGTGGAATGGATGGTTTCTTCGCCAGCGTGCTGCGCCGGCGCTAAGCATTTCTTTACCCTATCAACGGATTGTATTCGAAGAAGCTAAAGGGTGGACCCGCTTAAGAGCGGCCGTCCAATCCCGGGAGTGTCCCAGATTGACAATGCAGCTCGCGGATCGCCGGAGACTGATGTCGTTCGGCTTGCGGGAAGTGCTCCGCCGTGCCTACCGGCAGACGGCTGCTTTGCGGCTGGCTCTTACCCCTTTTGCGACGTCTGTGCCCGATCGACTTCTGGTCGCCCCCACCGATCTGCGTTCGATCGATCCCTTTGTCGCAGAAGAGATCGCCGAAGGGCGATTTCATCTTGCAGGCACATCCCTGGATACGGACGGCCACTCACCATTCTCAGCGGAGCTGCCATCTAAGGCCTTCGCACAACGACTGCATTCCTTTGCCTGGCTACGGCATATTCGGGCACACCGGACGGAAGAATCCTGCGCCCGGACCCGTTCTATCGTCGCAAGCTGGATCGTGCTGCACGGGCGGCGTCCGAGAGGCGTCGCCTGGGAACCTGCAGTCGTGGCCGAACGGGTGATTGCCTGGCTTTCGCACTCCACCGTCGTTCTGCAAGGGGCAGAGGCCGGATTCTACCGCCGCTTCATGAGAAGCCTGACTTACCAGGTGCGCTACCTGCGGCGGATCGTGCGTGGGCTGCCGACAGACGAGACAAGGCTGCGGATCCGTATTGCGCTGGCCATGGCTTCGGTCTCCATGCCAACCCGCAATGCCTTCATCAAACATGAGGGGCAGCGGCTGGACCGGGAGCTGGAGCGACAGATCCTTCCCGACGGAGCTCATGTGTCGCGAAATCCGCGCGTCATACTCGAGCTGATGCTGGACCTTCTGCCGCTTCGCCAGACCTACATCAATCTCGGCCATGACGTGCCCACCAAGCTAATCCCGACGATCGACCGCATGTACCCGGCGCTGCGGTTCTTCCGCCACCAAGACGGCGACCTTGCGCTTTTCAACGGTGCCACCTCGACGCCTGCAAGCGAGTTGATGTCAGTGCTGCGCTATGACGAGACGGGGGGCCGACCTTTCAAGTCGATGCCCCATGCCAACTATCACAGGCTCTCTGTGGAGGGTGTCACCATCATCGTTGACACCGGCGCGCCGCTTTCCGCAGATCTCTCGCAGCAGGCACATGCGGGATGCCTCTCCTTCGAGATGTCATCCGGCCGCAACCGGTTCATCGTCAACTCCGGCGCTCCGAAATTTGCGGCTCGTGAGCTAAGGCGCTTGGCACGATCAACGGCGGCACATTCGGCCGTCACGATCAACGAGACGTCCTCCAGCCGGTCCATGCGATCGTACGTCTGCGGCGCTTCCATTCTGGCCGGGGCTTCGGTCACTCAGTTGGAGCGGTGGGATGACCAGCATGGGAATGACTGGCTGCAGGCCGTGCATGACGGCTATCTCAGCGAGTTTGGCTACTTGCACGAACGAGAAATCGGCCTCAGCAGCAAGGGCAGCAAGATAAAGGGTCACGACAGGCTCTTCTCGCCGGAAGGCATGCGGGGGAAGAGCGACATCAGTGCTATGGCACGCTTTCATATCCATCCGGCTATCGTGCTGTTACAAAGAGACGAGGAAACGGTGGTGATGGTGGCGCCGGATGGGGAGGCTTGGTCCTTCACTGCGCTTGGTCTCGTTGTCACGATAGAGGAAGACATCTTCTTTGCCGATGTCTCGGGCTTTCGGACTAGCCAACAGATCACGGTTCCCTTTTCGCCGGGCAATCCGGAGATCCGGTGGATGCTAAAGAGGATGGAATAGGACGTTTCTTCAGGCCGGAACCTGTGCTAACGCGGCCCTAATCGCCGCTGCCGCATTACCGCGCGTTTCCGAGGAGCACTCCGATGGCCGTCGTTTCCAAGAAAATCCCCGCCCCTGACCAGATCAAGATTCGCACGGCGCTGCTCTCCGTCTCGGACAAGACAGGGATCATTGAGCTGGCGCAGGCGCTTGCGGCGCAGGGGGTTCGGCTGTTGTCCACTGGTGGAACGCATAAGGCGATCGCCGCGGCAGGTCTTTCGGTGACGGATGTTTCGGAAGTGACGGGCTTTCCCGAGATCATGGACGGCCGCGTCAAGACGCTGCACCCAAACGTGCATGGTGGCCTCCTTGCTATCCGGGACGATGCGGAACATGTGGCGGCGATGAAAACCCATGGGATCGAGAGCATCGATCTTGCCGTCATCAACCTTTACCCCTTTGAAGAGGTGCGCGCGGCGGGCGGTGACTATCCAACCACCGTCGAGAACATTGATATCGGTGGCCCTGCCATGATCCGGGCGTCCGCGAAAAACCATGCGTATGTGACGGTTGTCGTCGATCCTTCCGACTACCCGTCCCTGATCGAGGCATTGCGCGCCAACGACGGTCAGACTGCTTACGCCTTTCGCCAGAAGCTGGCGGCCAAAGCCTATGCCCGGACAGCGGCCTATGACGCAGCCATCTCCAACTGGTTTGCGGAGGCTCTTGATATCGAGATACCGCGCTACCGGACGATTGGCGGCGTCTTGAAGGAAGAGATGCGTTACGGCGAGAACCCGCACCAGAGCGCCGGATTCTACGTGACCGGTGAAAGCCGTCCCGGCGTGGCGACTGCCAAGCTGCTGCAGGGCAAGCAGCTTTCCTACAACAACATCAATGACACAGATGGCGCGTTCGAGTTGATCGGCGAGTTTCCTTCCGAGCAGGGCCCGGCCTGCGCCATCATCAAGCACGCCAACCCTTGCGGGGTCGCTACCGCCCCATCGCTGAAGGAAGCGTATCTGCGGGCCCTTGCCTGCGATTCAACATCCGCTTTTGGAGGCATCATCGCCCTCAACCAGCTTCTCGATGCAGAGACGGCGGAGGAGATCGTGAAGCTCTTCACCGAAGTCATCATTGCGCCGCAGGTATCCGAAGAGGCCAAGGCGGTGATCGCACGCAAGCCAAACCTGCGCCTGCTCGAAACCGGCGGCCTTCCTGACCCTCGTTCGCGCGGCCTTACGGCCAAGACGGTCGCCGGTGGGCTTCTTGTCCAGACACGCGACAACGGCATGATCGATGATCTTGATCTGCGCGTGGTGACCGCCCGGGCACCCACTGATCGCGAGCTTGAGGACATGAAGTTTGCCTACAAGGTGGCCAAGCACGTGAAGTCAAACGCCATCGTTTACGCCAAGGATGGCCAGACCGCCGGCATCGGCGCGGGCCAGATGAGCCGCATTGACTCGGCACGGATCGCGGCGATCAAGGCAGAGGAGGCAGCCAAGGCCAGGGGTTGGCTTGCTCCCATGACGAACGGATCAGCCGTGGCATCTGAGGCGTTTTTCCCGTTTGCAGACGGACTTTTGTCTGCCATTGCTGCCGGCGCTACCGCCGTCATTCAACCGGGTGGCTCGATGCGCGACCAGGAGGTCATCGATGCTGCGAACGAACATGGCGTGGCCATGGTGTTCACCGGGATGCGGCATTTCCGGCACTAGCCGATCTCTCGGCAGTGGCGTCGGCCGGATAGGGCGTGCGCAACAGAAGCAGCAGGCCGCTTGCGAGAAACAGGATGAGGGTGGCCATCCCCAGGCGTGCCGATCCACTGCCATAGGTCACGAGCGAGAAAAACAGTGTCGCCATGAAGCTCGTCGCGCGGCCGGACAACGCATAGATGCCGAAATAGCGACCGGCATCGTCAGGGCTGACGCTGCGTGCCAGGTAGGAACGCGAGGAAGCCTGAACGGGGCCGAAGGCGATGCCGATGAGCAGGCCGAACAGGACATACGCCTTCTCTGCCGCGGTGCCGAAGAGCCCGCCGCTGTCTTCGATGCTCAGCTGCATGAGCCCAAAGAAGACGAAGCCAGGCCCTGTTGAAATGATCCCCAGGGTCGCGATCAGCAGCAGCACGAGGCTGATCAGCACCACCGTCTTTGACCCCAATCGCATATCCAGGCGACCGGCAATGAAACAGCCGAAGATGGCGACAACGTTCAGCAAGATCCCGTAGATGCCGATCTCGATCGTTGCCCAGCCGAACATTCCCGCGGCGAAGGCGCCGCCCAGGATCAGCAGGCCGTTCACGCCGTCCTGATACAGCATGCGCGCGATCAGGAAGCGGGCGATACCGGAACGCTTTCGCAACTCGCTGATCGTGCCCCTGAGTTCCACGAGACCCGAACGGACAGCCCGACCCATGGGCAGTCCTTTGCCAGCGTCCGGGGTAAAGAAGAACATCGGAAGGATGAACAGCAGATACCATCCGGCCGCAATCGGGCCCGTGATACGGGCATCTTCGCCAAGCGCAGGATCAAGGCCGAAGAGCGGTTCGATCCCGATGATCGTGAGGCCGGTTTCCGGACTACCTGCAAGCAGCGTCACGACAAGGATCAGCACCAGCATTCCGCCAAGATAGCCGAGACCCCAAGCCAGGTTGGAGACCCTGCCCACCTCATTCTGGCTGACAAGACGCGGCATCATGGAATCATTAAAGACGATCGAGAACTCCGCCGCGATAGAGGCAAAGATCATCAGCAGGAGCGGCCAGATCAGAGG
>JAEWOP010000136.1 GCA_023399635.1 Pseudomonadota bacterium
TCTCAATGGAGGTCAGACCTTCTGCCAAATGGCTCACAACCTCTACTTCCCGCCTTGTCAGCGGTGTCTCGATTGCATCGATCGTTTCAAGTTCCGCCGCCCAGCCCCGAAACTCGAGATGCCGCCACAACACCCGGCGCGCCGCGGCATCGAAAAGGGCTACTTCCGAAGGCGATAAATCGACTGGTTTTCCGCTAACGAGAAGGCTTCCGATAAGGCCTGTACGCCCATGGACAGGGAAGACGTAGCCGTCTGTCATTCCGTGGCGGGCAGCTTCCTGGATCATCCGCTGCATGCGGGTGCGGTGAGGATAATTGCGCAGGGCAAATGCGGCCTCACGCAGCCGATAGGGGCGCTGCGCAACCGTCAGCATTTTTGCGGCAGGATCGACGGACCCGAATTTCCGAAGGCGATACGTTTCCGCCCAACCCCTTGGCCATCGATGCGCAAGCACCACTTCCTTGCCCGCATCCCGAACCCGGGGCTGCAGCACCAGCCGATAGAAGCCGAACCCATATGCATCGAGCAGACCTTCCAATTGTCTGCTGACTTCGTCTGCATCCTTGGCCTCACCCGCGACGGCGAGGAGCTGCATAATCAGATGAATGCTCAATGCTGCCCCCAGCCTGCATATGTACCGCTTCCCGGCCGTACTCCCGCAGCTGTTGATGCTCTCGCAGCTATGGTTACTAATGGTTGAAGTGAAATTGCTAAATCTTGCAGTGGATGCGGCTCTGTTGAGGAGAACAACGCAGCCTTGATTGGCAAACCGCGCATCAAGTTCCCGTTCAGGAAACCTTCAGCTACAAAGGGCATTGTTGCCAATCCTGTCGCTCCGGAAGGTGTTCAGCAACCCGCCTGGTTGAGGAGCGGCGGACAGCCGCAATAAAGAAGAGGTCCGTCAGGTGACGCTGTTCCAGGTTTATACAAGAGCACTCAGCTATCTTGCGGAGAAGCGCTTCCGGGTGTCTCTCGTGGTCATCGCCAATATCATCCTGGCGATCATTACCATCGCGGAACCCGTCCTGTTCGGCCGCATCATCGACACAATATCCTCCGGTGGCGACGTTACCCCGGTGCTGATGCTGTGGGCCGGCTTCGGCGTCTTCAATACGGTCGCTTATGTGTTGGTAGCGCGAGAAGCTGATCGGCTTGCTCACGGGAGGCGCGCGACACTGCTGACGGAGGCGTTCGAGCGCATCATCTCGATGCCGCTGGCATGGCACCACCAGCGCGGGACGTCCAACGCACTTCACACGCTGCTGCGCGCCGCCGAAACCTTGTTTGGCCTATGGCTGGAGTTCATGCGGACCCATCTGGCGACAGCGGTAGCGCTGCTGCTGCTGATCCCGACGGCGTTCTCGATGGATGTCCGATTGAGCGCAGTCCTTGTCGCCTTGAGCCTTGCCTACTGGTTCATCGGCGCCATGGTGATGAAGCGGACCAAGGAGGGGCAGGCTTCAGTTGAAGGGCACTACCACACCGTTTTCTCCCATGTGAGCGATTCGATCAGCAATGTATCGGTGCTGCACAGCTACAACCGCATCGAAGCGGAAACGCGTGCGCTTCGTAACTACACCAGAAACCTGCTGAAAGTGCAGTATCCCGTATTGGACTGGTGGGCGCTGGCAAGTGCACTCAACCGGACCGCTTCCACCGTGTCGCTGTTGGTTATCCTCGTGATCGGCACCCTTCTCGTCCAGCAGGGTGAACTTCGGGTGGGAGACGTCATCGCCTTCATCGGCTTTGCCAACCTGCTGATCGGTCGCCTCGACCAGATGCGGCAGTTCGTGACGCAGATCTTTGAGGCGCGCGCCAAGCTCGAGATCTTCTATGAGCTTGAGGATGCGGTTCAAGACCGTGAGGAGCCTGCGGGCATTGCGGAGCTCGAAGGCGTCAAAGGCGAGGTGGAGTTCCGCAACGTTTCCTTTGACTTCGCCACGACTTCACAGGGCGTACATGACATCTCGTTCCGCGCTGCCGCCGGCCAGACTGTAGCAATCGTCGGACCGACCGGGGCCGGCAAAACCACCCTGGTCAATCTTCTGCAGCGGGTTTACGACCCCCGCGAGGGTCAAATCCTGATCGACAGTAAGGACATCAGCAAAGTCTCCCGCCGTTCGCTGCGTCACTCAATAGCAACTGTCTTCCAGGACGCGGGCCTCCTCAACCGATCAATCAGCGAGAACATTCGGCTTGGCCGCGAGAACGCCACCGAGGAGGAGATCATCCACGCCGCCGAAGCGGCTGCGGCCACCGATTTTATCGAATCGAGGATGACCGGCTACGACACGACCGTTGGCGAACGGGGCAACCAGCTTTCGGGAGGCGAACGCCAACGTATAGCGATCGCCCGCGCCATCCTTAAGAACGCACCGATTCTCGTCTTGGATGAAGCCACCAGCGCTCTTGACGTGGAAACGGAGGCGCGAGTCAAAGCCGCGATAGACAGGCTACGGCAGAACCGCACGACGTTCATTATCGCGCACCGCCTCTCTACAATCCGTGATGCCGATAAAGTCATATTCTTGGACAATGGACGGATCACCGAGATGGGCTCTTTCGACGAACTGAGCAAGAGCGGCGGACGGTTTACGGTACTGCTGAAGGCAAGCGGAATCTTGACTGAGGACGAGACACCCGCCGCACACGCTGCGGTTGGAACAGGAGCCTGACGAGAAGCTGCTCCTTCACCAAAGAAGGCCCGCTCGGCAGGCGGGCCTTATGATCATAAAATCCCTTCGATTCTCACAACTCGGCAGGCTCCAGGACTGCAGTGGCAGGCGCGGGCTCAAGGGGGGCACCCTCCGCATTTATCGGCTGGCCGTTTACTTTCGAGGCAATCTCGCCGTTGTCCTGCTTCTTCACTTCGACGCAATAGGTGGTGCCATCGATAACAAGTTCCGCGGAAAAACCATTCCAGTGCGAGGGTAAGGCTGGGCGCACCGTTAGCCGCTGACCTTCCCTGCGGATGCCGAGGAGGCCTTCCACCGCCGCGCGATAAAGCCAGCCGGCCGATCCCGTATACCACGTCCAGCCACCTCGTCCGGTCAGGCTGCCAGCGCCATAGACATCGGCAGCGACCACATATGGCTCTACGCGATAGGCCTCCGCCGCTTGGGCATCAAGGCTGTGGTTGATGGGATTGAGAAGCTGGAAGCAGCGCCACGCATCGTCACCACGTCCCAGTTGGGCAAGCGCCATCACCACCCAGGTTGCCGCATGGGTGTACTGGCCGCCGTTTTCACGAACGCCTGGGGGATAGGCTTTGATATAGCCCGGATCCCGCGGCGTGTTCTCGAACGGAGGCGTGAAGAGCCGGATGATCGCTGCATCCTGGTCCCCCAGTTCGGCCACCACAGCATCCATGGCCTGCTGCGCGCGATCTTGCTGGCCCATCCCTGACAGCACGCTCCAGGATTGGGACAGGGAATCAATGCGGCACTCTTCGCTCTCGCTCGAACCAAGAGCAGAGCCATCGTCGAAATAGCCTCTGCGGTAGTAGGATCCGTCCCACCCTGCGTCCTCCAGCGCTGTCCGGAGTCTCTCGACATGCGCTGACCATCGATCGACACGCATCTGATCCCCACGCTGGGCTGCGTGCTTCACAAAGCGCTTGAGGGTGCCGGCCAGGAACCACCCCAGCCAGACGCTTGTTCCCCGGCCGCCGATCCCGACGCGGTTCATCCCGTCGTTCCAGTCACCTCCGAGGATCAACGGGAGGTCCTTTTCTCCCGTCCGTTCGATCGCAAGATCCAGGGCTCGCGCCGCATGTTCATAGACGCTTGCCACTTGGCTGGATGCCGTCGGCTGGAAGAACGCATCATGTTGCGCTGGATCGAGCGGAGGCCCGTCAAGGAACGCTACCTGTTCGTCCAGAAGGCTCTCGTCTCCGGTCGCCTGAATGTACTCTTCGGCGGCATAAGCGAGCCATGCGACGTCATCCGAGATACGAGTGCGCACGCCTGCCCCGCTTTCCGGCAGCCACCAGTGCTGAACATCGCCTTCTTTGAACTGACGTCCCGCCGCATGGACAATCTGCCGCCGCGCAAGGCTCGGCTCCTGCGGGAGAAAAGCCAGGGTGTCCTGCAGCTGGTCACGGAAGCCGTAGGCTCCGCTCGCCTGGTAGAAAGCGCTGCGCGCCGTGATCCGGCAGGCGAGAGCCTGATAAGGGAGCCAGTAGTTGACGAGATAGTTGAGGCTCTGATCCGGCGTGTCGACCCGCAGTCGGCCGGTGAAGTCCCGCCAATATTCCTGGCTCTCTTCAACGATGCCCGCAACATCTGCAGCTTTGAGGCCGCGGATGAGTTCTATCGCGTGCTGCTGGCTGTCCGCATCGCCAAGGAAGAAGGTTACGACCCGCTCCTCGCCAGGAGCAAGCGTCAGGTCGCAGGCAAGTGCAGCACACGGATCACCGTCAACGCCGATGGTTCCCGCAAGCGCCCCGGCACCCGAAACCGCAGCAGGCAACGCGACAGAGCCAAATCGCCCAAGAAAATCGCGGCGGCTCGTCGTAAAGCTGCTTACTGCCCCACTGGTTGCCAGGAACGCAGTGCGCTGGTGGCTTGTACTATAGCGATTGCTAGCCAGCACCGCGCCCGTTTCCTGGTCGTGGCTGGTGACGATGTAGGGCAAGGACCGATTGGCGCTATTCCCAAGCAGCCATTCGGCATAGCCGTAGATCCGCAGCGACCTCGCCTGATCGCTTTCGTTTCGAATCCGAAGAACGGACAGTTTGACCGGCCGGTCGCGATCAACCGTCTGCGTCAGGGTAACATCGAGTCCGGCATCGCTTGTCGAAAAGATGGAATAGCCGAGCCCGTGGCGGGCCTCGAAGGTGGCGGTGGATCCCGGTGCAAGCGCCGCGAAGGGCTTAACAACATAGCCGCTGTCCTGGTCGGCGATATAGAAGCCTTCGACGGGCCGGTTGATGACGGGATCATTGCTCCAGGGCGTCAGCTGGTAATCACGCGAATTCTGCGCCCAGGTAAAGCCTCCGCCTTCTGCCGAGACGTGGAAGCCGAACCGGTCGTTTGCGATGACATTGATCCACGGCTGCGGCGTGGATTGTCCGCCCTTCAGTCGAATGACGTATTCAGCACCTTCCTTGTCGAACCCGCCGAACCCGTTCCAGAAGGCCAATCCAGCACCATCTTCGTCTCGATCGAGCGGAAAGCTGCCTGCGTCGAGCAACGGGCGATGATACGCGTCCTTGTCCAGCGGTGTTGCGAACAGGGAGACCGCCCGGTTGATCTGGTCAATCAACTTCCCATTGCGGGCATGCAGAACAACACGGGCGGCGGCGATGATAGCGTCGAATGTCACCTCCTCCATGAGATCGCGGCGAAGCGCGAACACGTGCGGGCGCCCAGATTCCGCCTGTCCAACCCGACGCAGCTTCTCGCAAAGCCCTTCAAGCGTATGCTGCAACTCCTGAGCATAGGAGGACG
>JAEWOP010000229.1 GCA_023399635.1 Pseudomonadota bacterium
GTACCGGGACACATCCCGCAGTGATGCGGGCCATTGAAGCTCTTCAGATAGCAAGCCGCATTTTCACCTAGCTGAGCAAGTTGGCGCCAGCGGCCATGCTTCTTCAGTGAGGCGCTGGATGGACATCCTGAGGGATCGTCGCCGCATGTTAGGAATGTCTGGTTGAAGTGGCGCGATCAAGTCCAATGAATGTCTTGGAAGAGGTCGGCTGCAGGACGGCAGCTTTCCTCCATTCTATTCGATAAGCGGACTGACGGCTGTCGTGAAGAGTTTCGGGCGCCGGCAGGCGTACGAAAGTCCCCGAGGAAGGAACCCGCGGGCCACAGTCGATGGCTATGGGGATTTCGAACTGCGGCCGATGTCGGCGATGGCGCGACCGCCGCTGGGAAACGCGGAGGTGGATGCGGACAGGCCGCTTCGTTGCGCCTCGGCGCGGTTTAGCCGGCCCTGCACGCGGCTCATCGCGACCCTGTCGGCAGCGATAATCACCATGGACGCGCGTGGGTCCGTTGCCGTAGGCGGGGCACCTGCGGCTGAACGCTGGATCATGCCGTGCCGGGTCATGGAGCGGTCTCCCGACTCGTCGCCGTCGCATCCGGCGGTCCGCGCGGCTGTCTCCAGCGTTCGAACGTCTCGATGATGATCATGCGTCCGCCGCAGCAAGGGCATGGCGGGCGGAAGTCGTCTGGTTCTTCGGGATCGCCGGGTCCGGGCGGCGCGGCGACGTCCAGGAGTTCGCGCGCCAGCGCGAGATTGGCCTTGCGGGTGGAGCCGGCCAGCAGGCCGTAGTGGCGGATGCGATGGAACCTGCGCGGCAGGACATGGAGCAGGAAGCGGCGGATGAACTCATCGGCCGCAAGCGTCATGATCTGCTGCCGGTCCGCGCTGTCGCGGCGGTAGTCCTTGTAGCGGAAGGTGATGCCGGTCTCGTCGAAGGCGATCAGGCGGCTGTTCGAGATCGCAATCCGGTGGGTATAGCGCGACAGGTAGGCGAGCACCGCCTCCGGTCCGGCAAAGGGCGCCTTGGCATAGACCACCCATCGCTTCCCCCGGGCGGGAGCAAGGTGGTGCAGGAATGCGCGACGGTCGGCGAGGTGCTCCATCGATCCGAAGAAGGCGAGCCGCCCAGCCCCATGCAGCGCGACCAGCCGGGTGAGGAAGAGCCGGCGGAACAGCTTGCCGAGCACGCGCACCGGGAGAAGGAATGCCGGCCGAGAAGATATCCAGCGGCTTCCGTCCGGCGCGATGCCGCCGCCCGGCACGATCATATGGACATGCGGATGGTGCGTCATCGCCGATCCCCAGGTGTGGAGCACGGCGGTGATGCCGATGCGGGCGCCGAGGTGCTTCGGATCGGCGGCGATCGTCAGCACCGTCTCCGACGCTGCCTTGAACAGCAGGTCGTAGACGAGCGCCTTGTTCTGGAACGCGATCTCGGCGACCTCGGCCGGCAGCGTGAACACGACGTGGAAGTAGCCGACCGGCAGCAGGTCGGCCTCGCGCTCGGCAAGCCATGTCCGCGCCGCCGCGCCCTGGCACTTGGGACAGTGCCGGTTACGGCAGCTATTGTAGGCGATGCGCCACTGGCCACAGTCCTCGCAGGCCTCGACGTGACCGCCAAGGGCCGCGGTGCGGCAATGCTCGATCGCCGACATCACCTTGAGCTGATGTAAGCTCAGATGACCTGCATGGGCGGCCCGGTAGGCGGGTCCGGCAGTGCGGAAGATGTCGGCGACCTCGATCGAGCCGCGCACGGCTCAGCCGTCGGAGATACCTTCCACCTTGAACAGGCCGAGCTTGTCGAGCGGGCTCGTGACCGTGCGCACCGTTCGGGTCGCGACCTTGGTGTAGAAGGCGGTGCTATTGAGCTTGGCGTGTCCAAGCAGGACCTGGATGATCCGGATGTCGGTACCGTCCTCCAGCAGGTGGGTGGCGAAGCTGTGACGCAGCGTGTGCGGCCCGACCCGCTTGGCGATGTCGGCGGCCTGTGCCGCCTCAATGACCACACGATAGAGCTGACGGGTGCTGATCGGCTTCATCGAATGCTGACCCGGGAACAGCCATCCGTCGCGATGCATCACGCCCTGCTGGCGTCCGACCTTCCACCACTGGCGCAGCAGTAAGAGCAGGTCTTGCGACAGCATGGCATTGCGATAGCGCCCTCCCTTGCCGCGTTCGATGCGCAGCAGCATGCGCTCACTGTCGACGTCGGCGACCTTCAACGTCGACACCTCGGCGACGCGCAATCCCGCGCCATAGGCGACCGACAGCGCAGCTTGGTGCTTGAGGCAGGTGGTGGCGTTGAGCAGCCGGGCGACCTCGTCGCGGCTCAGCACCACGGGCAGCTTGCGCGGATGCGCCAGACGAACGAGCTTGCGCGCCAGATCTGGACGATCGACCGTATGCGTGAAGAAGAAGCGCAGCGCCGACACGATGCTGTTCATCGTCGGCACGGGAACGCCGCCCTCCTGCTGCTCGATCTGGAACCGGCGCAGGTCGTCGGCGGTCGCCGTGTCTGGTGAACGCCCAAGGAATGTCGCCAGGCGCCCGATGTCGCGGAGATAGTTACGCTGCGTCTCCCGCGAGAAACGCCGCATGTTCATGTCGTCGATCAGCCGCTGGCGCAGCGGGCTGACGGGTGTGTCGAGACGAGGGTGCTGCATGGTCAGGCTCCTTGTTGAAGAAGCCCGTCATGCTCTGCCGCTGCCGGACGACGCTCAATGCAAGGCGCAACGTCCAGCCTGTACCCTCTACCTCAACCGCAGGCGCCCTCCCGCGCAGCGGGTTCGTTCGTCGGCCCCAAAGCCGCCAGTCTGTATGTCAGGCTGTGCCGTCTTCAAACCGAATGCCAGAACTCCGAGTTAGATCGATTCGCGCTTCGAAGCCGTCATGTGCTCCTGCGCGTGGTGAGCTGAGCTGGAGACGACGGTCCAAGCGATCTGCGATGGTGCTTACGATCGACAGTCCTATCCCGCTTCCGTGGCCGATGCTTCCGTTTCGCTCGAAGCGCCTGGTGAGCACCTCCAGCCTTTCCGGGGATATGAGCGGCCCCGCATTCCCGACTGAGAGTTCTCCACTCGCTGACAGGGAAACCTCGACCGGGGAATCCTTGCCGCCATGCTGGAGCGCGTTATCGATGAGGTTGCGGCACAGGATTCCAACCGTATCGGGGTCAATCGGCGACTGGACCGGTGTGTCCGGAAGTGACAGAACGATGC
>JAEWOP010000140.1 GCA_023399635.1 Pseudomonadota bacterium
ATTTCAGGGGTAACCTGGAGGTCGGAATGATCTACGTTATTTTCGCGTTGTGCGCGCTCGCGGTAACATTCTTTGCCTGTCGGTATTTCGCCGCCAAGGCTCTCCTTGTCGAACGCGAAATCGACAAAGCGATCGCAAGGCGGTTTGAATCGAGCGGAAAGGTTATCGAACTGGCGGAGCTGCGAGAGGAAAACGCGGTCATGCGTAATCTTCTGCTGGACCTTCTGGAAAACGAAGCCGTTTTTCCAGTCCAGTCAGCACCTCCATCAAGGGTCGATTTGCGCAGGATGGGCGCCGCAAAGGTCCAGAGGTATCGCGAAATACTTGCTGAAAGTCAGTACGTCTTGCAACAGCGTGGAGCCATTGGGGTCTTCGAAGACCATGGCGCATTCAAGGACGATCAACGCAGGTCTTGAGTTTAGGAACAGCTCACGGAGCTTCCTCGTGGGAGTGCGGTAGGAAGAAAGGCCTGAAGTTTTCCTTGTAGAGCGAGGCATCTTCACGCTCCTCGATTGCTTTACCCGATGCGACCGTCTGACGAACCGGTTCTGCGTGGACTCCATCTGGAATTCCCGACGTGTTTTGACTATCAGGGTAGCGCCTCGCGTCGCAGCTGAAGCGAAGCAAAAAGTGTATTCGCATGAGAGCTGACAAAGGAATCCGGATGTCGATCACTGTACAGAGAACAATTCCTGCCGAGCGGATGCGCCAGTTCCATCAGATGGTTGATCGCTGGCTGGAAGAAGGTCCGATCAAGCTCGCGACGAACGCAACGATAACCGCCATGGAGAACGCCGGCATCCCAAAGGCCGAACAGGCAGCGATCATCGAGGACCGCGACATCATCATGAAATACAATATGCGCCTCGGTGTAATCAGCGAGGTTTTCGGCCCCGCCATCGAGAAGGCGGTGGGGTCGTACCGCTCGGGAAGTGAAGCACAGGACGAGATCGCGCGTTTGATTGTAACTGCCATGGGTCTCCGGCAGGACGATGACAGCGAACTGGTGACGTTCACCTTCACGACCCAGAGTGAGGCAGATGTATTCGAAAATGCCACTTGAAACATCAAATTCTGCCCGCCGCGCGCGGTCGCCTGCGAATCAGAGCTTGTGAACGTGACCGTCAATGCGGCCGAAGGGCAGGCAAGATTAGCTCGGGCCTCTATCGATCAATCCATCAATCGGAAAGCGCGACTGGAAACCGATATCGAATTGCCAGACGGATCGTTGGAAGCGTCTCCATAAATTTCGATCGTGACCGGCTCGTCCGCGACATAGATCATTATGTAGCCAACTTCATTCGACGTTCCTTCTGCGGTTCAGATGCATATGCATCCCTCTAGTCGAACGCGCGCAACTCGCGCCGCATCAGGAGCCACCATGTCAGGGTCAAGAGAATGCCGATCACAGCGACGAATATGGCGCTGAACGAAAACGATACCCAGCGCATGAGCCCGACAGTCAACGCCGCACCGATGCCTATGCAGATCTCCTTGATGAACATGGTTTTCTGCCGGACAGAATAGTAGTCGATATGACCAAAGGTACATTCTGCCAGCGAAATCAGGAACACCCAGACCACAGCGCCGGTGAATGTATGGACGTGGAATGCACCCGGAAAAGCCAGACCGCTGAAGCGAACTGCGGTTTCGTCGGGCTTTCGGCAGGTCGGATTCCGTATGCGAAAGCGGCGGTCATCTTGTCGAGTTTACGACAGGTTGCCGACTGATCTGCGGGGCGAAAGGAGATACTCGTGGATGAAAACAGCCTCGACGTCCATCTTGCGCCGATCACCAGGCGGTCGCCGAGGGTGCATTCGTCAGCCATGGCGCTCCAGTGCTCCAGCCGATTGAAATCTATCGCGACGCGCCGACCGTTGAGGTCACGTGGCATTACGCATGTTCATCGCGCCATGCGGCGCAATGCCAGGGGGTCCCATATGTCGTCGAGCGGACCTTCGAGAGCGGTTCGCGGCGAAATGAGCGTCGGTTCGATAATGGTGACTTCGGGTTCGGTCCGGTTCTCTGCCAGAAGTTCGAACCCCTTGTTGAGCATTTGCGCTATATCGGGCTTGATCATGTAGACCGGGAACGGAAGGAACGATGCGAAGGGGTCGTAGTCAAAACAGCCGACAACGATATCGCCAAACGCCTCGCCGTCATGGCGCCCCATGAAGCGCAGCAATCCTTCGAAATTGATCGATGAATTGACGAAGAAGCAGCGGGGCAGGCGGCCTTTGCGTTCAAAGAAACGTTCGAAAGCGAGTTCCGTCATGCGTGGTGAATAGCCGGTGATTTCGATATCGTCCCCGTTATCGACCCCGAAATAGGCGGCCTTGGTGGCGTGGAAGCCATCTATACGGGCGCGGCTGGCGTGGTCGTCATGACCGCCGAACAGGATGACGTCGTCAGGGCCGAGAGGTCCGTGTTTTTCCGCATGGGCAAGGATTGCCGATGTCAATATTTCCGCACCATGTCTGTTGTCGGAAATGACCGAGGGTACAAATTTGCCGGGAAGGTCAATATTGACATGCGGCAGTGCTGCGCGGGCGCAGACCTGGTGCACGCCGTCGGGATCGGTCGCGCCCGCGATGAAGAGTGCATCGATCGAATAGGCGATCAGGGTCTCCACCGTGCGGCGTTCTTCTTCAGGATCGCGCCGCCCCGATACAACCATCGGCGAAAGGCCGCGCTTGCGTGCCTGTCCCTCGAATGTTTGTGCCATCGAGGAAAAGAACCGGTTGTCATAAATCGGGACCAGTAGGCCAATGAGTCCGGATTTCGAGCTCCTCAAACCTCTCGCCTGCAGGTTGGCGGTGTAGCGGTGCGTCTTGGCGAGCGATAGAATTTTGTTGGCCGTTTCCTCGGAAATCCGCCTTTTTCGCCATGATCCATTCAGGACGGCGCTGACCGTCGACGCTGATGCGCCGGACAATATCGACAAGTCGTATATAGTGGCCTTCTTGGAACTCATGCCCGTCATTGTGATCTCCCCAACTGATTCTAATTATTAGAGTAGGCGTCCCCTTGACGGAAGGGAGCTTCATGATATGGTTATTGCACCATCGATTGTGCAAGTTGGCAATATCGATTGTGCAAGATGGTTGCTGTGGGAGTGGCAAGGGAGAGTCTCGAATAAGCGAGATGAGAAATTTTGAGCGCGCCAGATGAAAAATGGCTGCGGCGGGTTTCGTTTGCCTGTTTTTTGAGGAGGAACATCATGAAGAAAATTATTGCTGCAGCGGTTGGTCTGTCGCTCGCGCTGCTCTCGTCCGCAGCCTTTGCCGAAGGGCCGAAGGTGGGCGTCGTCGTCAAGATCGGCGGCATTCCGTGGTTCAACGCCATGGAGGCCGGGATCAAGGAGCAGAGCAAGAAGCTCGGCGTTGACGGTTTCATGGTCGGCCCGACGAGCGCCGATCCCGCCCTGCAGGTCCGCGCCATCGAGGACCTGATCGCCCAGAAGGTCGATTTCATCGGCGTCGTGCCGAATGATGCCAAGGTGCTGGAGCCGGTGCTGAAAAAAGCCCAGGCCGCCGGTATCAAGGTCATTACCCACGAATCGCCCAAGCAGCTCGGTGCCGACTGGGATTTCGAACTCGCCTCCGCCAAGGGTTTTGGTGAAGCGCATGGCAAGCTGCTGGCGGAGAAGATGGGCGGCAAGGGCTCCTATGCCGTGTTCGTCGGTTCTCTCACCGTTCCGCTTCACAATGCCTGGGCCGATGCCGCCATCGCCTATATCAAGGCGAACTACCCTGACATGAAGCTCGTCGGCGATCGCTACGGCGTGGCGGAGGACCTCGACAAGAGCCGCTCGACGGCGCTTGACCTTATGTCCGCCAATGCTGACCTGAGCGGTTTCCTCGCCTTCGGCTCGCAGGGACCGATCGGAGCCGGGCGTGCGGTTGAAGAGCGGCGCAAGGATGGCAAGGTCTTCGTCATCGGCCCGTTCTCGCCGGGGCAGGGCGCCAAGCTCATCAAGTCGGGGGCGCTGACGGGCGGCTTCATGTGGAACCCGAAGCAGGCCGGTGAGGTCTTCATCACGCTCGCGGATCGCATCGCCAAGGGTGAGACACCCAAGGCCGGCGACAATATCGAAGGTCTCGGCACCATCAATCCCGAGGGCAACACCATCGTCGTCGATCAGCTTCTGAAGATCGACAAGGAAAGCATCGACAAGCTCGTTTCCATGGGCCTCTGATCCTCCCCAAGGCCAGGGC
>JAEWOP010000199.1 GCA_023399635.1 Pseudomonadota bacterium
TACCGTAGGCACCACCGGTCCAGCCGGTAGAAACCAGCCAGCAATCAACCTTGTGCTCGGCGATCAGGTCACGCAGCAGATTGCCGTATTCCGATGGATGCCGCGGCATGAATGGCGCGCCGAAGCAGGTCGAGAAGGTAGCCTCCGGCTCAGTCACGCCCTTTTCCGTGCCGGCAACCTTGGCAGTGTAGCCAGACAGGAAGTGGTACATGGCCTGTTCGGGCGTCAACCTGGCGATCGGCGGCATGACACCAAAGGCATCCGCCGTCAGCATGATGATCGTCTTCGGGTGTGGCGCGATGCCGGTTTCGGAAGCGTTCGGGATGAAGTGCAGCGGATAGGCGGAGCGAGTATTCTCCGTCAGCGAGGCGTCATCGAAGTCGGGAATACGGTTCTCATCGAGAACGACGTTCTCCAGAACCGTGCCGAAGCGGCGCGTGGCGGCGTAGATTTCCGGTTCGGCTTCCGCCGAGAGACGGATTGCCTTGGCATAGCATCCACCTTCGAAGTTGAAGATGCCATCTTCGCCCCAGCCGTGCTCGTCGTCGCAAATTAGCGTTCGGCTCGGATCTGCCTAGAGCGTGGTTTTGCCGGTGCCGGACAAGCCGAAGAACACGGCGGCATCGCCCTTCGCGCCGACATTGGCCGAGCAATGCATAGGCATGACGCCTTTTGCCGGAAGCAGGTAGTTCAACACTGTGAACACTGACTTCTTGTTTTCACCGGCGTAAGAGGTACCGCCGATCAACACGAGACCACGTTGCAGATCGCAAGCGATCACCGTTTCGGTCCGGCAGCCGTGGCGTGCAGGATCTGCCCGGAAGCTTGGCAGGTTGATGATCGTGAGCTTTTGCTGGAACGTCTCGAGTGACCCTCGGCTCGGACGAATAAGCAGATTTCGGATGAAAAGCGCATGCCAGGCAAGCTCCGTAATCACCCGCGTCGGTAGGGCGTTTTCAGGATCGGCGCCTCCCACCAGATCCTGCACATACAGCGTCTTACCCGCGGCATGGGCCAGCATGTCCTTGTGCAGCACGTCAAACCGTTCCGGTGACATCGGCTTGTTGTTATCCCACCAGATGACATCTTCGGTGGTCTCGTCCCGGACTACGAACTTGTCCTTCGGCGAGCGGCCGGTGTGCTGACCCGTGACTGCACGAAGCGCGCCGTCGGCCGTTATGTCGGCCTCGCCATTGCGGATCGCTTCCTCGTAGAGTTCGGTTTCCGAGAGGTTATAACTGGCGCGGGAGACGTCGGCGAAGCCGATGGTCGAAATCCCGTTGGACGGATTGTAAAGCCCAAGCTCCTGCATACGCGCCTTCCTTTTGCTGATCGTTGCAACCCACCAAGTAGCTCTGCTTTGCTGGAAGGGCAATAGTCGACGGCAAAATAGCGCAGCAATATCAATATATTAATCGATTTAAAAAATATCATTCCGATTTAAATCGGTTCAGTGCGTTTTTAGTTTGCAGTAACAGGTGCCTTACCCACCCCGCCTCCACCATTGCAATCACTCCCTTAACCTTTATCTTCGCCACAATTTGTTCCACCTTTATACTCACAAGGCGCATCGGCGTTGCTGGACCTGGCTGGGGCGAACACCAGGAGATGCGCACAGATGGTGATGGAGACGGAGAGTATGCAGACAATCGCGCTCGTAGACGACGATCGCAACATTCTCACATCGGTGTCGATTGCACTGGAGGCCGAAGGCTACAAGGTTGAAACCTACACTGATGGTGCGTCGGCACTTGACGGGCTTTTGGGAAGACCTCCGCAGCTGGCTATCTTCGATATCAAGATGCCGCGCATGGACGGCATGGAGCTCCTGCGCCGCCTGCGGCAGAAGTCGGACATTCCGGTGATTTTTCTCACGTCCAAGGACGAGGAAATCGACGAGCTGTTCGGCCTGAAGATGGGCGCGGATGACTTCATCACGAAGCCTTTTTCCCAGCGGCTGTTGGTGGAACGGGTGAAGGCGATCCTGCGCCGAGCCAGTGCTCGGGAAAGCCAGGGCGCGGGCGGCACGGCAAAGGGCGGATCAGATGCACAGCAGGCGCGCACGATCGAGCGGGGCCAGCTGCTGATGGACCAGGAGCGCCATACCTGCACCTGGCGGGGAGAGCCGGTGACTCTCACCGTGACGGAGTTCCTGATCCTCCATTCGCTTGCCCAGCGTCCGGGCGTGGTCAAGAGCCGCGACGCTCTGATGGATGCTGCCTATGACGAGCAGGTTTATGTCGATGACCGGACGATCGACAGCCACATCAAGCGCTTGCGCAAGAAGTTCAAGATGGTCGACGTCGATTTCGATATGATCGAGACGCTGTACGGCGTTGGATATCGTTTCCGGGAAGCTGCGTAAGGCCCGGGATGAAGCGCTCGTTGTGGGCGCCTCGCCCGTCCTGCGAAAGGGCATTTGGTGGCAGATCGACTGCTGGAAGAGGATATCGCTAGCCGAGAGGACGCAGACGAGACTCGTTCGTCCGGCCGCTCCTGGTCTCACCCGTTTACGATGATTCGGCGGGTGTTCGGGCATGCCGTGTTTTCCAGCCTTACGCGCCGCATCCTCTTTTTCAATATTGCTGCCACCGTAGTTCTGGTGGGCGGTATCCTCTATCTCAATCAGTTCCGAGAGGGGCTGATTGACGCGCGGGTCGAGAGCCTCTTGACGCAAGGAGAGATCATCGCGGGAGCCATTTCGGCGTCGGCATCGGTTGACACCAATTCGATCACCATTGATCCGGAAAAGCTCCTAGAATTGCAGGCGGGGCAGAGCATCACGCCCGTCCCGAACGATGAAGATCTCGATTTTCCCATCGACTCCGATCGCGTCGCGCCGGTCCTGCGTCGGCTGATCTCGCCCACACGCACGCGGGCACGGCTTTTCGATGCTGACGCGAACCTCCTGCTCGATTCCCGCCACCTCTACTCGCGTGGCCAGGTTCTGCGCTTCGATCTGCCGCCGGTGGAACAGGAGGCCACGAGCTGGAGCGACTGGATTGCCGGCACGTTCAACCGGATGCTCCAGCAGCGAAACCTGCCCGTCTACAAGGAAGCACCCGGTGGCGACGGCTCGATCTATCCCGAAGTGATGAACGCGCTGACGGGGGTTCGCGGAGCAGTGGTGCGCATCAATGAACGCGGCGAGCTTATCGTTTCCGTCGCGGTTCCAGTCCAACGCTTCCGTGCCGTTCTTGGCGTCCTCCTGCTCTCGACCCAGGCCGGCGACATCGACAAGATCGTCCATGCAGAGCGCCTTGCCATCATGCGTGTCTTTGGCGTGGCGACGCTCGTCAACATCCTGCTGTCGCTTCTTTTGTCGTCGACAATCGCCAACCCGCTGCGCCGCCTTGCTGCTGCCGCCATCCGGGTGCGGCGAGGCGCGAGGCAGCGCGAGGAAATCCCGGATTTTGCTTACCGGCAGGACGAGATCGGTAATCTTTCAATCGCTCTTCGGGAAATGACAACGGCGCTCTACGACCGGATCGACGCGATCGAGAGCTTTGCTGCCGATGTCAGCCATGAGTTGAAGAACCCACTCACCTCCCTTCGGAGCGCAGTGGAAACCCTGCCATTGGCAAAGTCGGAGGAATCCAAGCAGAGGCTGACCGAGATCATCTTCCACGATGTTCGCCGCCTTGACCGCCTCATCAGTGACATCTCGGACGCTTCAAGGCTCGACGCCGAACTCGCCCGTAGCGATTCAACACCGGTGGACATGCAGGTCTTGCTACACAACATGGTGGATATCTCGCGCCAGATCAGAAGCGGGAAAAAGGCGGTCGAGATAAAGCTGACCGTAGACAGCAAGGCAGGCAGCAAGCCTTCATTCATGGTCCATGGGCACGATCTGCGCCTTGGTCAGATCATCACCAACCTCATCGAAAACGCTCGTTCCTTCGTCCCTGAGAACGAAGGCCGGATCACCATCAAGCTCTCTCAATCCCGCGGACACGTCAGCGTTCAGGTGGACGATAATGGTCCGGGAATTCAAGCCGAGAAGATCGATCGGGTCTTCGAGCGGTTTTACACCGACAGGCCTGAAGGCGAAAGCTTCGGACAAAACTCCGGTCTCGGCCTTTCCATTAGCCGGCAGATCGCTGAGGCGCATGGCGGAACGCTCAAGGCGGAGAACCGTATCGATCCGGAAACCGGCAAGGTTTGTGGCGCCCGCTTCACACTTTCCCTGCCATCCGGCGACGGCGGCTGATGGCTGAGCGGATCAACGTCCATGGAACGGCCGTCGTCGTGGGGACGGCGGGTCTTCTGTTTGTCGGCCCCTCTGGCATCGGTAAGTCCACCTTGGCACTGCAATGCCTGGCAACGGCGCGACGAGCCGGCTGGGCTGCCTTACTCGTCGCCGACGATCAGGTGTTTATCTCACAACGCGACGGGAAGTTGCTTGCGTCGCGCCCAAGTTCGATTGCGGGACTTCTGGAGATAAGGGGCAGCGGCATCGCGACCGTCCCAAGCGTTGCCGAGGCGGTTCTCGATCTGGCGGTGCTGGTTGTGGAGCCGCTGACTGCGGAGCGCCTACCCCCCACCGGCGAAACCTGGCACTTCGGCGACATTGGCAGCCTCCCCCAGATCCGGCTGCTGAACAACCATCCCGAACCCCTCGCGGCAATCGCGGCACTTTGTCCTGGTGTCGGAATACCGACGACGTTGTGACTGGGCCGTGACGATTTTTAACTTGAACTTAGGACCTACATCGCCAAGATGGCGTCCCACCGCTGGACGGCCTTTTTGCATTGCGATATGGCCCACAAGTTTCCGTTGCAGGGGGAATTCATGATCGGAATAGTGCTTGTCACACATGGCAAGCTGGCTGAGGAGTTTCGACACGCTGTCGAGCATGTCGTGGGACCGCAAAGGTTCATTGAGACGGTCTCCATCGGCCCTGATGACGACATGGATCAGCGACGTCAGGATATCGTTGAATCGGTGAAAGTGGCTGATGACGGCCACGGTGTGATCATTCTGACCGACATGTTCGGGGGCACCCCGTCCAATCTCTCTATCTCGGTGATGGACAGCGGCCGGATCGAGGTCATCGCAGGCGTCAATCTCCCGATGCTGATCAAACTCGCAGGAATCCGGGGAGACAATGACATGGACAGAGCTCTCGCTGAAGCGTCGGAGGCCGGCCGTAAATATATCAATGTCGCCAGCCGCGTCCTCAGTGGCAAGTAACGAAAGTTCCTGATGTCCCCTCAGATCCGCGAACTGGTAATCGTCAACAAGCGCGGGCTGCACGCACGCGCCTCTGCGAAATTTGTCCAGACCGTCGGGCGTTTCGAGGCGCAAGTGACGGTGAGCAGGGACGGAATGACCGTCGGCGGCATGTCCATCATGGGACTGATGATGCTGGCGGCCAGCCCCGGCTGCAGCGTCGAGGTCAGTGCGTCCGGCCCAGAGGCGGCCGAGGCTCTCGACGCATTGGAGCGTCTGGTGGCGGAGAAGTTTGGCGAGGAAGCTTAGTCCCTCAAACCACCTCAGTAACACATCTCATTAAGCCGACAGACATAAAGATATAAAGACTTCTTTATGTCTGCGTTGCCTCTGGCTCCCAAGCCTGATAAACCGGCTCTCACATTGCGACCGGCGGTGCCGCACCCTGGCAGTCGCCCCTTCAGCCTGGAGAGCTTATGAGCACGGAAAAAGACTACATCGTCGCCGACATCGGACTTGCTGCCTATGGCCGCAAGGAACTCGACATCGCAGAAACCGAAATGCCTGGCCTGATGGCCTGCCGCGAAGAGTTCGGCGACAGCAAGCCCTTGAAGGGGGCGCGCATTTCCGGCTCGCTTCATATGACGATCCAGACCGCCGTTCTGATCGAGACGCTGAAGGTTCTCGGCGCCGACATCCGTTGGGCGTCGTGCAACATCTTCTCGACGCAAGATCATGCGGCGGCAGCCATCGCCGAAAGCGGCATCCCTGTGTTCGCCGTCAAGGGCGAGACGCTGACCGAGTATTGGGAATACACCGACAAGATCTTCCAGTGGTCCGACGGTGGTGTCAGCAACATGATCCTCGATGACGGCGGCGACGCCACCATGTACATCCTGCTCGGCGCCCGCGCTGAGGCCGGCGAAGACGTCCTTTCCAATCCTGGCTCCGAAGAAGAAGAAATCCTGTTCGCGCAGATCAAGAAGCGCCTGCAGGCATCGCCGGGCTGGTTCACCAAGCAGCGCGACGCGATCAAAGGCGTCACCGAAGAAACGACGACGGGCGTCCATCGGCTCTATGAACTCAGCAAGAAGGGCCTCCTGCCCTTCCCGGCCATCAACGTCAACGACTCCGTCACCAAGTCGAAGTTCGACAACAAATACGGCTGCAAGGAATCGCTGGTCGACGGCATTCGCCGCGGCACTGACGTGATGATGGCCGGCAAGGTCGCCGTCGTCTGCGGATACGGCGACGTGGGCAAGGGTTCGGCCGCTTCGCTTGCCGGTGCCGGTGCGCGCGTAAAGGTGACCGAAGTTGACCCGATCTGCGCGCTACAGGCTGCCATGGACGGCTTCGAAGTTGTCGTGCTCGAGGATGTTGTCGATACTGCGGACATCTTCATCACCACGACCGGCAACAAGGACGTTATCCGCCTCGACCATATGCGCGCCATGAAGGACATGGCGATCGTCGGCAATATCGGCCATTTCGACAATGAGATCCAGGTCGCTGCGCTGAAGAACCTCAAATGGACCAACGTCAAGCCGCAGGTCGACATGATCGAGTTCCCGAAGGGTAACCGCATCATTCTTCTGTCGGAAGGTCGGCTTCTGAACCTTGGCAACGCCACCGGTCACCCGTCATTCGTGATGTCTGCATCCTTCACGAACCAGGTGCTTGCCCAGATCGAGCTGTTCACCAAGCAGGGCGAGTACAAGAACGACGTCTATATCCTGCCGAAGCATCTCGACGAGAAGGTTGCCCGGCTGCATCTTGCAAAGCTGGGCGTGAAGCTTACCGAGCTTTCGTCCGAGCAGGCCAGCTATATCGGCGTCTCCCCGCAGGGCCCGTTCAAGTCTGAGCATTACAGGTACTAGATCTAGATCGAATATCCACAAGATATTGTAAGCCGCGGCCTTGACGGGCTGCGGCTTGTTTTTTGCCGTCAGGCTTCCCGGCGATTCCCGAAGCAAGTATTGTGTCAAATGACGATTCGCTCCTGCTTCGGGCAAGGGCGGTGTGGGATGTCTTGTCGATGATGCGGCAAAGGACGGAGACAGACCGGGGATGTCGGTGAGCAAAAAGAACCTCCTTCAGGAGGCCGATTCCTGTTGCCATGCGGCGGCGGCACGTGGGCCCGGAAACGGTGCCCTCGAGGCATTGCGTGCACGCAAACCTTCGCGGTTCTCGATCTCCGCCCTGCTTGCCGGCAGCAGCCTCGCCAGCTCTGCGACGGCAGCCTTCGCACAGAATTTCGGACCCGCGACCAAGCTTTTCACCTCGACGGAGGTGGTCATATCCTCCCTGGTTGTCGGCGCTCTCGGTGCCGCGCTCCTTTCGGTCCTGTGGCTCGTGCGCCAGCGCGGCAACATGGAGGCTGAAACACAGGAGATGCGCAGCGCGCTTACCGATGCGCAGCAGCAGATCTCGAAATACGAGGCGCTGATCGCTGACAAGAACCGTCGGATCGTTATTTGGGACGGCGCTTCATCCAAGCCGGAGTTCCTTGGCCAACTGCCGGTTGAGACGGGGGCGCCACAACAGAATTCCGAATTTCTCGCCTTCGGGCGCTGGCTTCGCCCGACATCCGCCAGCGAGTTGGAACGCGCGATCGAGACACTGCGCAGTGATGCTCGAAGCTTTGATCTTGTGGCCGAGACGAGCCGGAACGAAATCCTGGAGGTTCAGGGACGGGTGTCGGGCGGCAAGGCGTTTGTCCGCTTCATTGCGCTGAACAATCTTCGCGCCGAGCTGGCTGAACTGAAGATAGAACGCGAGCGGCTCCAGGGTTCGATCAAGCTCTTCCATTCCCTGCTTGATGCGGTCGAACAGCCGGTCTGGCGCCGTGACACCAGCGGGCGCCTGACCTGGGTCAACCATGCCTATAGCGATGCCGTCGACGCGGCAGCGCCGGCACAGGCTCTCGAGGAAGGGCGCGAGTTCCTGGGCACAGTCGCGCGCGAAACCATCCGCGCCAGTGTCACGCCAGAATCTCCTTATCATGACCGTATCTCTACGGTGGTCCACGGCAACCGGACGATCTACGACATCGTGGACGTTGTCGCGGCGACCGGATCGGCTGGTATGGCGGTGGATGTTTCGGAAGCCGAGTCCGTTCGGGAAGAGTTGAAGCGTACCCTGCGCAGCCATGCGGAGACCCTGGACCATCTGGCTACCCCTGTCGCGATCTTCGACCGGGACCGGCGCCTGCAGTTCTACAACCAGGCCTTCGTCACACTGTGGGGCCTCGACTTGTCGTTCCTGGACTCACGGCCGGACAACAACGAGCTTCTTGAGCGCCTGCGTGGCGAAAACAAGCTGCCCGAGCCGCTGAATTGGCGGAGCTGGAAGGAAGGCGCGCTGTCGATCTACCAGTCGCTTGATACGGCGACGGATCTCTGGCCCTTGCCGAATGGTCAGACGCTGCGGGTCATCGCCACAGCCCACCCTCAGGGCGGCGCGACGTGGGTCTTCGAAAACCTGACCGAGCAGGTGGACCTGGAAACCCGCTACAACACCTTGCTGATGGTGCAGGGCGAGACCATCGACCACCTGTCGGAAGGCGTCGCAGTGTTTGGTCCGGATGGGCGCATACGCCTTTCCAATCCTGCTTTCCGAGCGCTGTGGGGCGTAACGGCCGAACAAGCGAAAGCAGGGGTGCATATTCGTTCTATCGAGGAAGCCTGTGCGCCATCCTATGACCGGCCGGACGGTTGGCGGCGCTTTGGCCAGATGATCACCAATTTCGACGACGAGCGCCCTTCTCTTCAAGGCACGCTGGAACTCTACTCCGGTCTCATTCTCGACTATGCCGTAACGCCGCTGCCGAACGCCCAGACGATGCTGACCTTCGTCGACATGACCGCAAGTGCTCGCGCGGAGCGGGCGTTGATGGAGAAGAACGAGGCACTGCGCCGAGCCGATGAGATCAAGAATGATTTCGTTCAGCACGTGTCCTACGAGCTACGCTCGCCGCTAACCAACATCATCGGCTTCACCGATCTTCTGAAAACGCCGGGGATCGGGCCTTTGAACGAGCGCCAGGCCGAGTACATCGAACATATCTCAACATCCTCTTCGCTGCTGCTGACGATCGTCAACGACATCCTGGATCTGGCGACCGTCGATGCCGGCATCATGCAACTCAGCTACGAGGAAATCGGCATCGACGATCTTCTCGACGATGTGGCGATGCAGATTGCTGACAGGCTGCACGAGAACCAGATGACGCTGGAGATCACCGCGCCCAAAGGCTTGGGAGCCATCGTCGCCGATCCGCAACGATTGAAACAGATTCTGCTGAAACTGCTGACCAACGCGACCAACTTTGCCCCAGAGGGCAGCACCATCACGCTCGCCTGCCGCAGGCAGGGGCAGGATGTCTTCTTCGCCGTATCGGACAGCGGACCTGGCATCCCTCAGGAAATGCTCAACAGCGTCTTCAATCGCTTCTCTTCAGCGCCCCGTGGCGGCCGGCGAAGCGGTGCGGGGCTTGGCCTCTCCATCGTGGAAAGCTTCGTGCAACTGCACAAAGGCGAGGTCACCATCGACAACCGCCCAGGCGGTGGCACCACCGTCACCTGCCGCATTCCAAGCGGGGTGACGCTGCGCACCATTGCTGCGGCCGAATGAGCGATACCGCATCAATCGCGATTTCTCTGGCGGATGAGGAGGCCACCCGCCAACTCGGCGAAGATCTGGCACTCGCCTTGAGGCCAGGGGATTGCCTGGCGCTGTCAGGAGATCTCGGTGCTGGCAAGTCCACACTTGCGCGGGCGCTGCTGCGGGCCCTCGCGGATGACGACGAGCTTGAAGTTCCTTCTCCAACTTTCACGCTGGTACAGACATACGACCTGCGCATCCCCGTCTCCCATTTCGACCTCTACAGGCTTGCCGATCCATCCGAGCTGAATGAACTCGGGCTTGAGGAGGCTCTGGCGGGTGGAATATGCCTTGTTGAATGGCCCGAGATGGCGGGAGATCTGCTGCCACCCGACGAGATTATCTTGCGACTTGAACACGACGGATCCGGTCGTCGGGCATCCTTCACGGGTCCGGAGAAGGCGCTCCGGCGCATCCGCCGGTCTCTGGCTATCCGGCATACGCTCGACCATTGGCAGTATCAGGGGGCGCGACGACGTTACTTGACGGGTGATGCTTCGATCCGTGCTTACGAAACACTCATCACGTCGGAAGGCCACCGGATCATCCTGATGGACTGGCCCCGGCAGCCGGAAGGCCCGCCCGTTCTCGATGGAAAGCCCTATCCCAAGGTCGCGCATCTCGCGGAGGATGCCTATCCCTTTGTCGCGATCTCGCGCTACCTGAGGGAGATCAACCTCGCTGCACCCGAGGTCCTGCGGGTTGATTACGAACAGGGCATTGTCCTTCTTGAAGACCTCGGCAGCGAAGACGTGCTGGACGCCGAGGGTCACCCGATCAACGAGTGCTACCGGGAAGCGGTGGTCTGTCTCGGTTACCTGCACAGCAACCCGATGCGGCAGGATCTCCCGCTGGATGATGGGCAGGTCCACCACATCCCCGACTTCGACCCGACCGCGATGAAGATGGAGGCGCGGCTGCTGCTCGACTGGCACCTCCCGTGGAAGCGGGGAAGCGAGCCGACAGAGGAGGAGCGGCAGTCCTATCTCAGTATCTGGGACGGGCTGATTGGCGAGCTCGCGGATGTCGAGAAGAACCTCCTCCTGCGCGATTTCCATTCTCCCAACATCATCTGGCGGCCTAAAGAATCTGGTGTTCGTCGGGTCGGTCTCATCGACTTCCAGGACGCAATGATCGGGCCGACGGCCTATGACCTCGCCTCTCTCGTCCAGGATGCGCGAGTAGACATTCCCCCCCGCCTCGCCGAGCAGATGATGGTGGACTATGTCACCCTCCGTCGCGCCCTGGGCCGGTTCGATGAAGCTCGCTTCCTCAAGGCCTTCGCCATCATGTCGGCGCAGCGTAATTGCAAGCTCGCGGGTCTTTGGGTGCGGCTGATGCAGCGCGACGGCAAGCCGGGCTACATGAAGCACATGCCGCGCACGCTTTCCTATCTGGCGCAGGCCCTCCGGCACGAGGCGCTGGCACCGCTGCGAGCCTGGTGCCTGGAGGCGGGAATAGAGCTACCCGAATCATCGCCCCTGCTTTAGAAAGCAGGGCATGAAGATCACCCAGGCCATGGTCCTGGCAGCGGGTCTCGGCACCCGGCTGCGACCGATCACCGACAGCATTCCCAAGCCCCTGGTGCGCGTCGCCGGCAAGCCGATGATCGACTATGCGCTCGACGCCCTGGCCGATGCCGGTGTGGAGAAGGCGGGCGTCAACGTCCATCATTTCGCCGAGCAGATGGAGGCGCATCTTTCAAGGTACCGTCGTCTCGGTGTGGTGATTTCCGACGAGCGGGACCGGTTGATGAATTCCGGCGGCGGTCTCGCCAAGGGCATCAAACTGCTCGATCCGGGCCCTCTCTTCGTGATGAATGCAGACCTCTTCTGGGTGGGGGAGAATCGTGGCGAAGCGACCAACCTGCAGCGGCTTGCAGAGTTCTTCGACCCGGCGAGCATGGACATGGCGCTCCTTTGCGTGCCGCTGGAGCACACCACCGGCCACAACGGCAAGAAGGACTTCCAGCTGGACGGCAGCGGCCGGCTAACGCGCTACAGCGACGGAGAGCAGCCGCTCGTCTATGCCGGCGCCATCGCCATGCACTCCTCCCTTCTTGATGATGCGCCGGACGATGCCTTCAACCTCAATCTCTATTTCGACAGGGCGATCGAGCGCGGACGCCTTTACGGGATGGTCCTCCAAGGACACTGGCTGACGGTCGGAACGCCGGACGCACTGGTCGAGGCGGAAGAGGTGCTGTCACGCCTCTGCGCCGAGGCTTGACGATGAACGCCCGCCGGCAGAAGCGGATCTTCACCATCCCCCCGGGGACGCCCTTTCTCAAGACGGTCGCCGCAGCCCTTTGCGACGGGCGCCTGAACGACGGCTTCCGGCACGACCCTGGGGATCCGCTTTCCCTCGCCAATGTCACGATCTATGTGCCGACGAGGCGTTCGGCGCGCGTGCTGCGTTCGGAGTTTGTCGATCTTCTCGGTGGCCAGTCCGCCATCCTGCCTGTCATCCGTCCGCTTGGCGAAACCGACGACGACATGGGTTATTTCGATCTGGCGACGCCGGAGGAGATGGATCTCTCCATGCCGATCGGCGGAGTGGCCCGGCTGCTCGAGCTCGGCCAGTTGATCCTTGCCTGGCGCAACCGCCTGCCGCAGGTGGTGGTCGATATCCACTCCGACTCGCCGCTGATCGCACCGGCAAGCCCCGCCGATGCCATTTGGCTTGCGCGCTCGCTAGCCGAGTTGATCGATTCGGTCGAGACGGAGGAGCGCGACTGGGCGGACCTGAAGAAGCTGCAGACGGCGGAGCATGCGCTCTGGTGGCAACTGACGGCGGAGTTTCTCTCTATCGCCAGCGCCTTCTGGCCGGCGCGCCTGGAAGAGCTCCGCCGGTCCTCGCCTGCCCGTCACCAGGCGGCGCTCTTGCGCGGCGAAGCGAGGCGGATCCTGGAGCGCCCGCACAAGGGGCCCGTGATCGTCGCCGGCTCCACCGGCTCGGTCCCCGCCGCTGCCGATCTCATCGCGGCCATTTCCGATCTTCCGGAAGGCGCGGTGGTCCTGCCAGGCCTCGACCGCGACATGCCGGACGACCAGTGGGCAATGATCGGCAACGAGGTCCCGGACGGACGCATCGATCCTTCGAGCCGCAGCCATCCCCAGTTCGGCCTGTCGCGCCTTCTGCGAAAGCTCGGTGTCGCACGCGACGAGGTCGAGGTGCTGGATCCGCCCGCCGTTGACCTCCTCTTGCGCAACCGGACGCTGTCGCAGGCGCTTGCGCCTTCGGCGGCGACGGATCAGTGGAGCATCTGGAGGGATGGTGCAGACAAAGAGGCTGTCCGTTCTGCATTTCAAGATGTCGCGCTGATCGAGGCCGCGAACGAGCGCGAGGAAGCGGTGGCGATCGCCATCGCTCTTCGCCTCGCGCTGGAGGCGCCGGGACAAGACGGAAGGAACTCTCAGGCGGCCCTGATCACGCCGGATCGAGCTCTCGCACGCCGTGTGACGGCGGAGCTTGCCCGCTTCGGCATCACCGCGGACGACACGGCCGGAACTCCGCTTTCCGCGACACCGCAAGGCACGCTGATCCAGCTTCTCCTGGAAGCGACGCTGCGACCCGGCGATCCGGTGGCGGTCACTTCGCTCCTTAAGCACCCGCTGATGCGGCTTGGCATGGATCGCGAGGCTCTGCGCGACGCTGCGGAAGCACTCGAGCTTCTCGGCTTGCGTGGCGGTCGTGGGGACATGGACATCTCCATGCTGGAACCGCTGCTGAAAGAGCAGAGGGAAGCGCAGCGCACGGATCGACATCCCCCACAATGGCGGCTTTCCCTTCCGGAGGAGGCTTTGGATCAGGCGCTTGATCTTGCCGGACGCCTTGCCCATGCCGTCGAACCCTTGGCAGCGGCCTTCCTTTCCCGCCGCGCGGATGGTCGGGGCCTGACTGCGAAGCTCACCCTGTCCGACTGGGCGACCCGCACCGGGCGCGCGCTTGAAGCGATTTGCGCCGACGAACGCGGCGACCTCTCCTCCCTCTGGTCGGGGGAAGCGGGCGAGCGCCTGTCCTCGCTCCTCGGCGAGGTGATCGAGACCGATGGGCAGATGGAGGCGGACGGGCCGCAATGGATCGACATCGTCCAGGCGCTTGCCACGGGCGAAGCGGTCAAGCCGCGGTCGTTGAGCCACCCGCGGGTGTTCATCTTCGGCACGCTCGAAGCACGGTTGCAGAACGTCGATACCATGATCCTCGGCGGTCTGAACGAGGGATCCTGGCCGGGCCAGACGGTGAACAACCCTTTCCTGTCGCGCACCATGAAGACCGACATGGGGCTTGAGCCGCCGGAGCGGCGGATCGGGCAGCTGGCGCACGACTTCATCATGGCGAGCGGCACGCGGCGGCTCATCCTGTCACGCTCCCTGCGGCAAGGGTCGACGCCGACGGTTGCCTCGCGCTGGCTGCAGCGCCTGCTGGCGCTCGGCGGCGAGGATCTGGCGCAGCAGCTGAAGGCCCGCGGCGAGCAGTATCGTCACTGGGCAAGCGCCATCGATGCCGGCGAAAACCAGGCACCCGCCAGGCGCCCCGCCCCCAAGCCGCCGGCGGATCTGCAGCCGACGAAGTATTCCTTCAGCGAGGTCGGGCGGATGCGGCGAGATCCCTATTCGATCTATGCCCGCCGCATCCTGAAGCTTGACCCGATCGCGTCTTTCAATACCGATCCGGGTGCCGCCGAACGCGGCACGCTCTATCACGCCATCATCGACCGCTATACCCGGGAAGGCCATCTGCCGGGCACGCCCGCGTCGCAGGAGGCAATGCAGCGGATCATCGACGAACTCTTCGCGGCCGAGCGCCTGCCGCCGCATATCGACCAGGTCTGGCGCCCGCGCTTCGTCGAGGTTGGCCGCGCCTTCCTGCGCTGGGAGGCCAATCGCGCAGCCGACATCAAGACAACCGTCACCGAAGCCGGCGCCGGCTGGGAGGTTCCCGAGGCAGGCATCCGGCTGACAGGGATCGCCGACCGGATCGACATCAAGGGCTCCGGGGTTGCCACGATCATCGACTACAAGACAGGGTCGAGCCCGACGCCCTCGCAGGCCCGCTCGCTTCTTGACCCGCAGCTTGCTCTGGAGGCTGCGGCCCTGCGTGCCGGTGCCTTCAACTCCATCGGCGCCCAGGACGTGGACGAGCTTCTCTATGTGCGGCTCAAGCCCGGCGAACGGTTCAAGGCAGAGTGCGTCAACAACGAAGCGGCCAAGAACGGCAAGTCGGCGCTTGATCTGGCGGGGGAGTCCATCGCGCAGCTGACGAAGTTCGTCGCAGTTCTGCGCAGCGGCGAGACCGGCTTTGCCTCGCGCCTTGTGCCTTTCATGCAGGGCGATTATGGCGGCGACTACGACCACCTTGCCCGCGTCGCTGAATGGGCAACGGCCGACGCCGAAGAGGGTGACGCCGATGAATGAGACGCTGCCGCAGGGCGACGACCCGAACCACTGGCTCGACTGGACGACGATGCAGCAGTCGCTGGCCTCGGACCCAACAAGCTCCGCCTGGGTTTCCGCCAATGCGGGCTCGGGCAAGACCCATGTGCTGACCCAGCGGGTGATCCGGCTGCTGCTGTCCGGCTGCCGCCCCTCCTCCATCCTCTGCCTCACCTATACCAAGGCGGCTGCCTCGGAAATGTCGAACCGCGTCTTTCAGCGGCTGGCAGAATGGGCGGTGCTGGGCGACACGGATCTGGCGCGGAAGATCAGTGCCATCGAAGGTGCTGAGCCGGATTCGCTGAAGCTCGCCGAAGCACGGCGGCTTTTCGCAAAGGCGCTGGAAACGCCCGGCGGGTTGAAGATCCAGACGATCCACGCCTTTTGCGAAGCGCTGCTGCACCAGTTTCCGCTGGAGGCCAACGTCGCCGGGCACTTTTCGGTGCTCGACGATCGCGCCGCCTCCGCGCTGCTGGCCGAAGCCCGGCGGTCGCTTTTGACCGCCACGTCGGCAGAAGACGATCCGGCGCTGGCCGAGGCCTTCGCCCATGTGCTGGACCTCGGTGACGAGTTCGGGCTGGAAAACCTGCTGACCGACATCATCGCCCGCCGCACCGCAATCCAACAATTCCTTGCCTTTGCCGGCACACGGGGCGGCGTGGACCAGGTGCTGCGACAGGCTTGGGAGCTGCCGGAAGATTCGACGGAAGCTTCCATCGCGGCAAGCTACTGGCCGTTGCCGGGCCTCTCCGGCGGGACGCTTGCCTCCTACCTGCAGCTGGCGGACGAGAAAGGCGGCTCCAAGGTGCTGGACGTCGCCTATGCCTTGCGCCTCTGCCAGAAGGAGAGCGATCCCTTCCTCCTTGCCCAGACGCTGGACGGAATTTTTCTCACCAAGGACGGCAAGCCGAAGGCCGACAGTTCGCTGGTGGCGAAGAAGATGCTCGATGCGGCTCCTGTGCTGGCGGAGGCGGTCGACCGCGCCCGCGCCCATGTCCTCGAACGCCGCGACCGGCTGCGGGTCATGCGCATGCTCAATGCCACAAAGGCGGCGCTGACGCTCGCCGAGCGGCTGAACGACGACTACGAGGACCTGAAGAAGCAGCGCAGCCTGCTCGACTTCGAGGACCTGATCGCCAAGACGGCAGACCTTCTGACCCGCGACGGCGTCGGCGCCTGGGTGCATTACAAGCTTGACCAGGGCATAGACCACATCCTCGTCGACGAGGCGCAGGACACGAGCCCGGTGCAGTGGACGGTGATCAAGTCCCTTGCGGAGGATTTCTACTCCGGCCGCAGCGCCCGCGAGATCCGCCGGACGCTGTTTGCCGTCGGCGACGAAAAGCAGTCCATCTATTCCTTCCAGGGCGCAAAGCCCGAACGCTTTGCCCAAGAGCGTATCCGAACGGAGCGGGATGTGCGCGCCAGCGACCAGCGCTTCAACTCGGTCCGCCTGCCTCTTTCCTTCCGTTCCACGGCCGATGTGCTGGCAGCGGTCGACCAGGTGTTTTCGCTGCAGGACAACGCCCGCGGGCTGACTTCAGACGGTGACCCTATCGTTCACCGCTCCAACCGGATCGGCCATCCGGGTACGGTTGATCTCTGGGATGTCGTCGTGCCGGAGGTAGCCGATGCCGGCGAGGACTGGACGGCACCGTTCGATGCCACGCCGGACAAGGCGCCATCGGCCATTCTCGCTGCCCGCATAGCGCATGCGATCGGGGAGATGATAGGCCGCGAGACGATCATCGAGAAAGGTTCCGAGCGCCCGATAGAGCCGGGCGATGTGCTGGTTCTCGTTCGCAAGCGCGACGCCTTCGTCAACGCACTGACGCGGGCGTTGAAGCGCGGCGGCAACATTCCCGTGGCCGGTGCCGACCGGCTGCGGCTCACCAGCCATATCGCCGTGCAGGACCTTCTGGCGCTCGGGCGGTTCCTGGTACTGCCGCAGGACGATCTCTCGCTTTCAGCCCTGCTCAAGAGCCCGCTCTTCGACCTCTCCGAAGAAGACGTCTTCGAAGTGGCGGCGCTGCGGCCGGAGGGCAGGAGCGTCTGGCAGCAGCTCAATGTGCTGACGGAGGAGCAGCCCCTGCGTTTTGCGCCGGTTGCCGACCGGCTGCGGCAGCTCCTGTCCATGTCGCGGCAGATGAGCCCGCACGATCTTTACGCCCGCATCCTCGGTCAGCTGGGTGGACGGCGCAAGTTTCTTGGACGCCTCGGCACCGAGGCAAGCGACATCCTCGACGAGTTCCTGACTTTTGCTCTGGACCATGAGGGCAAGGGACTGCCGGGCCTGCAGTCCTTCGTCTCGACGCTCGAAATCGAGTCGCCGGAAATCAAGCGCGAGCAGGACAGCGGCCGCAACGAGGTGCGGATCATGACGGTGCATGCCTCCAAGGGGCTGGAAGCACCCATCGTCTTTCTCGTCGACAGCGGCTCGAAGGCCTTCATTTCCTCCCACGTGCCGAAGCTGCGCCTCTTGCCGCAGGACGAGGTGGAGATCCCTGCCTGGGTGCCCTCCAAGACGCTTTCGAATTCGCTGACGGCGCTCGACGATGCGCGGCTGAAGGATGCGACCGAGGAGGAATACCGCCGCCTCCTTTATGTCGGCATGACGCGCGCCGCGGACCGGCTGATCGTCTGCGGCTACCGCGGTGTCCGAGTCAATCCGGACACCTGGAACAGCATGATCGCCAACGCGCTCTGCAGCCACCCTGACCATTGCAGCGCCGCCAGATTTACCGGCCCCGACGGCGAATGGGGTGGCTTTCGGTGGCGGCTTCCGGCAGCGGTTCAGACGGCAAAACCACAAGAAGCAGGTGAAGAACGCCGGCAGGAGGCACCTCCCCTTCCGTCAGCGCTTTCCCGGCAACTGCCGCCACAGGTCTCCCTCCCGCGTCCCTTGAGCCCGTCCGGGGCGGGCACCGTCATTGACGACGAGACGGACGATCTTATCACCGGTTCATCCCTGTTCGCGGACGCCGCGCCGAGCAACCTCGCCCTCCAGAAGGGCCGCCTCGTCCACCGCATGCTGCAGGTCCTGCCGGATTTTCCGGCGCAGGAGCGGGCCTTGGCAGCGAAACGCTATGCGGAGCGTGCGGCGCGTTTCTGGCCGCCGGCGGACCGGGATTCGCTGGTGGCCTGCGTCATGGCGATCCTCGATCAACCGGAGCTCCAGCCGGTGTTTTCCGGACATAGCCGTGCCGAGGTCTCTATCATGGGTACGCTTACCCTCGGCGAACAGGACTTTGCCATTTCGGGCCGCATCGACCGCATGGCCGTGGATGACGCGGCGGTAACCATCGTCGATTACAAGACAAACCGGACGGTTCCGGCCAATGAAGGTCAGGTTCCGCTCGCTTACCGGGCGCAGCTGGCGCTTTATCGCGAGATCCTGCGCCCGCTTTATCCGCACCATGCCTTCCGATGCCTGCTCGCCTATACTGAGAGCGGACATGTGATCACTCTTTCCGATGAGACCCTGGATCGCTCGCTTGCAGAGCTCCGGCCAAAGTGAGATAGCGGTATTGAAAAGAGGTCGGCGCAGCCTCACATTGTGCACAACGAATTCATGCAAGGAGAGCCCTGATGGCTACCGTGAAAGTCGACAACAGCAACTTCAAGGCTGAAGTCCTGGAATCCTCCCAGCCCGTCGTCGTTGATTTCTGGGCCGAATGGTGTGGCCCCTGCAAGATGATCGGCCCGAGCCTTGAAGAAATCTCCAACGAGCTCGACGGCAAGGTGAAGGTGGTCAAGCTCAACATCGACGAGAACCCGGAACTGGCGGCTCAGTTCGGCGTGCGCTCGATCCCGACGCTTGCGATGTTCAAGGGCGGCGAAGTTGCCGATATCAAGGTCGGTGCGGCCCCCAAGACCGCTCTTTCGGCCTGGATCTCCAGCGCCGCTTAAGGTTGTCTCGCCGACAAGTGATCGAAAGCCCGGCCATTGCCGGGCTTTTTCATTTTGGGGGAGTGCCATTGTCGGCGAGAACATTGCCAACCAGATAGAGCGAGCCGCCAATCAGGATGCGGGGCGGCGTCATTCCAGGGATCTGGCGCCTCGCAATTTCCGCAAGTGCCTCCTCCACCGAGCCAGAGGGTTCAGCCACGAGGTTGGCGTCGAATGCCGATTGTGCCAGTGCGACGGGATCGAGACCCGCGTCGCTGCCGCGGATGGGAACCGTGAAGACGTGTTCCGCAATATCGGCGAAAGCGCGGAAGTAGCCCACCGGTTCTTTTGTATTGATCATGCCTATCACGAGATAGAGCGGACGGGCCTGGCGTTCCTCGAAGGCGGCCATCGCTTCGGCAATGACTTCACCGGCGCCAGGATTGTGGCCGCCGTCCACCCAGATCTCCGACCCGGTTGGTGCCACTTCCAGAAGCCGCCCTTCCGTGAGGCGTTGCAAACGCCCGGGCCATTCCACCGTTGCCATGGCCTTTTCGATCATCGCGTCGGTGAGGGTGAAGCCAGCCGCCTTGACGGCGCGGATCGCCGCTGCCGCATTGGCAATCTGGTGCCGCCCGGGAAGCCGCGGCAGAGGCAGGTCCGCCAGACCGAACTCGTCCTGATAGATCAGCCGGCCAAATTCTTCATGGCCGGAATAGTCCTGTCCGTAGACTGTCATGGGACAGGAAAGACGCTCTGCCGTCTCCACCAGGACATCAAGCGCTGCCTCGTGTTCCTGCCGACCGATAACGACGGGATAGCCGCGCTTCATGATGCCGGCCTTCTCCGCCGCGATCAGTTCGACCCGATCGCCAAGATACGGCTGATGGTCGAGGGAGATCGGCATGATCACCGAAACCGCCGGCTTGTCGATGACGTTGGTGGCATCGAAGCGCCCACCGAGTCCGACCTCGAGCACGACGGCATCGGCCGGCTGCTCGGAGAAAAGGACGAAGGTGACTGCGGTGAGGATTTCAAAGACGGTGATCGTCTGCCCGGCATTGGCAGCGGCCACACGACGCAGCGCGTCCGCGAACAGTTCGTCATCGACGATCCTGGAGCAGCCGCCCTTTACGCCGATGCGATAGCGCTCATGCCAGTTCACCAGATGCGGGGAGGTGTGGACGTGGACGGCGAGGCCCGCAGCTTCCAGCAGCGCCCGACAGAAGGCTGTTGCCGAGCCCTTGCCGTTAGTACCGGCAATGTGGATCACCGGCGGCAGTTTCTGATGGGGGTTTCCGAGCACTTCAAGAAGCCGCCGGATCCTGTCCAGCGACAGGTCGAAGCCCTTCGGGTGAAGGGCCATCAGCTTTTCGATCTCTTGTTCAGCCGCGCTGACGGCGGGCATGTTCGTTGCGCTCATCCCGCTGTCCAGCGTCTCTGGAGGCTCAGGCCGTTGCTGCCACAGGGGCAAGCGCCAGAACTCCAACCGAATCGTCGTTGGCAGCCGGCGCCTTCATGAGGATCTTCAGAAGCGTCGCCAGCGTGTCCGGTAGGTCATGGCGCTTGACGACCATGTCCACCATGCCGTGCTCGAGCAGATACTCTGCAGTCTGGAAGCCTTCCGGGAGCTTTTCGCGCAGCGTCTGTTCGATCACGCGCTTCCCGGCAAAGCCAATCTCGGCCCCGGGCTCCGCGATGTGGACGTCTCCCAGCATGGCGTAGGAGGCCGTGACGCCGCCGGTGGTCGGGTTCGTCAGCACGACGATGTAAGGAAGGCCGGCCTCCTTCAGCATGTCGACGGCAACCGTGGTGCGCGGAAGCTGCATGAGCGACAGGATGCCTTCCTGCATGCGGGCGCCGCCCGACGCCGGAAAGATCACCAGCGGGCATTTTTCCGCAAGGGCCCGCTCGCAGGCCTTCACGATGGCCTCGCCGGCTGCCATGCCGAGCGACCCGCCGATGAAGTTGAACTCGTGGACGACGGCGACGAGCTTGACGCCGCGAACGTTTCCGAGGCCGGCGAGGATCGTGTCCTCCTGGTCGGTCTTCAGGCGGCTGTCCTTCAGGCGGTCAATGTACTTCTTGGAGTCACGGAATTTCAGCGGATCCTGGGCGACCTTGGGCTGTGGCAGGGACTCGAAGACGCCGCCATCGAAGAGGTCTGCAAGCCGGGCCTTGGCTGGCATCTTCATGTGGTAGCCGGAGGTGGGGATGACCCACTTGTTTTCTTCCAGGTCCTTGTGGAAGACCATCTCGCCCGTTTCGGGGCACTTGATCCAGAGGTTTTCCGGTACCTCACGGCGACCCAGCATGGAATTGATGCGCGGCCGAACGTAGTTGGTGATCCAGTTCACGTGGCGTACTCCTGATAAACTTCGCCCTATGTGGGGTAACTATTCGGCGGCAACAAGGCGGGCGGATCGCACCCCGGTTGCAAGGCCTCGCACGAAGGTGGCGACGGACTGCACGGTGTCGGCGGTCGCGCGGCCTTCCTTATCGAGCGATGTGGCAACCTGATTGACGATCGCGGTCCCCACCACGACGCCATCGGCAGAGGCACCGATCAGCCGTGCGTGTTCGGCCGTCTTGACGCCAAAGCCGACGCAGACCGGCAGGTCGGTCGACTTCTTGATACGCTCGACGGCACCGGCAATCTTCGACGGGTCCGGAAGCGCCGAGCCGGTGATGCCGGTCATCGACACGTAGTAGACGAAGCCCGAGGTGTTGGTCAGCACCTTGGGCAGACGCTTCTCGTCCGTCGTCGGGGTTGTCAGGCGGATGAAGTTGATGTCTCTCTGGCGAGCAGGGATGCAGAGTTCGTCGTCCATCTCCGCAGGAAGGTCGACAATGATCAGGCCGTCCACGCCAGCTTCGAGCGCGTCATCAAGGAAGCGGTCGACGCCGTAGATGTAGATCGGGTTGTAATAGCCCATGATGACGATGGGCGTCGTGTCATCCGACTTGCGGAAGTCGCGCGCCATGTCGAGCGTCTTCTTGAGCGAATGGCCGTTCTTCAGCGCACGCTGGCCGGCGAGCTGGATCGCCGGACCATCGGCCATCGGGTCGGAAAAGGGCGCACCGAGTTCGATGACATCGGCGCCAGCTTCCGGCAAGGCCTTCATGATCGCCAGCGACGTGTCGTAATCCGGATCGCCGCCCATGAAGTAGGTCACGAGGGCCGGACGGCCTTCTGCCTTCAGCGCCGCGAATTTGTTGTCCATGCGTGCGGTCATGTCAGAGGCCCATTCCGAGAATCTTGCCAACGGTGAAGATGTCCTTGTCGCCGCGGCCACAGAGGTTCATCACAATGATCTGGTCCTTGTCCATCTTCGGCGCGCGCTTGATGACTTCGGCCAGCGCGTGGCTGGGCTCCAGCGCCGGAATGATGCCCTCGGTGCGTGTCAGCATCTGGAAAGCAGCAAGCGCTTCGTCATCCATGATCGGCACGTATTCCACGCGGCCGATATCCTTCAGCCACGAATGCTCAGGACCAATGCCGGGATAATCGAGGCCGGCGGAGATCGAATGGCCTTCCTTGATCTGGCCGTCGCTATCCTGAAGCAGATAGGTTCGGTTGCCGTGGAGGACGCCTGGCGAGCCTGCCGTCAAGGAGGCACAGTGCTCCTCGCCGTCCAGGCCCTTGCCACCGGCTTCGACGCCGACAATCCGAACGGACTCGTCATCGAGGAAGGGGTGAAAGAGACCGATGGCGTTCGAACCACCGCCGACGGCAGCAACCAGCATGTCGGGCAGTCGGCCTTCGACCGCCATCATCTGCTCTTTCGTTTCCTTGCCGATCACGGACTGAAAATCACGAACCAGTTCCGGGTAAGGATGAGGACCGGCAGCAGTGCCAATCAGGTAATAGGTGTCATCGACATTGGTAACCCAGTCGCGCAACGCCTCGTTCATAGCATCCTTGAGCGTTCCATGGCCGGCGGTGACGGGCCGGACCTCGGCGCCAAGAAGCTTCATGCGGAAAACGTTCGGCGCCTGACGCTCGACGTCGGTGGCACCCATGTAGACCACGCAGGGAAGACCAAAGCGGGCGGCGACGGTGGCGGAGGCGACTCCGTGCTGGCCGGCACCGGTTTCCGCGATGATGCGCGTCTTGCCCATGCGCTTGGCAAGCAGGATCTGGCCAAGGCAGTTGTTGATCTTGTGCGAACCGGTGTGGTTGAGCTCGTCGCGCTTGAAGTAGATCTTCGCGCCGCCGAGTTCGGCCGTCAGGCGCTCGGCGAAATAAAGCGGGCTCGGGCGGCCGGTGTAATGCGTGTTGAGGTGCTGGAGCTCCGCCTGGAATTCCGGATCCGTCTTGGCCTTTTCCCACTCCGCCTGCAGATCAAGGATCAGCGGCATCAGTGTTTCGGCAACGAACCGGCCACCGAAGATGCCGAAACGGCCATCCTCATCGGGTCCGGAGCGGAAGGAATTCGGTCTCAGCGTCTCGTTCACACTTTACTCCTCAAGCGCGGGCGGTCCCGGCCTCTGCGATGGCGTCAAAGAAGGCGTCGATCATGGCGGGGTCCTTGACCCCCGGCGCGCTTTCCACTCCCGATGACACGTCTACACCACGAGCGCGGGTGGAGGCGAGCGCAAGGCCGACATTGTCTTTGTTCAGGCCTCCGGAAAGCATGTAATCGACGCTTACGTCAAGCGAGGCCATGATGTCCCAGTCGAAGGAAACCCCATTGCCGCCCGGCAGTTCCGAGCCGGCCGGCGCCTTGGCGTCGAACAGAAAGCGGTCTGCAACCCCCAGATAGGGATCCACCCGCTCGAGATCGACTGCCTCGCGCACGGAAAAAGCCTTCATCACCGGCAGTCCGTAGAGCGCCTTGACCTGGAGAATCCGCTCCGGCGTCTCGTGGCCGTGCATCTGGATCATGTCCGGCTTCAGCAGGTGAACAATATCGTCAAGTTCCTCGTCGTCCGCATCAACCGTGACGGCGACGACCTTCACGCTGGCTCGCACACGGTCCGCCAATTCGGCGGCCGTTTCTGGGGCAATATTGCGGGGGCTCTTGGGGAAGAAGATAAAGCCGATATGGGTGGCACCGCGAGAGACCGCCTGCTCCACCGCCTCCGGCGTCTTCAATCCGCAAATCTTGATGTCCGGTTTCATGGCTCGCGAGTTCGCACGAAATCGTGGCAGAGTCGAGATAAAAGCAATGATCCGGCTCTGGCGGCATCACCGGGCGCCGGACGGAGTCGTCCCTTGGCGATCCACGGTTCTCACCGCGTTCGCCCGAGGAGGACGAGCGCCGTTTTCTTCTTCGTCATCCTCGGGCTGGACCCGAGGATCGGCCGGGACACGTCGTGTGCCTCGTAAAAATTAGTTATGTGACACGCGACGTGTCCCGTTCGGTGTTCTTTGCCAGCGCAACTGCGGTTCCTCTGCGGCGGCCTGGGCGCTTAGTTCCTTGCGGAAAGCCAGGCCGGGTTGTGTGCGACACACGCACGCCTCGCCGAGTTCGGCGAGAGGGGAACCATTTTCTGCGCAGCCCTGCAGACCCTGCTTGCATCACGGCAAGTCCTGCAGGCACCGGCCCCGCCTCGCCGGCGATGCGTGCCGGTGTAGCCGAAGCGGAACGGGACAAGTGTAGGCACAGGTTTGGAGGGTGGGGACGAAGCCCTTGCGAAAAAACCTATAAGTGCCTGCAGATTTGAAGAGAATTCTCCAACGTCCTTAGGCTCGCACGAGGATCCTAGCCGAAATCGACCGCATGCAACTGCGAACCATGACGCTTCAGCCAGGCCTTGGCCTCGTCTGTGCGGGGGCAGAGCCGGCGGCAGAGGGACCAGAATTCCGGACCGTGGTTCATCTGTTCGAGATGCGCCACTTCGTGTGCGGCGAGATAATCGATAACAAAAGGCGGCGCCATGACGATGCGCCAGGAGAAGCTGAGATTTCCGTCCCAGGAACACGAGCCCCAGCGGGAGCGGGTGTCTTTCATGGTGATGGACCTGACCGGCTTGCGCACCCCCCGCGCATGCAACTGAACCGCCGCTTCCAGATCCTTGCGCGCCTCCTTCTTGAGGAACGCGGCAATTCGTCGTCCAGAATGTTCCGGCAGGCCGCTGACCCGCAGCACCGCCCTTCCCTCCGTCAGCCCGGCCTCTGTGACGCCGCGAAGACTGCCGGTGTGTTCCACCTCATGCGCAACCCCGCGCAGCATGATGGAGGAGCCGGCTCCCAAGGACGACGGCGCCTGGGGAAACCGGGCAAGCTTGGTCAGCAACCAGCCTTGGTGGCGATCGAGAAAGCCATCGATTTCGTCTTTCTTCAGCCCAAGGGGAACCGTCAGGCTCAAGCCCTTTGCACCAGGTTCTATGCGCAAGGTAATGCGGGTAGAGCGCGGATGCTCGCGAATGGTCAGCGGCATTGCTCGGCTGCCGATCTGAAGCGTGCGCTTCTCCGCAGCCAAGGGCTTGCGACGTGTGCGAACTGGTTTCTTGAGGAGCGCGAACATTGCCTCTGTCTAGACGATTCGAAGGTTGTAGAGACAAAAAAAACCGGCGCCAAAAGGCGCCGGTTTCAAATGTTTCACGTGAATCCTCAGAGATCGACCACGTCGGTCTGTCCCGAGGGGCGAGACTTGCGGTCGCGCATGAAGCGATCAAACTCTTCCTGATCCTTGGCGCGACGCAGCTCACGCATATAGCTGTCGAACTCTTCGCGCATCTCGTCGAGCTTGCGGCGCTCTTCCTCGATGCGGTCAAGCTCGGCCTTTCGCCAGTCGTCGAACGCGACGTTGCCGGTCGAGAAATGCGTGCTGTATCGCGACTTTGCCCTGCGGCAGCCGGCGAACATGCCATCCGCCTTACGGTTGGCATCGCGCTTGAAGCCTTGGAGCCTTTCGCCGAACATGATGTAGGCAAGCATGGCCAGGCCGAGCGGCCAGAAGACCACGAACCCGAGCACCATCAGGGCGATGGTGGCCGGCGTCCAATCCGGACGAATCAATGCAGACTGGTTCATCGGTGACACCCTTTCTTTGCCGGGCAGCCACATGCCGGCCCGTCAGAATTCGATTTGGGTGCGCCGAAGTTGCGGTTCAAGATGACGCCCTACCGAATGTGAGAACCTACTGATTTACCGGGAGGAAATCCTTTGGTCAGTCTTGCTTGCCGCCCTTGATGACCGCCGGACGGGACGAGAACTCGTGGCGTTCGTTCCCGCATGCTTGGCGGCAAAGGCAAGGATTCTCGGAGCTATTTCCTTGCGGAAGCGGGAGCCATTGAAGACCCCATAATGGCCGACGTCCGGCTGCATGTAATGCATCCGTTTGTCGTCAGGAATGTTTGGGGAAATGGTGTGGGCGGCACGTGTCTGGCCGAGGCCGGAGATGTCATCATTCTCACCCTCGACGGTCAGAAGCGCTGTCTTGCAAATTTTCGTTGTGTCGACCGGAACGCCACGGTGCATCATCTGGCCCTTCGGCAAGGCGTGCTTGATGAATACGGTATCCACCGTCTGCAGATAGAATTCTTCCGTCAGGTCCATCACCGCCAGGTACTCATCGTAGAAATCCCGATGCCGCTCAGCTGAATCGCCATCGTTCTGCACGAGGTGTTCGAAAAACTCCTTGTGGGCGCTGATGTGGCGGTCGAGGTTCATCGACATGAAGCCCGACAGCTGCAGGAAGCCCGGATAGACCGGACGCATGAAACCAGGATGCGGCCAGGGGACATTCATGATGACGTTGTCGCGGAACCACTCGAGCGGCTTTTCCTGTGCAAGGTTGTTCACGGCTGTCGGATTCTCCCGCGTGTCGATGGGACCTCCCATCAGCACCATTGACGAGGGGGTCATCGGATCGTCCGCCGCTTCCATGAGCGCCACTGCCGCCAGAACTGGCACCGAAGGCTGGCAGACTCCGATAATCTGGATATCTGGGCCGATGTGGCGGATCATCTCGATCAGGTAGTCAATGTAATCATCGAGATCGAAGCGCCCTGCCGTCACAGGGACCATGCGCGCGTCTATCCAGTCGGTGATGTAGATTTCGGCGTTCGGAAGCAGTGTCTCGACGGTGCCCCGCAGGAGGGTCGCGTAATGGCCCGACATCGGTGCCACGAGGAGAAGCTTTTGATCCGGCGCGCGGCCGGGCGGTAGCTGCCGGCGAAAATGAATGAGGTCGCAAAACGGCTTCGACCACACAATGTGCTCAGTCACTGGGACGGGACGGCCGTCTACCACGGTGCTGGAGAGACCGAATTCCGGCTTCGCATAGCGCCGCGTCATGCGCTCGAACAGTTCCACGCTTGCCGCCATCGCTCGACCGGCCGGCGTATAAGACATCGGATTGAAAGGATTGGTGTAAACGAATTTCAGCGCATCGGCTGCTGCCCGAAAGGGCGCGATCGCGGCGTGGTTCATTTCATAGAGCTGGTAGATCATGGAGGTGCCGCCTTTCGACAAGCCCGGTGTAACCTGTGACGCCGAACCCGAAGCCTCGGGTTCGCGAACAAGAGGAGAGGCTAGCAGGTTTGGATTGCAGTGCAACATGATGCGATACCGATCCACTCAACAGAAAATGCCAGGCTTGAAGGCCTGGCATTCACAATGGCACGAGAGGGATTAAGGTTCCGCTCTATAGCGATTAGCGATCGGCGACGAAGGTCTGCCGTTGGGTGCCGAGACCTTCGATGCCAAGTTCGACGACATCGCCGGCTTTCAGGTAACGCGGCGGCTTCATGCCCATGCCGACGCCCGGAGGCGTGCCGGTGGAGATGACGTCGCCCGGCTGCAGAGACATAAATTGGCTGAGGTAGGAAACGACAAAGGCGACGCCGTAGACCATGGTCTTCGACGAGCCGTCCTGCATGGTTTCGCCGTTGACCTTCAGCCACATACCGAGGTTCTGCGGATCCGCGACCTCATCCTTCGTCACCAGCCAGGGTCCGATCGGACCGAAGGTGTCGCAGGATTTGCCCTTTGTCCATTGACCGGCGCGTTCCGTCTGGAAGCCGCGCTCGGAAACGTCGTGGGAAACGCAGTAGCCGGCGATGTAATCCATCGCCTCGGCTTCCGAGACATACTTGGCAGTCTTTCCGATCACCACGCCAAGTTCGACCTCCCAGTCGGTCTTTTCCGAGCCGCGCGGGATGATCACGTTGTCGTTCGGGCCGCAGATGGCGGAGGTGGCTTTCATGAAGATCACCGGCTCCGGGGGAACGGCGGCGCCGGTCTCAGCAGCGTGATCCGAGAAGTTGAGGCCGATGCAGATGAACTTGCCGGTGCCGGCAACGCAGGCGCCGATACGATCAATCGAAATCTCAGGCAGGCTCGTCGGATCAAGAGCCGCAATCTTCGCCAAACCTTCCGGCGAAATAGCCGCACCACCGATATCCGATACGTGCTGGGAGAGGTCTCTCACCTTGCCGTCTGCATCAAGAATTGCCGGCTTTTCCTGGCCCGGCTGGCCAACACGCATGAGTTTCACGACTATGCCTCCACTTGTCTGACAACTGCCTTATGGCGGATGGCCACGCTGTTGTCACCCCCATTGTCGCGGGCAGCGGTTGCTCCCTCCCCGTCTCAAGCTATGCTGATCTCCTGACCCAAATTGGACCCGCGGAATGACCCAGAGCAACAACCGCCAATCGGAACATCCCATCGACGTCTTCTTTCTTGACCGGTGGTCACCGCGCGCTTTCACCGGTGAAGCCATGAGCCGGGAGGCGCTGCTGACGATCCTTGATGCCGGACACTGGGCGCCGTCTTCCGGCAATAACCAACCGTGGCGGTTTGTCTATGCCTTGCGAGATACGGAGAGCTGGCCGGTTCTGCTCGACATCCTGTCGCCAGGCAACCAGCGCTGGGCACAGAACGCGGCGGCCCTTATCATCTTCGTTTCCCGAACATACCGGGTGTCAAAGGACGGGGAGAAGAAGCCCGCTTATACCCACTCCTTTGATACCGGCTCCGCCTGGTTCTCCATCGCCTGCCAAGCGATGAAGCTCGGCTACCACGCTCATGGAATGGAGGGTATGGACAGAGAGCAGGCGGTGCAGAGGCTTGGGATTCCCGATGGCTTTCGTGTGGAAGCCGCCTGCGCGATCGGCAAGATTGCCGCCAGGGAGACGCTTCCGGAGGACCTGCAGGAACGGGAAGTGCAGAGCCAACGAAAGCCACTGGCCGAAGTCGCCTTCGAAGGACAGTTCGCTGGCAAAGAATAGTGGTTTCACGTGAATCATCTCGGTGGATGATTCACGTGAAGCGGCGAGGTTCAGATGTCCAGGTTCGCGACGTTCAACGCGTTGTCCTGAATGAATTCACGGCGAGGCTCTACCTCGTCGCCCATGAGGCGCGAGAACAATCCATCGGCATCGGTGGCATCGCTTACCTTGACCTGCAGAAGCGAGCGGACATTCGGGTCGAGCGTCGTTTCCCAAAGCTGCTCCGCGTTCATTTCGCCAAGCCCCTTATAGCGCTGCATCGAGATGCCCTTGCGCCCCGCTGCAAAGATTGCATCCAGAAGCGCGACGGCGCCGGACATTTCATGCTCCTCCTCCTTGCGTCGCAAGGCCGGAGGCGCGCCGTAGATCTCGCTGAGCCGGGGCGTCATCTGGTCGATATGCCGAGCGTCCGCCGAACCGATCAGGGCAACATCCAGAACGGCGACTTCCTTGACCCCACGGACCATGCGCTCGAAACGCAGCCCCCCCTCTTCCGTCACATGGCCGCTCCAGCCGCGCTCGGTTTCATCTGCGATGACATCGAGCCGACGTGCAACCTCGTCGGCAGTCTGTTTCGCCCGCTCGGGGTTATCGGTGAGGTCCGGATTAAGTGCACCGGCGATCGCCGCCTGCTCCACCACGGAGCGGTTGTAGCGAGAATGAAGACCGTCCAGAAGATTGCGAAGGCGCATCGCATCATGGATGACTTCCCGAAGATCCTGGCCGGTACGCACTTCACCGGATGCCAGCACCAGGCTGGTGTCCTCGAGCCCGCTGGTGATCAGGTATTCCTCGAATGCCTTCTGGTCCTTGAGATACTGCACCGATTTGCCGCGCGTCACTTTGTAGAGCGGCGGCTGGGCAATATAGACGTGACCGCGTTCGATCAGCTCCGGCATCTGCCGGAAGAAGAAGGTCAGCAGCAATGTGCGGATGTGGGCGCCGTCGACATCCGCGTCCGTCATGATGATGATCTTGTGGTAGCGCAGCTTGTCTGCGTTGAACTCGTCCTTGCCGATCGAGGTGCCAAGGGCCGTGATCAGCGTGCCGATCTCCTGGCTGGACAGCATCTTGTCGAAGCGAGCGCGTTCGACATTGAGGATCTTGCCCCGCAGCGGCAAAATCGCCTGGGTTTCGCGCGAACGGCCCTGCTTGGCCGAGCCACCCGCAGAATCGCCCTCCACGAGGAAGAGTTCCGACTTGGTCGGGTCGCGTTCGGAGCAGTCCGCCAGTTTGCCGGGCAATGATGCGATATCGAGTGCGCCTTTGCGTCTCGTCAACTCACGCGCCCTGCGCGCAGCCTCCCTAGCGACGGCCGCTTCGACTACCTTACCAACGAGTACCTTGGCTTCCGTCGGGTGCTCCTCAAACCAGGTGCCAAGGGCCTCGTTCACGAGGCTTTCCACAACGGGCCGGACTTCAGAAGAGACCAGCTTGTCCTTGGTCTGCGACGAGAACTTCGGGTCGGGAACCTTGACGGAAACGACTGCGGTCAGACCCTCGCGGCAATCTTCGCCGGTGAGCGAAACCTTTTCCTTCTTGGTGATGCCGGAGGTATCGGCATAGGAGGTGACTTGTCTCGTCAATGCGCCGCGGAAGCCGGCCATATGGGTGCCGCCGTCGCGCTGGGGAATGTTGTTCGTAAAGCAGAGCACGTTTTCGTGGTAGCTGTCGTTCCACCAGAGCGCGACCTCGACGGTGATCCCATCCTTTTCGCCGCGAATTGCCACGGGCTTTTCGACAAGCGGCTTCTTGGAACGGTCAAGATAGCGGACGAAGGCTTCAAGGCCCCCGTCATAGATCATTTCTTCCTCACGGACGTCCGGCTTCCGCTTGTCCGTTAGCCGGATTCTGACGCCCGAATTGAGGAAAGCGAGTTCACGCAGGCGGTGCTCCAGCGTGTTGTAGTCGAACTCCGTCATGGTGAAGGTTTCAGTGCTGGCGAGGAAGGTCACCTCAGTGCCCGAACGACCTTCATAGTCGCCAATCACCTTCAAGGGTGAATCCGCGACGCCGTGTGTAAAGGAGATCTCATGAAGCTTGCCGTTGCGGCGGATCCGCAGCTTCAGCCAGACCGACAGTGCGTTCACGACCGAAACGCCGACCCCGTGGAGGCCGCCGGAGACCTTGTAGGAATTCTGGTCGAATTTACCGCCCGCATGCAGCTGCGTCATGATCACTTCGGCTGCCGACACGCCTTCGCCCGTGTGAATATCGGTCGGGATCCCGCGGCCATTGTCGGTAACCGTGACCGAGCCGTCCGGGTTCAGCGTCACCGTGACCAGATCCGCATGACCGGCCAGTGCTTCATCGATTGCGTTGTCGACGACCTCGTAGACCATATGATGGAGACCGGAACCGTCGTCGGTATCACCGATATACATGCCTGGTCTCTTGCGTACCGCATCAAGCCCTTTCAGGACCTTGATGGAGTCTGCGCCATACTCTGCACTCGCGCCGTTTTCGCTCACGGGTGTTTCAGTCATCAGTGATCTTTCCAGTTGTCCATCGGCGAAGAGCATCGAAGATGCGAATCACCCGCATATCCGCTTCAGATATAGGGAGTTCAGGGTGGATTCTAAAGCTCAAGCCTCGCAGGCCTGCCCGAAAACAGGGGATTCAGCTGTGAGAACGAGCGTCATCGAGCAGTTTCTCTATTGCCTGTACCATATCGGGCGACAAAGAGCGAATCTCCTTCGCCAGCCGGTTGGCAAGAAGCGTGTAGTCGGCTGGGAGCCCTGAGGTATCCAACGTCACCTTTGGATGGGAGGAGGCGGCTGTCATGAACAGATCATCCGCTTCGTCCCAGATGATGTGAAAGTAGCCCGCGATCCGCTGCAGCAAATCGAAGCTGGGCTTGCCGCGCTTCCCGTGTTCCAAGGCCGAAAGATAGGCCGGCGAAACGCCTATCGCCTGCGCAAGATCTCGCTGCGTCACCCCTTTTCGGCGGCGTAGCTCCCTGAGAGCTTCTGCGAAGGGGGTCACAGCCGCCTCGCCGGACGGCTGAGCCGTACATAAAGCGCGCCCTCTCCTCCATGATGACGCGCTGCCCATTCGTAGGACGATATCAAAAAGCGAAACTCCGGCTTGGAAAACCACAAGGGCACCGCCCGCCGGAGTGCGCCTTCGCTCCCGCCGGAACTGCCTTTACCAGTGATAACCAGCACGTGCCGAAGCTCCCGCTCGTGGGCTCGATAAAGAAAGTCCAGAAGAAGGTCATGTGCCTCCGACTGATAAAGACCATGAAGGTCTATCCGTGCCTCTATTGCCAGACGGCCTTTCGCAAGCTTGCGGTGCACCGGCTTTTCCAACGGCTGGTGGCTACCGACTGGCCGCCGAGGTTTCGGCGTTGGGGACGGTGGAAGTGCCCCCTCATTCGCAGGCTGTGCCGGCTTTTGCAGAGCGGCTTCCTCCGACGTCATCATCGCCCGAATCTCTTCCTCCAGCTGGCGCGCTTCTTCCGCCCGCCCTGGCAGTGCTCTGGCGGACTTTGCTACCTTTCCCCATAGCACCCGCTCTTCGGAGGTTAGCTTTCGACCGGTCGTCATCGCTCGAACCTTCCTGCAACCGACCTAGGAATTAGAACATAAAAATCGGCGTGGTGACGGATCGTCCCTGCCTGCTCTCCTGCAGCTTCGCCCGATCCGGTAAAGATATCACCGCGGGCAGCACCGACAATCGCGCTGCCGGTATCAAGTGCAAGGAGCGTTCGGGCAAAGGGTCTCCCATCGTCAAGATGGGTCAATGTTGGCGCGTGAATGAAAAAGAGAAAACCAAAGGTATGCACAAGCCTGTCGACCGCCAAAGATCGACCGGGCAAAAGTGGCACCTTGGCTGCGGCGATCGGCCCGAGATCGACATCCTCTACCTCTGCTTCGCGGAAGAAGATGTAGGAGCGATTATGCCACAGCACCTCATCAACCTTAGCCGGATTCTCGCGAAGCCAAGTCCGGATCGACTGCATGGAAACAGTGGCCGGATCGATATGCCCACGTTCGATGAGCAACTTTCCGATCGCCGAAAACGGATGCCCTGATTTGGCAGCGTAAGTTATTCGCTTCAGACTGCCATCTGGAAACCGTAGACGCGCTGCTCCTTGTATATGAGCGAAGAATACATCGATCTTCGATTCAGCCCAGGCAATCTCCAGACCACGCCCTGCCAGGTAGCCGCGATCGATCTGTTTTCGATCAGGGTATTCGTCCGTCACTCCATCGCGAAAACGCGCGAATGCGTAGGAGGAGTCAAACCCTGAAGGGCGATTTTCATCCTGAAGTTCAACGAGATCAGCGGGACGTCGATAGAAGGGATGGGAGAAAGATGGCGAGGGAGCAGAAGCAACCGCTATTTCGGGCTCATAAAAACCCGTGACGAAACCGGCTTCGCCATCATCCCTGCAGATCAGAAACGGCTGGAAGTGAGTTTCAAAGAACGACCGCGCGTCCGCGGCGGCGCTGAACACTTCACCAGCCGCTTTTTGATAGATGGGGAGGATATCATCCGAGCTCAGGCCAAGCGCGCCGGTTCTGTATGGCTTGACGGATTGAACGTGATCCAGACAGGCTCGCATCCCGACGAAAAGACCAGTCGGGTCATCCTCTTTCCACCCCGGCAGATGCTGAAAATCCGTCCG